>PMWW01000118.1 GCA_003165795.1 Acidobacteriaceae bacterium
CGCGGAATCACGTCGCGCGCAACCTTGGCGCGCACCAGCAGCACGCGCTTACTTTTCACGCGCCGCCGCAACGCACTCACTACCGACTCGGCAATGTATTCCTTCGGCGTCACCGTCACTCGCAGGCCATGTTCCTCGATGGCCATCTTGGTTGCCGGCCCGATGGCCGCGATCTTCAGATGGGCCAGCGCTGACGAGGCAAACTTTTTCTTCGCCATGCGCTCGAACAGGGCCTCGACTCCGTTCACACTAGTCAGGATGAGCCAGTCGTAAGTTGCAAGGTTTCGCAACGATGTGTCGAGCGCCTGGTACGAACTGGGCTTGCGAATCTCGATGAAAGGCACCGCGATGACCTCGCAGCCCAGCTCAAGCAGGGCCGATGACAACGCGCCCGCCTGTTTTTTCGCCCGCGAAATCAGCACGCGGCAGCCGGTCAGCGGCGGTGTGCTTCGCGCAACGTTTCTGGAGGAGTTACTTGCCAAAGTAGGGATCCATCGACTCCGGCGTCGCAAACCCAGCGCCGCCTCCACTCAGGATGACAATGTCTTATCTGACAACTGACCACTGACAACTGCATCTCACGGCTGTTGCGCCGCAGACACCTTCGCCTCGCCGTACACGTCCTGCAGTATCTTGGTTGCTCCTCGTTGCAGCAGGATGTCGCCCACCTGCTCGCCCAGCGCAATCGGATCGCTGCCGCTGCGCTGCTCGCGCAGAATCACCGACCCATCCGGCTGCGCCACAATTGCCGACAAATGCAGCTCGCCATGTTTCATCTCGGCAAATGCGCCAATCGGCACCTGACATCCGCCGCCCAGCTTGTTCAGCAATGCCCGCTCGCAAGTGGTAGCCGCTCGTGCAGCCGCATCGTCGAGGAACGTGAGATGCTTGCGCATTTCCACATCACCGTCGCGAATTTCGATACCCAGCGCGCCCTGTCCCGCGGCCGGACACATGAACTGCTCTGACAATACTTCCTTCACCAGTTGCGTTTTGCCCAGTCTGGTCAGGCCGGCGGCGGCCAGGATGATCGCATCGTACTCGCCTGCTTCCAGTTTGCGCACCCGCGTGTCGACATTGCCTCGCAGCGCATGAATCACCAGATCGGGCCGGGCCACCTTCAACTGCGCCTGCCGCCGCAGACTGCTGGTCCCCACCAGCGCGCCCTTGGGCAGAGCTCTGACACTGTCGTACTTCACGGAAAGAAACACGTCGCGCGGATTTACCCGCGTGGTGATCGCCACCAACTCAAAGCCCGGCGGCAATTCCGTCGGCAGGTCTTTCAGGCTATGCACCGCGAGATCCACGCGGCCCTCGGCCAGCGCGTCTTCAATCTCCTTGGTAAACATTCCTTTGGTGCCCACCTGCGCCAGCGCCACATCGGTGATCTTGTCGCCCGTGGTCTTGATGATTTCCAACTCGATCTCGTGCCCCTGCTCGCGCAGCAGCGCCGAAATGTGGTTGGCTTGCCAGAGTGCCAGTTGCGATCCGCGAGAACCAATCCTGAGACGCGCCATCAGTTCCGCGCTCCCGGTTTGCCGCTGGCCACGGTGTCGGGCTCGTCTCGCTCCGCCGACACTTTTGCGTCGCGCAACCCAAACAACTTGCGCACCAGGTCGATGACCGTCGTGGCCTCCGACGATTCGCGCGCCGCGCTCTTCAGTGTAGTGATCGGTGTGTGCATGATTTTGTTGATGATGCCTCGCGTCAATGCTTCCACCGCCAGCTCCTGCTCCGGACTCATGGCGCCCAAGCGGCCGCGCACGCGATCGATCTCGGCCTGGCGCACCGTCTCCAGATGCTCCTGCAGCGAGACGATGGTCGGCACCACGTCCAGCGTCTGCAGTCGCGCCTGAAATTTGTCTACCTCAAGCTGCACGATAGCTTCGGCGCGATCGGCCTCTACCCGGCGATCGGCCACATGCGACGACACCACCTGCTGCAGGTCGTCGATGTCGTAGACGAAGACGCCGTCCAGCTTGTTCATCTCCGGATCGATGTCGCGTGGCACCGCAATATCGATGAAGAACATGGGACGGTTGCGGCGGCGGCTCAGGAACTTCTCGCCGTGCTCCTTGCGGAAGATGGCGTGCGGCGCTCCGGTGGAAGTGATGACGATGTCGGCGCGGGAAACGGTTTCGTACAACTGCTCGAACGGAATTGCCTCGCCCTTGAACTTGGTCGCCAGCGCCAGCGCGCGATCGTAGGTGCGATTGGCAACGTAGATGTGCTCGGCGCCATGGGCCAGCAGGTGCCGCGCCGCCAGCTCGGACATCTTGCCTGCGCCCACCAGATAAACGCTCTTGCCTTGCAGGTTGCCGAAAATCTTCTTGGCCAGATCGACCGCGACCGAAGCGATCGACACCGCCGACGTCGCCACCGCCGTCTCATTGCGCACCCGTTTGGCGACGGCGAAGGCCCGCGTCAGCAGCGCGTCCAGTTGCGAATTGACCGCTCCCACCGCGCGCGCCGTGGCATAAGCCTCCTTCACTTGGCCCAGAATCTGCGGCTCGCCGACCACCATCGAGTCAAGACTGGAGGCCACGCGAAACACATGCCGCACCGCGTCGCGCTCGTGATATTCGTACATATACTGGCGATACGGCCCGGGGTCGAAGCCGTAGAACTGGCGCACGAACCCTTGCAGGTCAGCCGTGCCATTCACCGTGCGCGCCAGCATCTCCACCCGGTTGCAGGTAGAGACGATCATCGCCTCTTCCACTCCGGGATACGATGCCAGGCACTTCACCGCTTCGGGCAGCCGCGCTTCCGAGATGGCGAATTGCTCGCGCACGTCGAGCGGTGCGGTCTGGTGGTTCACGCCGATGAGGACGAAGTTCATGAAGCGATAAACCGGTGTACCCGGCTAAAGTAATTCGCCGCCCAGGCGCCGATGGCGATCACAAATGCGAAAGTCGCCATGAACGCTGCCCGGCGGCCGCGCCATCCCGAACTCCAACGGGTGTACAGCAATAGCATGTACACCGCCCACATGATGAACGACAGCAGGATCTTGGGATCGTAGAAGAACATGGGCCCGTACTTCTCGATGGCCAGCACCGAGCCGGTAACCAGCCCGAACGTCATGAAGGGGAAGCCGAAGAGCAACGCGCGATAGCCGATATCGTCGATGGTCTGCAGCGGAGGCAGCCAGGTCAGCAGCGTAGTCGGCCGTTTGGATTTCAGCGCGCGCTCCTGCACCAGATACAGCAGGCTGGCACCGAAGCTGAGAAACAGGCCCGCATAGCCGGTGAAGATCAGCACCACGTGAACAAAGATCCAGCCATTACGCAGCAGCGGCGAGGTCAGCGTTACCGGCTTCTGCCCGAGGGCGGAGGTGAAAGTCAGCACAAAGACAATAGGAAAGATCACTATGCCCGGTGACGTAGTTCGATAACGGACAAAGAAGATGAAGAAGACCACCATGGCCAGGAAAGCCAGGAACGATTCCGAATAATGGATCGAAGCCAGCGACAGATGCCCGATCAGGATGGTGGACTCCACCAGCGATACAAAATGGAAAATGAGGCCGAGTCCGACCGCCGGCTCCACGACTTTCGCCAGCACGTTGCCTTGCTTACTCAGCAGCAACAGCGAGTAAAGCAGTCCCACGCCGTAGCAAACCACCGCGACTCGCAGCCAGATTAGCGGCATAAACCCCAGGAACGGTATCGGTTAAGTCCCACCCGTTCTTCTGGTCTAAGTATAGCGGTCAGGCAATATTGGGCGCGTAATAGTTATCACGGGCCCCTGTGATCTAGGTCACATCCGATTGACTCACTGGGATTTGCAAGGACGTACGGCACCAGCCCCTGTGACGGGCTCCGAATTGGGCCGCAGGCTAGCTGGGATAGTGGAAGTGCACGATGTGTTGCGAGGCGATGGTCACCCCGTAGCGCATGGCGGGGCGAAAGTGCCAACGCTGCAACACATCCAGCACCTTCTGCTCGACGCCATAGCCAATTCCCTGCAGCAGTTTGGTTTCCACCACATTGCCTTGCGAATCGATAGTGACCTCGACGATGACGTCGCCTTGCACCCCGGCAGGCAAATCGGCGCGCGAGATGGCAGGATCGGGAAAAACCTCCGGTAGGGCAGGAATCACTTCCTCACCGGTGATGGGCGAACCGGGCACGCGTCCGAAGGGCGAACCGCCGCGGGCCGTCTGCTCAGCCGCATTGTCGGCAGTGGCCTGCTCGGGTTCAGGCTTGGTCTCAATCTTGGGCGGCTTGAGTTTCTTGGGGAGGGCAGCCCGCAAGGTGAGCTGCGGTTTATCTGGTGCGGACCGGGTTTGCTCCGCACCAACCGGCGCCAGATAAATGATAGAAACTGATCCCGACGATCCTGGTATCCCCAATGCAACATCCGACGGGGTCAAGAACAGAGGAGCGGATTTGTACAGCAAGGCCAGCACCAACGCAATGTGCACGGCAAACGACGCCACTATGGAAGCGCTCCATCGTTTGCGTCCCGGCCACGGCATTTCCTCGAACATCGCCATCTCACCCGCTGGTAGCATGATTATGGGCCAAGTTTGCTCACCATGTACAGCAACGGGCGAGGCGCTCGTGCCACCTTTGCCATCACCCGTTTCAGAAACGTGTACTGACGGAAGGTTCTCATCCCCTGTTAACTTGGACGCTGCGATCGATCTTGCGTTAGCCCGATTGCAGATCTTCCGGACCTGCCCTATTCCACTCCAATGGATTCCAGCAGGACGGGCAGCGTCTCGGCGTCCAGCCGCAAACGCCGGCCCTGACTCAGCATGTCGGGGATTTCGTCGAAGGCTTGCATCAGCCGCAGTTTCACCGCGGCATACTGTTCCGGCTCGCTCAGGCTGCGGCCCCGGCTAACGGCCCAGGCCTCCAGCGCTTGCGGTGGCAGAAAGATGCTGACCGCAAACGTCGTCTTACGGTCTGCGGTCACGTCGAAGACAAATTCCATTGCAGGCGCTTCGGGATCGCCCTGCAATGCCGGCCGCTTGCCTACGAAGTAGTATTGATAGACGTAGCCAGTTTGTCCGCTGTAGGCCTTGATGCGGCGGATGGTCATAGCGATGGGTACATTGTAGTCCGCGATCATCGACGACGGGCAATTGGNNGTCAGCACTCAGCAGTCAGCACTCAGCACTCGGCATTCAGCCAATCGCGTTGTCATCCACCCCGGGCTCTGATCAGCCATTGGAGCTATCATCCAGGCAATACTCTCATTTCAGCCACCACACTTGTCATCCTGAGCGAGGAGCGTAGCGACGAGTCGAAGGATCTCTATTCCCGCCAACAGCGTTCCCGGTCGTCCCGCGTCTCTTCGGCTGACTGCTGGTTCTTACTCCGTCGGCCGTTCCCGCAGAATCGCTGCCGCCGTCTCCGAGCTTACCGGCGAGTAGTAAACCTCCTTGAAGGTGTAGGACTTGGCCTTGGTGCCAAGCAGGGGCAGTATCTCGATGTGCCAATGGTAGTCTTCGTCGAGGGTCTTCCAGAACCCGAGCGTGTCCGAGCGGCGCACGGTGTTTGGCGAGGTGTGCAGCACCATGTGGAAGCCGTCGGCGATAGTGCGGATGCGGTGCAAGGTGCGCCGCAGCAGTGCAGCAAAGTCGCGCATCGCGCCCGACTTCATGGCGGTGCGCTCGAAATACGCCTCATGGCTGCGCGGAGCGATCCAGGTTTCGTAGGGAACGCGAGGCGCATACGGACAAGTGGCAATGTAGTCGCCACGCACTTCGATCACGCGCAGCTTCTGTTCCTGCTCCTGCTGCAGAATATCGCAGAAGACGCAGCGCTCCTTTACCTGGAAGTGCTGTTTTGCTGCCCGCAACTCGTACAGCACGCGCCTCGGTACAAACGTCGTGGCCACAATTTCCGATGTCGGATGGTCGAACTCCTGCCCCGACATGCTACCGAAATTCTTAAAAACGCTGATGTACTTGAAACGGGTGTCGCCTTTCAGGTCCTGAATGCGCTGGCCGCAAAGCGCCAGGTACTCTTCGATCTCGCGATCTTCGGCGTTCCACAGATGGCGGTCATGGCGGGCATTTTCCACGATGACTTCGTGCGCTCCGACCGGCCGCATCCTATCGTAAAGCCCGTTGCCCGATCGCCCCGGCTCGCCATCGATTCCGTACAGCGGCCGCGGATGGACCACGGCGCGCGCCGACCACGGGCTGCCATTCACCGTGGGCGCCGTCGCAATCACCTGTAGCGGCTGGCCCGACTCCGGGCAGAACGGGCAGAAATAGTCCGGAGAAGCGCCGGCTTCGGGCTCGTCGCCGCAGATGACCCACGAGCGTGTGATGGGATCTTTGCGCAGTTCCATCGCCTTTACTCTACGTCTGCGGGCAGGGCGCTGGGAAGAACCTTTTCGCCAACGTCCAACTTACTGACCAGGGTCTCCCACTTCGGACCTTTTCGCAGAATGGGCTTGGACGCTCGCCGACCGTCGGCGGTTCGCTGGAAATCTCAACCGGGGTAGGCATCCCGGATTGGGAGCCGGCCCTTTCTTGGAATTGCTCGTCTTATTACTCACCCCATTGCCCTAGATGTCACTGCCCAGGAATCGCCTCCCGCGTGAAACTGGTCGCGAGAGAAGACCCATGGCCCCTATGAACAAAATCACTGTCCTATCGCTAGTGTTCTTAGTCTCTGCCCTGACCCTGCTGGCCGGATGCGGCGGCTCTGCCCGTCCCGATCCGCCAGCGCCGCCCACTCCCGCTCCGCTGAGTGCCGCCAATGTCAACCTGATCTTTGTAGTAAGTGAGGACTTGGCCTACCAGGCTTCCGGCGACGTCAATCCCAAGACGGCAAACCTCACCAGTCAGGGTTTACAGCGGTCACTTCAGATGGGAACGTTCCTGAAGCAGCAAGTGCTAGGGACGAAGAACGTCACTGGGATCTACGCGCTGGTACCGATGACTCATTTGCAAACTGCAAGTCATTACCCCGATATGGTGGCAGTCGAGACCATTCAGCAGTTCGCCCTGCTAAACCAGATCACGCTGTCCAGTGACGCTGAGGGTGGCACCCCATACACCGGCCAGAACTACCCCATCAATGCATCCTATGCGCCAGGGCCCATGCCCAGCGGAGTTGTTCCACAGCCGCAATTCTGCCCCACTTGCCAGGGGCTCGATTTCAATGACCAGGAAGGCAACAACGAAAACCTGGTCAGCGATATCGTCAAGGCGAATGTTGCCGGCTTCTACGTCTTCTCGGCGCCGTGGGAGACTACCACCGCCCTGCTGGCCAGCATCAACCGGCTCGAAGGGTACAACCTGGGTCTTCCGGCCAGTTATGCGGGGCCTAACTATATCTATGCGATCGCGATTGCGCCGTCGGGCAAGGCCACGCTGGTCACCTACAACAGCAATCTGAATCCGCCTTCCAGCTACCCTGTGCTGCCCCCGCCGAAATTGGTCAGCGCCGCATGCACGGCCCAGAAGCCTTTTAGCATCACTGTGACCGGCGGTCAGGGGGGCGCTGTAGTTCCGGCCGGCACCAACATCAACGAAACCGTTTACATTATCCGGCACGCCGAGGCGCATCCCCAGGGCTACTGGTCCGACAACAACTATGTCGGCGCGGGGCAATGGCGCGCGCTGGATCTTCCCAACGCACTGCTTGGCAAAATCACCCCTCAAGTGGTTTATTCGATGGACCCCGGTCAATTTGGCCAAGGCACGGTCAGCACTTCGGGTGACTCCTACTTTTCGACTCTTGCGCCGGCGCTGACCGCTGCACCCTACGCCATCGCCAATAACTTGCCCTACAATCTGGTCACCAGCGTCCTGATGTCCGATCAGAACGCCGCCCCTCGGCAAACCAGCGATTTTTTCTTTACTGGCCAAACATTTTCGAATCAGAGGGCGCTGATGGCGTGGGCTTACCAATTCATACAACCCACAATCAATGCGCTATTGGCTACCTATCACGGGGACGGCCCGCAGGCGCCCGCTTGGCCAGACACCGATTACGACTCCCTCTGGACGGTGAGGCTTGACGCCCACGGCAACCTAACCGTGAGCAACGGGATGTGCGAAGGCATCGACTCGACGGCGCTGAAGGCCACACCGCCTCAGTTCTGACCGTCGCCGAGGCATTTGCCATCCGGCGACTTCTTGGCGCGACAGGAGGACCACCAAATCGGCTGCTAGAATGGATCATGTTGACCCACTCCATCCGCCTCATCGCCATCGACATCGATGGCACGCTGCTCGATTCCCAGTTCCAGGTATCGCAAGCCAATCTGGATGCGCTGCGGCGCGCGCACGAGGCGGGTATCGAAGTAGTGCTGTGTACTGGGCGCAGGCACAAATTCGCGCTGCCCATCGCCGAGTCGTTGGGATTCGATCACGGGCTCATCAGCTCCAATGGCGCGGTCACCCGCTCCACCCGCGGAGAATTATTTCATCAGGACCTGCTGCCCCAAGCCACGGCCGTCCGGCTTTGCCATCACATGCGCCAGTTCCGCAACCACATGGTGCTCACCTTCGACCGCGAAGGCGCGGGCGCTATCGTCTGCGAAAGTCACCAGCATCTCTACGGCGTCATCCAGCGCTGGATGGAAAAGAACGGCCCCTACATCGAGTACATCAATCCCATCGACAAAGCATTGACCGAGGACCCTATTCAGGCCATGTTCTGCGGCCCGGTCGAACTAATGCAATGCGCCCTGTCGAAGCTCACCGCCTGCGACTTTGCCGCCGACTTCACCGTCCTGCGGACCCAGTACGACCATCGCGACCTTTCCCTTCTCGACATCCTGAACGCCGGTTGCTCCAAGGGCCACGCCCTGGAGCGCTGGGCCAAGCATCGTGGCATCGACCGCTCCGAGGTGATGGCCATCGGCGATAACTATAATGACATCGAGATGTTGACCTTTGCCGGACATCCGGTGATCATGGGAAATGCCGCCGACGATCTGAAGCTGAATGGCTGGACCATTACTTTGCATAATGACCAGAGCGGCGTGGCTGCGGCCATCGAGCAGGTACTGGATTCCAAGACGGCAAGCGTGAATGTGTAGATCAGATTTCCAATTACGCAAGCTTCATTATGATTTGTCATCCCGGGCGAAAGCGGCGCTTCGCCGCCGGAGCCGAGGGATCTGCGGTTCGTCGGCCCGCGCATCGGCCTTTATCGCAATCGCACTCTTCGGCGTACTTTTCGTCGCTCCCCTCCATGCCGCCGAGCTGGCCAACCTGTCCAACGGCTTCAGCTTGCGTCACGACCATCACGAAGTGGTCGGCGCCACCACCCGCTTATACATGAGCGCCGATGCCGCCGCAGGATACGTTGACGTTCCCACGGCCAACATCGAAAGCTTCGAACCGGCTCCGCCCGGTCCCGAGGACACCGCTGTTGCAAGTCAGAAGGCGCAGGATTTGAAGTCGATCGTCAGCGTCGCCAGCAATCAGCACCAGGTGGATGCCGACTTCATTGCCAGCGTCATTCACGCCGAGAGCGCCGGCAATCCGCGCGCCGTCTCGCCCAAAGGCGCGCAGGGCCTGATGCAGCTCATGCCCGGCACCGCCAGCAAGCTGGGTGTCAAGGACAGCTTCGACGCGGCGGAAAACGTGGACGGCGGCGTGCGCTATCTCCGCGCCCTGCTGCTGCTCTACAACGGCGACATGGTCAAGGCCCTGGCCGCCTACAATGCCGGTCCGCAGCGGGTGCAGCAATACAAGGGCGTTCCGCCCTATCGTGAGACCCAGGCTTACGTGGCGCGCGTTATTAAGGACTACAACCGCAAGAAGCTGGCCGAGCGCAAACCGCAATCGCCAGCACAGACACGCCGCGCCCAATCCACCAAACCCTCGCTCGCTCAAACTGCATCCGCTTCCGCCGGCGGCAACGAATAGCCAGGTTTGACCCCACCTCCCCACTCATTTACCTTGACCCTTAGGCCGCGCGGGCGAATCCACTGACTTTTTCCTCATGAACAAGAAACGCATTCTGATCTTCGGCATTGTGCTCGTCGCGCTCTGTCTGCTCATCTATCTGCAGATTCGCTCCTGGAAGACCTTCGACTGGCCAATGTTCTGGAACCGCACCGAGCACGTCAGCTGGCTCTACGTGTTTTACGGTCTCGCGCTCACCTACCTTGCTTACGTGCTGCGCGCGGTTCGCTGGCGCATCTTCCTGAAGCCGGTTCGCAAGACGACCACCGCGCGATTACTGGCGCCGCAATTCGTCGGCTTCGCCGCGCTGGCGCTGCTGGGCCGCGCCGGCGAAATGATTCGCCCTTACATCATCGCCAAGAAAGAACGTCTCACCTTCACTTCGCAGATCGCCGTCTGGGGAGTGGAACGCATTTTCGACATGGGCGCTTTCGCCGTCCTGCTGGCGCTCAGTTTCCTGTCGCCTGATCTGCGGTCACTCCACTTCTATCGCCAGTTGCGTGAAGCGTCATTCGTCCTGATGGCCTTGATCGTGGTGCTGGTCATCGGCATCGTAATCATTCGCCGATCAGGCGAGCGCGTGGCCCAGTTTCTGCACGGCCGCGTCGTCAGCTTCGCTCCCAAGCTGGCACATCATGTGCAGGAAAAAGTCCTCTCCTTCAGTCATGGTCTGGAAACCATTCAGGATTTCGGCTCGGCGCTGCAGTTGGTCGGCGTTTCGTTCGTCATGTGGATCTTGATCGCCTTCGCCTACTACGCCGTCACCCACGCCTATCCCGGCGAACTGCGCAGCCTCACATTACCTCACGAGGTGGTGCTGATGGGCTCCAGCATGGTGGGATCGATGTTGCAATTGCCGGCTGTCGGCGGCGGCTCGCAACTGGCGACTATCAGCATGTTGAGCGCGGGCTTTGGCATCGAGCACGAACTGGCGGTGAGCTGCGGCATCCTGCTGTGGGCAGTGACATTTATGTCCGTGATACCCGCGGGGCTGGCCATCGCCCGCCATGAGCATGTATCGATTCGTGCCGTCGCCGCAGCCGAGGAGAAGGCCGCCGCGCTGGCGGAATAGGGTTGGTTGGTGGCTTTGATATCGATGATAGAATGCGTCGTATCGAGAGGACGTAAATCAGTGCAAGTTTTTCTAAGCTACGCGCACCCCGATGGGGCTCTGGCCGAAGCCCTTGCGGCGGATCTCAAGAAAAGGGGGCTTTCTGTCTGGAGCCACGACGCGGAGCTTCTCCCGGGGGATAATGTTTGGCTCCGAAACGGTGAAGCGCTAAAGAACTCGGAAGCCATGGTCGTTCTGGTTTCGCCTGAATCCATGCGCTCGGAATGGGTCAGGGGCGAAATCGAATACGCCCTCGGGGACCAGAAGTATGAGGGTAGGCTGTTCCCCGTGCAGGTGAGACCCACCCCCTCAATGCCGTGGATCTTACGGGAATTCAAGATCTTCGACGCAAGGCTAGGCTTTACCAAGATTGGTGAATCAATCGCAGGTGCTTTAAAGCAGGTCGCCTAAGTACCTAATGCCTTCCTCCCGACGCAGCAACAAGAAGATTTTCATTTCACACTCTGGCCGGGACCGCTCGTTTGTCCTTCACCTGAGGCGCGTTCTGGAGCAGCACCGAATACCTTATTGGTATAGTGCCGAACACATCAGGGGCGCGCAACAGTGGCATGATGAGATTGGCCGCGCCCTGGATGAGTGCAACTGGTTCCTGGTGGTATTGACACCCGCGGCCGTACGCTCGCTTTGGGTGAAGCGGGAACTATTTTTTGCGCTTAGCGAGACGCGTTACGACGGACGGATCATCCCTCTCCTTCGGAAACCCTCTCAATACCGCACCCTTTCCTGGACACTTGGACAGTTTGAATTCGTCGATTTCACAGGCGACTTCGCAGCTGCTTGCCAGCAGCTATTGCGAATCTGGGGAATCAAGTATCAGCCTGAAGAAGCTTCCGGAAGATCAAGACCGAAGAAGAAAACACGCTAGTGTCAGCGCCGCAGCACTGATGTGACACTTTCATCAGTCCTAAACTCCGTGCTCTCCGTGCCTCCGTGGTGGTGAACTCGCCTCCCCTGTTACAATCGAAGAGTAGCCCTCTCATCCATGAAGTGCCCGTTTTGCGGCTTTGAAAACGATAAAGTAGTCGATTCGCGAGAAAGCAAGGAAGGCGAGTCCATCCGCCGCCGCCGCGAGTGTCTGAAGTGCGAAAAGCGCTTCACCACCTACGAACGCATCGACGAAATCCCTTACATGGTAGTCAAGAAAGACGGCCGTCGGGAGAAATTCGAGCGGCAAAAAGTCCTTAGCGGAGTGCTGCGGGCCTGTGAGAAGCGCCCTGTCTCCATGGGCAAGCTGGAGCAGATCGTCAACGACGCCGAAGGCTTTGTCGTCGATTCGCCCGAGCGCGAGCGCAAGACCAGCGAAATCGGTGAGCTGATCATGAATCGCCTGAAGAACATCGACAAGGTCGCCTACGTCCGGTTCGCGTCAGTTTACCTCGACTTCAAGGACGTGCGCGAGTTCATGGCCGAGTTGAAGGAGTTGCTCGACACCAAGGAAAGCGGGGCAACCAAAGCCAAATCTGGAGAGCCGTCTTACTAGAAGCTCATCTCATAAATCGGGTTTGGAAGGGCACGGCTTCAGCCGTGCCGCAAGGGCGCTGTTAAATGTTGGGCTCTAGCCCGGAGGTTACCCGGTTGGGAGCGTCCCGGATTTATGAGATAGCTTGTAATAAGACGTTTACTGATTAAGACATAAAAAAGCCAAAAATCAAATGTCATCTTCCTACAAAGTTACGTTAATTCCCGGTGACGGTATCGGCCCCGAAGTTGTCAACGCAGCAGTTCGCATTCTGGAAGCCACCGGCGTCAAATTCGAGTGGGAAAGCTACGCCGCCGGCGCCGAAGCCTTCGAGAAATATCACGAGTACATCCCCAAAGAACTCACCGAGTCGATCGAGCGCACGCACGTGGGCCTGAAAGGGCCGGTGACCACGCCCATCGGCGGCGGATTCTCCAGCATCAATGTCGCCCTGCGCAAGCAGTTCGAACTGTTCGCCAACTTCCGGCCCATCCGCAATCTGCCCGCGGTCCCCACGCGCTATCCCGGCGTCGATCTGGTCATCGTGCGCGAGAACACCGAGGGGCTCTACTCTGGCATCGAGCACGAAGTCGTGCCCGGCGTAGTCGAAAGTCTGAAGATCATCACCGAGAAAGCCTCCACGCGCATCTCCCGCTTCGCCTTCGAGTACGCCCGCCGCATGCACCGCAAAAAGATCCACGCCATCCACAAGGCCAACATCATGAAGCTGTCGGATGGCTTGTTCATTCGCTGCTCGCGCAACATCTCTAAGGAGTATCCCGAGATCACCTACGGCGAGCACATTGTGGACAACACCTGCATGCAGCTGGTGATGAATCCCTATCAGTACGACATGTTGCTGCTGGAGAATCTCTACGGCGACATCATCTCTGATCTGTGCGCCGCCTTCGTCGGCGGACTGGGCCTGGTGCCGGGCGCGAATTTCGGACACGAATGCGCCATCTTCGAAGCGGTACACGGCTCGGCGCCTGACATCGCGGGTAAAGACATTGCCAACCCTACGGCGGTGCTGCGCTCCGGCATTCTGATGCTGCGCCACCTCGGCGAGGAGAATGCCGCCAACCACATCCGTCTGGCGCTGGAGAAGGTTTACACCGAGAGGACGCACGTTACCCGCGACGTGGGCGGCACCGCCGGCACCAGCGAGTTTGCCGACGCCATGGTCGAGGCGCTGCACACCATCCCACCTCCCCAGCCGGAGCTGCACGAAGTGGAGCTGTAAGCGGTCTGGTGGAAAGGATGTGGACCTTGTCTACTGCTTCACCTGGCCGTCACTGCTGTTCCCGGTGGTGACGCTGGGTTCTGCAACGCCCTTCCTGTGGGTGCCCGACAGCCGCACCTTTCTATTTCTCCAGCCCGCACTGCTCATCGGCAAGGTGCCGATGTCCTACTACGTTTTGCACGTCCCGCTGATTCATCTGCTCGCGTTCATCGTGTGCTTAGCACGCTATGGCCAGGTGCATTGGACGTTCGAATCGCCCGGCCTGCGCACGGCGTTATCTGAAGCGCTGGATTCTGCACTACCAGCCCCCCGTCCACTGGACGGGCCTACCAAGAGCCACTGATGACCGCTCGCTACGCGCACCCTCTATAATCAATCTTCTCCATCATTCGCCTCTGCCCGATGCCGGGCGTCAGGACTCACCGTGGCACTTGACCAGAAAATCTACGAGTTACGCAAAGAAAAACTGAAGCAGATTGAGGCGCTAGGGCAGTCGGCTTATCCCTATCGCTACGAAACCACCCACGCCATTCCGCAGGTAGTCGAACAATTCTCCGCCAAGACCGGGCCAGAGTTGGAATCGCCGCGCGTCGATGTCCGTGTCGCCGGCCGGCTGATGTCCATCCGCGTGCAGGGCAAGGCCGGCTTTGCGCACCTGCAGCAAGGCGGCCAGCGGCTGCAGATCTATGTCCGTGTCGATGCCGTCGGCGAGCAGGCATTCCAGCTCTACAAGCTGCTCGACATCGGCGATTACATCGGGGTGAAGGGCCATCTCTTCCGCACTCGCACCAACGAACTCACCGTCCACGTGGAAGAGATTACCTTCCTGGTGAAGGGCTTGCTTCCCTTGCCCGAGAAGTGGCACGGCCTGCAGGACGTGGAGACGCGCTATCGCCGCCGCTACCTCGATCTCACCATGAATCCCGAGGTGCGCGAGGTCTTTACCAAGCGGGCGAAAGTTGTGCAGTCGATGCGGCGCTTTCTCGACCAGCACGGCTTCACCGAGGTGGAGACGCCGATGATGCATCCCATTGCCGGCGGTGCCGTGGCCAAGCCGTTCGTCACCCATCACAACGCGCTCGATGTCGATCTCTACCTGCGAATCGCACCTGAGTTGTATCTGAAGCGGCTGCTGGTGGGCGGCATGGACCGCGTCTACGAGATCAATCGCAACTTCCGCAACGAAGGTATCTCGACCCAGCACAATCCCGAGTTCACCATGCTGGAGTTCTACATGGCCTACGCCGACTATCGCGACATGATGGACTTTACCGCCGAGATGTTGGCGCAGGTGGCGCGCGATGTGAATGGCACCTCCGTCGCCCACTTCAACGGCCACCAAGTCGATTTCGGCAACGTACAGCGTCTTTCCATGCGCGAGGCCATCATCAAGTTCTGGCCGGAGAACGCCGGAGATAAGCCTGAGTTGAGCGACTTCTCCAGCCCCGAGCAGATCGCCGCCATGGTCCGTCGCTACAACCTGACGAACCCACACATCCCCTACGATCCGGTCGCGCCCGACGGCAAAACTATCGCCGAGATCTTCGAGTTCGTCGCCGAGCCGCACCTCATCCAGCCGACCTTCATCTATGACTTTCCTCTGGCCATCTCGCCGCTGTCGAAGAACAAGCGCGAGGGCTTTTCTAGTGACGCGTGCGAGCGCAGCGCGAACGCCGACTGGGTGGAGCGCTTCGAAATCTTCGCCGGGGGCCTGGAAATTGGCAACGCTTTCAGCGAGCTCAACGATCCGGAAGAGCAGCGCCGCCGCTTCCAGCAGCAGTTGGGCGAGCGCGCCCGCGGCGACGAAGAAGCGCACCAGATGGACGAAGACTACATCCGCGCGCTGTCGTACGGCCTGCCCCCGGCTGCCGGCGAAGGCGTAGGCATCGACCGCCTGACTATGCTGCTGACGGATTCGCGTTCCATTCGCGACGTGATTCTGTTTCCGCTGCTGCGTCCGCTGAAGCGGGAAGAGGAAGAGGAGTTGGAGAGCGCAGAAGATGGGGCGGCAAGAGATTAGCGGCTGTGACTTGGTTAGCGCCTGATGTTACGATGTGGATAGATGGCGTCCAAAATGCCAATTCGTTATCCCGGAGAAGCACCTGCCCAGAAGTTGCATGCGCTGAAAGAACACTTCTTTACTCCTGCTACCCGCGAAACCCGCATCTCCAGATCGCTGGCAGCCCTAAAGACTGCATCCAAACTTCGTCTCACCCAAGATCAATGGAAGATGGCTGCCGAAAACCCTGAGTTCGAGGAAGAATCCTAGCGAATGCCCGCTCGACCGCTGTCCAGCCTGCCAGCCGGAAGCGATGTTTTTCTAGATTCCAACATATTCATTTACGGACTTTCCGGTGTCTCCCGTGAGTGCTCGGAGCTGCTGTATCGGTGCAGCGACGAACAAGTAACAGGAATCAGCTCATATCATGTTGTCAGCGAAGTCACTCATCGCCTGATGTGTATTGAAGCCCAGAACAAGGGGTTAGCTGGTACGAATCCCCGGAAGCTACTCAGTGAACACCCTGAACGAGTGCGACAGCTAACCGACTACTGGAGCGAGATTGAGCGTCTGTTATCCCTCAACATCTTGTTCTTGAGCCTTGATGAAGATGTTATTCGCTGTGCGCACAGAGAGCGGGATCAGTATGGGCTCCTCAACAACGATTCCCTTGTCGTGGCATCGATGCGCAACTACGGACTTTCACGGCTGGCAAGCCGTGATGCCGGATTTCAGTGCGTTTCCGACTTGACACTCTATTCTCCGACCGACCTGTAGGAGGTGCCTCCTCCGAGATTCCTGCTTGCACAAGAATGCCCCTCTCGCGAGGGGCCAAGAAATTCAGGAGAGAGGCTGAGATACGGCAGAGAAATCTAGCCAGCAAGCTCCCGCTTATTGCGCCAGCAACTCACGCACCCGCAATCGGGCCTGGTGTAGTCCCTGGCGCGAACTATCTTCGGTCATTCCCAACAGCCGCGCGATGCGGGCGTGATCGTAGCCTTCCACGTCGTGCATCAGGAAAATCATTTTTTCGGTATCCGGTAACTGGATCACCGCCCGCTCCAGGTCCACGCGCAGCGTGTTGTGCCGTACGGACAATACTTGGTGGCACGGCGCACAATCGAGGGTCAGTGGGCCCAGCGGCATATATTCGCGCAGTTCGGCAATCAGAGCTTGATCGATTTCCTCGGCGTCCGGCGCATCGGTCCGGCTGAAGGCGCGGCAGAAGGTGTGGGTCATCAGTTCTTCCGCCACCAACTCGTGGTCGGTCATCCAGAACGCCAGAGAGTAAATCCGATGGCGGTTCTGCTCGTATATCGCGCTGCAGGTTTCCACACCCGGATGTAGAACGGCTGGCATGTATGCGGCAAGACCGGACATCTTCACTTCCTGAATACTGAGGTTCATGGATATCTCCCTTCGAAATTCGCTTCTTGGGCAGCTGCTGTTCGCTGTGCTCGTCAATCCTTGAATCAGCAACGCCTCACTACTTTGCAATCGATGTGCCCAAGAGTGGCCAAGATCGTCAACCAGAATGTGGGTCGTCACTAAATACTTGAAACTAAGAGTCCTTGGTGCTTCAATATCAGAAGTAGGTTTGCCGGAACCCAGATTCTCGCGGCTGCCGCGGAGCGAGCTGCGGGAGACTATTGGCGCTTCATTGCCATCAGTTGGTATCGCGATGCCAATCGGCGTGGATCCCGGTATGTAATTTTTCCCGGCTATATTCTCTTGCAGCTGAAGGTTGTAACACTTGGCGACCAAAATCCTCGGCTAAGGAAGATTGATAGCCACAAATTGCGGGTCGCATAGCTACAATCGAGTCAGAGACGGTAAGCGCCACCCCCAATATGGAACGCAGTTAGTCCGACTTGCCATGGCCGACCAACGCATATTAGTGGTTGACGACGAGAATTCCATCCGCGAGGTCATATGCTCGATCCTCGCCCACGCCGGCTTCAACTGCCAACCCATCACCTCCGGCCACGACGCCTTAGCGCTGCTGCGTTCTGACGATGGCATCTCCATCGTCCTCTCCGACTTGATTATGCAGGGCATGGACGGCATCACTCTGCTTTCGCGCATTCAGCAGGAGCACCCCGATATTCCAGTCGTCATGGTGACCGCGGTGCACGACATTTCGGTTGCCCTGGCGGCCATCCGCAACGGCGCCTACGACTACCTGCTGAAACCGTTCGAGAAAGAACAATTGCTGGCCGTGGTGCGCCGCGCCCTCGAGACCCGCCGCTTGAAGCTGGAGAATCTTGCCTATCAGACCAAGTTGGAGTCGCTGGTCTCAGCCCGCACCGACATGTTGCGCAAGGCCCTCACCGACCTCGAACGCTCTTATGACATCACCTTGGAGGCGCTGGGGGACGCGCTCGATCTCAAGGACGCCGAGACCGAAGGCCACTCCAAGCGCGTCACCGCATTCACCATCGCCATCGCCCGCGCCATGCAATTGCCCCAGGACCGCGTGCGCATCATCGCCCGGGGCGCCTTTCTGCACGACGTCGGCAAGATGGCAATTCCCGATGCAATTCTGCGCAAGCCCGGACGCCTCAGCCCGGAGGAGCAGGCAATCATGCGCGAGCACGCCCTGCTGGGTTACCAGATGCTGCGCAAGATACCCTTCCTGCAGGAGGCTTCCGACATCGTGTATTCGCACCAGGAACGCTACGACGGCAGCGGCTACCCGCGTGGCCTCAAGGCCGACCAGATTCCGCTGGGAGCGCGCATATTTGCCATCGCTGACACCTTCGATGCGATCACCTCCGACCGTCCCTATCGCGCCGCCCAGTCCATCTCCTCCGGCCGGCGCGAGATCGAACGTAACGCGGGCAAACAATTCGACCCCGAGGTGGTGAAGGTTTTCTTGTCGATCACCGAACCTATCTGGTTGGAGTTAAGAAACGAAATCGAAAACCAGAATAACCAACGGCGTTACGGAACCAAAAAGGCACTCCGGGGATAAAACTAAAGCCCCACGAAGTTTCGCCTGGCCGCCGTCCGGCCCGGGTTGGCGCGGCGGTTCAATTGCGGCGGTTCAATTATTGAGGAATGCATAAATGAGCACTGTCTTGTCGGACGCTGAGATTCAGCAGGTCTTGCAACCACTCGTCGGCTGGAAGAAAAACGGCCTCGCCATCGAGCGCGTCTTCCAGTTTGCTAATTTCGTGCAAGCCATGGAATTCGTCAACCATATCGCCGAGGCGGCCGAAGCCGTGAATCATCATCCCGATATTCTGATCAACTACAACCAGGTGACGCTCACCCTCGTCTCGCACGACTCCGGCGGAGTGACCCAGCGTGACATCAAGATGGCGGGAAGAATCAACCAACTGGCGCCAGCCTAAGGAAGGTCTGATTAAGCCAGGTGGAGTGCCTCAGGGCCAAGGCCGTGCCTTTGTAACGGGCATTTACGGACGGCCTGAAGGCCATCCCCTTCGAAGGTACGGACGCTCTACTGCTGCCTCAATCCGCGGTGTGGATCGAGCGACTCCGCGATCTGATTCAGTGCCGTCTGGATGCGCTCCAGTTCGTTGTCCAGGCTGTCATTCCATTCCAGCCATCGCTCCGGTGCTTCACGGAAACTCTGCACCAGCCCGCGCACTGCACTGCGGCCGCGTTCGCTAAGCAGAAACGCCCCAACACCTCCCAGTCCCAGGACTGTGAGTGGTACATACCATCGGCGCATCGCAGCCTCCCCATTCCGACGCCTACACAGGAAGTGGCGCCTAGCAACAACCTACTGCTTTAGGTTCCTGTTTACAACGCTTGGATGATTTCCGAGCCCCAAAAAGTACATAGTAAGCTTGGTTCCCGCGCTCTAGTCAACAGATTACAAAGCCATAATCTGCTTCGAGCACGCCTGGTTCCCGTAACGGGAGGCTCCGCAATTCGCGGAAAAATCCGACTATCCCCGTCCAATGCCTCGTCCATACAATGTCTGCGAGAGTGCTCCGTGGCCAGACCTCCTTCGCCGGATCATCATTCGGCGCTGCAATATATCGGGGGTTTGGCTGACGGGGTGCATTTGGCTTACTCTTTCCCGTGCGAGGCGTCTAGAAAGTATCATGCAAAAACACACAGCGTTTATTGTCGCCGCATTATTGCTCGCCGTCGCAATGCCGATGGTGGCGCAGGACCGCACGCCCAATCCTTTACCCAACACCCTATGGGTTGGAGCCGACGGCAAGTTCGATTCCGATCCCGACACTGCTCTGGTGCAGTTCAATGTCTCCGCCCAGGAAGACAAGCTGCCGGATGCGACCCAGAAAGCCACCCAGGCCGCCGAGCAGATCCGGCAACTGCTGCGCAGCAACGGACTCGATCCTAAGGACGCCCAGATCAGTCGCTTTGCCACCCAGCCCGTCTATGACTACAAGAATCCCAAGCGCAAGCTGGTCGGCTATCGCGTCGATGCCAACATCAGTATCAAGCTGAAAGATTTTTCCAAAATCGGGCCCATCGCCGAGGGGCTGTCGAACATGGAGGTGACTGACACCTCGATCAGTCACCAGCTCGACGACATAGACTCAGCGAAGATCAAAGCCGTGGAAGACGCCTTGCGCCGCACCCATGACGAGGCCAATGCAGTGGCACGTTCCAGCGGGAGAACGCTGGGCGAATTGTCATACGCCTCGGTCGATACCTATGAGCAAAGTCCGGTCCGCCCCATGATGGCAAAAGCCATGTCAGCGCAGCTTGGGGCGGCTGCTCCCGCACCTCCTACGGCCGAGTTTGGAGCGGAGAAGATTACCGTCACGGCGCACGTGAACGCGTTGTATAACTTGAAGTAGAACGAGCGCGACTTTTACGCGGCAGCGGCGTTCCATCTGACTGCGGGAGAGGTCAGTTTGCCTCGGGAGGAAGAATGAGAGCAGTTTTGGCCTTGCTGGCCGCAGCCGTGAGCTTGGGCGTGGCCGCGATTGCGGCCTCGGCCCAGACCAGTGCCGACATGCCGCATCTCACGCCCCGCACCACAGCGGTCACTTCGTCTCAAGCCAATACGGATACGCCACCGCCCGCGCCACCGCCAATCACTGTCCCCGCCGGCACGAAAATTCCGCTCACTCTGAAGCAAGGCGTCACCAGCAAAAACGCGCGCCCGGGCGATCCGGTTTACGCCGAGACCGCATTTCCTATCACTCAGAATGATCAGATCGTTATTCCCGCCGGGACCTTCGTGCAAGGCGAAGTCCGCCGCGTGCTGCGTCCGGGCCGGGTAAAGGGACGCGCGGAATTGCAGATGAGCTTCACCTCCATGATCTTCCCCAACGGATACACCATCCTGTTGCCGGGAGCGGTGCAAGGCACGCCCGGCTCACAAGACAACTCCATGAAGGGCAAGGAAGGAACTATCGAGGGCAATAGCGGCAAGGGGAAGGACGCCGCGACCATCGCCGAAGCCACGATTCCCGGCGCCGGTATCGGGGCGCTGGCGGACGGCGGAAAAGGCGCAGCGATTGGCGCTGGCGTTGGCGGAGTCATTGGGCTGGCTACGGTGCTGCTGAGCCGCGGCCCCGAGATTCAGCTCGGGACTGGTTCCTCGATCGAGATGGTGCTGGAAAGCAATCTGGCTCTCGATCCGGCGAAGATGCACCGCCCCGCCAATGCTCAATAGATCAAATATTTCGCTCGCGTCTCCCTAAACTGGTCCAGCTTGTCTTGCCAATCTTCGGCAATGCGATGCGGATCTTCCCCTGCCTGCAGCGCCTTAAACGCTGCCTGGTTCACCAACAACTGGTTGATGTGGCTCATGTCGAACCCCATGGGGAAAAACTTGTGCAGCGCCGCCGCCAGCTCCAAGCCTAGCTCGGGCGCGTCCAGCATGTCGCGATTGGTAACCATGATGCTCACCCCGGCGCACTGCTGGCGAGCGTGCGGGCCCGCCGTCGGCGTGAACGTCGTGGGCACGAATCGCACTCCGGCAATGTCGCGCTCATTCAGATAACCGGCCAGCTCTTTGGCATCAACCCACGGCGCACCCACCAGCTTGAATGGACTGTCGGTGCCGCGTCCCACCGAAACGTTGGTTCCTTCGATCAACGCTACTCCGGGATACAGTGCCGCCTGCTCCAGGTCGCGCAGATTCGGCGACGGGCTCACCCAGATCTGCCCGGTCGAGTCAAACCAGTCGCCTCGCATCCAGCCGCGCATTGGGATCACGGTAAGATCGGCGTCGATGTGCTTTTCCTCGTTGAACAGCTTGGCCAGCTCACCCATTGTCATGCCATGCCGCACCGGCAGAGCATAGTAGTTCACAAAACTTTCCTGCCCGGCATCGGAAACCGGACCTTGCACGTACGCACCGGTAATTGGGTTGGGACGATCGAGCACGATGATCGGCTTATGCGCCTTGGCGGCCGCTTCCAGAAAATATCCCAGCGTGGTTGCGTAGGTGTAGAAGCGCGCGCCCACGTCCTGAAGATCGACCACCAGAACATCCAGGTTGTTAATCACGTTGGGCGAAGGACGGCGCTTGGCGTCGGTGTCGCCGTAGACGCTGTAAATCGGCACGCCCGAGGCGCTGTCTTTGGAGTTCGCGATCTCGGTAGTGTCGGCCGTGCCCTGCACCCCGTGTTCGGGACTAAAGATGGCCGTCAGTTGCGCTCCCGGCACGCGTTCCAGAACATCAATCGTGCGCTTCCCTTTGCTGTCGATGCCAGTCTGGTTGGTTAGCAGTCCGACGCGAGCGGTGGTGACGTTGGGAACCTTGAGCGGCTCAAACTGCCGTTCCTCCAGCACATCGATCCCGTTCAGCACCTTGCCATTGCGGACCAAAATTCTCCGCGCCGCCATGGCGGCCTCGTTATATCCGGTGATACGCGCCAGGCGCATCTTCTGCTCTTCGCTCGGTTTGAGTTGCAAGGCCGCGGCTACAGCCGTCGCCACCTCCGTACGCAACCCCACCACGTTGCCTTCCTTCAGGTTCAACGCGTTGGTCAGCAGAACGATGTAGGTGTTGGTCGTGGGATCGATCCACAGCGAAGTGCCGGTAAAGCCGGTATGGCCAAACGAGCCCACCGGCAACAACTCTCCGCGATTGGAAGAAAATGGCGAGTCAATGTCCCATCCCAGGCCGCGTACGTCGGGATAATTCGCCGGCTGCTGGGGGGTGGTCATTTTCTCCACGATCAACGGCGACAGGATAGGGGCCCCGCCATTCAACAGGGCTTGCGCGAATTTCGCCACATCATCGGCGGTGGAGAAAAGTCCCGCATCGCCGGCCACTCCACCCATCTGGTGGGCAGTTGGATCGTGCACCACACCGCGCAATACCTGCCCCGTGTGCTCGTCCCTTTGCGTGGGAGCGATGCGCGGCACCCAGGTTTGCGGAGGATTGAATCGCGTTGACGTCATTCCCAGCGGACCGAAAATGTACGCCTGCGCATACTGATCCAGCGGCACGCCGCTGACTTTCTGCACCAATTCGCCCAACACGATGAAGCCGACGTCGCTGTAGCGGAAAGTCGCGCCCGGCGGACTCTCCAACGTCGCCGCATTGGCGCGGTTGTATCCTTCTTCCAGCCCGCTCCACGGCTGCTTCAAGTCAAGGTCCGCCGGCAGTCCCGAATAGTGCGTAAGCAACATCCGAATAGTCACATCCTGCTTGCCGTTCTGCGCGAAGTCAGGAATGTACTTCGCCACCGGATCGTTCAGCTTGATCTGTCCCAGCTGCTCCAGCCGCATCACGCTGGTCGTCGTGGCTATCACCTTGGTCAACGATGCTAGGTCAAAGATCGTCTCCGGCGTCATCGGCTCCGGTTTGGGATCGAGCACTCGATTGCCGTAGGCTTTGCGATAGACCATCATTCCGTTATGGCCCACCAGCAATACTGCACCCGGTGCGTTGCCGTTCTTCACCGCGTCCTTCAGCAGGTCGTCCAATGGCGCGAAGCGGTTTTGCACGTCCTTAGGGGCCATGGGAGACGGCGGTGCAGTGCCTTCGGAGGGAGACGGACTGACTTCGGACGCGGCTGGGTTTTGCCCGGCAGGAAGGCTGGAAGTGGCGCCACCTTTTGACGGCGCAGGCTTTTGCCCGACAGCGGGCGCAACGGCGATGATCAGGAGACAAAGATAGACCAGCACAACGGCTGGCCAGCGAACACGCAGGCTCAAGTGGACCGAGACCCTTCTGGCTGCAGATTGTGCCCGCTGTTTTGGCAGGCAAGCTATTATAAGTTGCGCCGCATCGCGCTGCACGAAGGTGGACCGGACGGTAGTGTCCTGGTTTTTGTCAAGCCCATCCGAGTCAGATTAGGACACTACCTAAAACAGCTAGCTGAAAAAGTCGGATTCGACGTGTTTTGAAGGGATGCACCTTCTGGTGCGCCGTCCTAATCCCTTTATTCTTGCCATTCCGAGCGGGCTTCAGCCCGCGAGGAATCTGCTTTCCCCGACTTTTTCAGCAGCCTGCTAAGGCACCCGGCGCTCACAAC
>PMWW01000068.1 GCA_003165795.1 Acidobacteriaceae bacterium
AGCCCTTTGTTCCACGGCAAAATTTCTGCCGCAGTCGCGACACAGTCTCTGTTAGGGGCGGCTGTGACCGCGCGGAAGCGGTGGTCAGCTTTCCGTTCGCTGGGCTGCAGCTTCTTCGTCACGGCTGCAATCTGGTTCTATTCCGCCCTAGCATAGCGCTCAAGCACCGATTGAGTATGCCATTCGCCGATTTTCATGAGGAGACACCGTCAGCGATTCCAGCGCATCTGAGATGCTGCGATCCTCCGCCGATCAGGGAAGAGCAGGCCAGGAATTTCCGCGTGCGGGCAAGCCTTTGTCCAGGTGTCACGAGAGTCGAGCAGGGGTTTACCGTTCGGAAAAAGGTGAGGCGCGTTCCCAGGGGAGCGCGCCTCGTGAGGAGAGGAGCAAGTTAATTGGTAGCGGCCACCAACGGCCCATACAACTTGTTGGCTTGGTAAGTGCCGATTCCGGTCACCAGATCGTAGCCGGGGCCGGTGTCACACTGCGATCCGCAACCACCGTTGGTTCCTGACGTGATGTCATGGAAATCGGTGAGGTAATTGGAAGAATAGTAAATCTGGTACAGGTCGTAGTCCGCCTGACTGAGCGTGCCTTTACCCGCAAGCACACGCGCCGAGTTCACCAGAGTAAGGAAGCCGGCCCAATCGGGGGTAGCTACGCTGGTGCCGCCCACCTGAACCCAGCCACTGTAGCTGAAGGTGTCATACACCGGAACACCGGTACCCGGATTGGCATCCGAGGCGATGTCGGGAACGCAACGGTTGGTGCTTGACCAGGTTGCGCACGCTGGACTCTGGAATGAGGGCTGCAATTCAAACCCACTGACTCCGCCGCCGCTGCCGTTCCACGCCGATTCGGTGCCATAGTCCAACAGAAGAGGATTTCCCAAAGGAGCGGCGCTGGTCAAGGCCAGCGTGGTACCGCCGGCGGCAATCACGCACGGCGAAGTTGAAGGATAGATGGTTCCGTGTCCGCCGTCTCCGGTGGCAGCGATAAAGGTCACAGGCTGCCCGTTTCCGTTAACGATGTTGCAGAAATAGCTATCATATTGCTGTTCACCTTGCCCCTCACCGCCGCCCCAGCTCATGGAGACTACGGTAGCGTTATAGGGGGCTGCGGAGGCGGTCGCCACCGCGGTGAGCAGATCGCTGTAGTTAGAGCTGGCGGCTTCGACCAGCACGATGTTGGCTTGCGGCGCCAAGACACAGGCCTGTTCGACGTCCAAAGACTCTTCCAGGTCCCATCCTTGGCCTTCAACCGTGGCCAAGTCCACTACTTGAAAGTTGCAGGGCGCAATGTGAAAATAGCTGGCGTAAAACGCCAGGTCAGACGCGATGTTCGGATCCTTGTAGGCGTCCACCAGGGCGATGGTCATTCCTTGTCCCTGGTTGGGGATCTGATTGAACCCGTAGGCGGCCTTGAACGCACGCGGTAAAATACCGCTGGGATTGTTCGGATTTTGCGGCCCAGCCAGGACCTTAATGGGCGGGTAGGCCTTAGTCTGACCGAAGTCCGACGGCGACTGCGCTGCCAAAGGAAGGGTTACGGCAAGAAGAACCATCATGCCGACCGACAAAACAAAGAGCTTCTTCATATTCTCCATATCCTCGTGTTACGGTGTTCGCTGGGTTAGGGCGAGATGTGCGGTGACCGTTGCAGAAATCGGTCTTCGCGGCTACGGGCAAAGGAATGATCGGCGTCTCGTGCAGTGAGAGTTGGACGTCTTCGTGAGTACCACCCCACTCTCCATGGCTAGAAAGCGTCCTGCGTACTTTTCTAAAATCGTCGATCACATTCCCAGGCAGATTATTGGTTGATCGTAAAGACTGAACGGTGGATAGATATTAGTTCACCCGCCCCTGCCATGTCGATCAAGATTTAAGGTAATTTGTAACGCGATTCCTTGGCCTGGCATTACGTACACAATAGTAGAGATAGTCGCACTACTTCTCTATTGTTGATCGCCCCCTAAGCCGAGGCCCATTATTGCAGGGGACAAACAAATGGACACGCGGGGAACACTTAATGTCCCGAATGTCCCACAATACTTTCAATCTTCCCAATCCATCCTGGTCATCGGACGCCAGAACGACCAGCCCCTCCGGCAAGACTCCCGAGCCCAGGGGTACCCGGCTTCGCGGTGGTCTCTGCCGCACGCGTTTGTCAGACACCCTTCGCTGACAGGCGTCCGCGGGACATAAGCCCACCAAGAAGTCCTTTTGAAAGCGCCCGTTCGCCTACTTCAGTTCTTGCCGTAGTAGCATTCAGGCCCGGAGACAGACTTGTCCACTGCCTTAAAATCGACGCCCCAGTAAGAGTCGGACGGAAATGCGTCCGGCGTTGGCGGGCCGGGCTTAATGCCCCGGTCGAATTCCGGTTGTATCTGGAAGCTGAACCCAAAGCATCCCTGGCTCGGGCAATCGACGTCGCTCGGCCCCCACGCGCAGACCGAGTTGTCCTTGCAGTCAGAGCCGGGTTGGCAGCCACAGCTTTTTGTAGTTGTATTCCACGAGCAATAGTTCACGGGCTTGCAGAAGTTTTGCTGGTCGTTATCGAACTCAGTTTGATAGCCCTGCAAGTTGAGGGTGACCTTCAGCCATCCGCTTACCGGATCGTACTGGACCGAGGTAAGGAAGTCGGGATTATTCTCGTCAATCTTCACCGGATTGAACCCGTACACTTGGCTATTCACATTCACACGATACCGGCCAACCTGTTTCTCGACGTGCATGTCGTCGTCGTTCACCCCCGCTCCGACATACATCCAGTACGTCATCTGGGTAGTGGGCGCTCCGTAAATGAGGTAGACGTAATAGGCGTGGCCCGAGAGGAACGTGGTTTTCCCGTCCTGCAGGGGGATGCCTTGTTGTTGCGCGTAAGGCACCGTGGTGTCGATGTAATACCAACCGTGGTTCGCGGTCAGGGTGCTGCGCTGACCAGTGCTCTGGCCCATCATGGTGATGCGGCCCGGCCGATGCAGAGGGTCCTTCAGACAAAGGGGATCGCCGTCACACTCTTTGTTGTCCTGTGCCGTCCAGTTTTGCCGGAACAGAGGTGCTCCATAACAGTGGGTGCAAGACCAACCCCAGTTTCTCCCTCCATCATCAGCTTTGCCGCATTCCGCGAGGTAGTCCCACTTGACGCAATTGTTCGCATTATCATACTTCTCGCATTTATCCAGCACCGACCTTAAGGCGCAGTCGGCGATGATCGCCGTGCTGACGTACTCGTACGGACTGGTGATTGCAGTTGCAGGCAGGCCCTTCTGATCGGGGCCGTCGTGCTTATCGGAGGAGCACTCTTCCGTCACCGTGGGAGCGCGGAAGAAGTTATCCAGGTTGATCGACAAAGTCTCGCGAGGCGGGCTGGTACCGGCCAGCAGTCCAGTCAGCGAACCGTCGTTGTCGTTCAACACGGTTTGGCGATCGACGTCGTTGAAGGGTTCAAACAGATTATTTCCCCAGGTGCAGTAACGGGCGGCGATGGCGTCTAAGTTCGGATTGAAGCTGTTTTCCTTAAATAACGGCTCGATGACGAAGTGACGGATGTCGACATTACTGAAGGCCAGATTCCTGGAGTGAAAAGCCGGGGGATAGTAAAAACCATTTTCCTGCTTCCAGGCGATCGCCGCGTTGGGTATATAGCAAGAGCGGACCTTATTGGGGTCCTTGGAATCGATGAGCGGTCCCTGCGGCAAACCCTGGGCGTGGCCATACATATATTTGCTGCTGTCGCAGACGCCGCTACTCGGGTTGCGATCTGCCGAAGTGCAATCGGTAATGGTTCTCGCTTTGATGTTGAGATAGGCACTGGAGTCTTGAAAGGACGGCCCATCATAGATATTGAACATGCGTTGGCCGGCATTAAAGTTGGTGATGGGAATGCTGATACCGTTGTTCTTCGACAGGCAATAGCCCCCGGGTACCTCACCGTTGTCGCACTGGGGAATTCCATTGGGAACAAACGGCCCGAGATCGGAGGCAAAAAAAGTCTGCGTCTTGTTGGTCGGATCGGGCTCGGTTTGTCCGACATAGACGTTCCTAAGGCCTACGTTCCAGTTGCCCAGGGAGCTATCGGACCGCGTGTAGCCGCCGCCGGTAACGAAGGTCAAACCCGGTCCCAGTTGATCGGTGACCGAACTGTCGGTCACCAGCTTCCACCACGGTCGCAGCCAGATGGCGGAGAAGTTTTTCTGGGCGAAGTTGAAGGCCGTGGTGTAGTGATCCAGCACTGTAGCCATGCAGTTCTTCTCGTCAATGTCGCCGGTTCCGTTACACTTTAGATTGGTCGGATCGGTGTTGCTTCCGCAGTCGCCGTTAAGAGTGTTGCACTTGGTGGGATCGCGCAAGCCGCTGACCAGAGGATAGTAGTTGAGCGTGGCTTCGTCGGGCAGGCCCACCGGCGGGTCGGGGCCGCGTCCTGGCAGCGCCGCTACCGTAGTGGGAGTGTTCGGTCCAAATCCATCGCAGCCGCTATTGAGCTGACCGATCTCCATGAAGGAAAACATGGCCGTGGAACAGGCATTGCCAACGAAGGTCTCGAGTGGAGAGGTGCCGACATTGTATTCGCGAAGGCCAGGCAGGTCCTGCAATCCGCGCTGGCGCGAGGCATATCCCTCCCAAGCCTCATAGCGGGATGGCCCGCTGTTGGCGGCCGCCGGAAGCCAGTAGCAAACTCCGCAGGATGCCGCTCCGGCCGCCATGTTGTATTCGAAGTCGTTCCATCCGTTCATGATCCAGAAGATACTGGGATGTTGCCAGTCGGTAGCGTAGGGGTCGCGGTTGTCGTTCAGGTTGGGATGGGCCAGGATGCCGGGCACTTGGCGTGGGTTCTGGCTGTTAATCACGCCGGCACGGGCCAAAATGCCGATGTTGGCATAGATTCGGTTGTCGGTCTCCGTACCGTCTTCGATGTAGAAGCCGTGGCCGATCGATTTCCATCCCACGTTGCGCGCCAGCAACAC
This sequence comes from Acidobacteriaceae bacterium, assembly GCA_003165795.1. Taxonomy (GTDB): domain Bacteria; phylum Acidobacteriota; class Terriglobia; order Terriglobales; family Acidobacteriaceae; genus Bog-257. The sequence goes on from PMWW01000068.1 coordinate 4,967, forward strand.
GCCTTGCGTACCATGGATGGTAATCCAGCGCGTCATCGATTCGTTGATCGAGCTGTCTTTCACGAACGTATCCGCAGGCACCTTGCGGTCCATATGAAAATGCACGGAGTAGCGGCCTTTGAGTCCGCCTTCGCCGAGTTGACGGAATTCGACACCTTGAATTTGTACCTGCTTAAATCCCTGGCGGAAGATCACATGACCGCCAAAGAAGTTGCCGGGATCCGGCGGGAATGACGGATCAACGGTCTGTGAAGTATCGGGACCTGTGTCGCCCTCCGACACGACACGAATGCTACGCGAGAGCAACGCCACCGCGGCGCGAGTCTCGACTTCCGCGCGACCAAGCTTGAGTTTAGTTTGAATGGCGGACGGAATCTTGTAAGTGGTTCCATAGTGCGGGAACTGTACTCCTCCCGCCTGCACCATGCCGTTGTCGAGGACGATGCCACTGATCTTGATTGTCGTGGTCGTGCCATTAGGCGTGACAGTGGACACGATCGCCTCTTCGACGTGGCCGGGCAGATAGTCGGTTGAAGTTATAACAATGTGGTCGCCTTCCTCCCAATCGACCACACCATTCACGTCGAAGGTAGCGCCTTTGGCCGCCAAATTCGTGACCAGCCTGGTCCAACTGGTGCCCGTGTTCTCCGGGTCGGGATCGAGCGCGTCGGTATCGAAGGTGGAACCTTTCTTCCCGAACAGTCGCAGCGTGCCGCCGTACGACACTGCCAAGGTCTTGCGTCCGAAGTAAAACTGGCTGACCGCAAGATCGTCATACTGATAGAAACAATCGTCCACGTCACCCGGAAGTATCTGCGGTGGCTCTAACTGCGACGCCTTTTTGCAGCTCGTGGGATATATCTTCTTCAGGTCGATTTTGTTGGAGGCCCAAATTGCCGAGTCAATGCCGCACATGCCATCGTCGTTGCCATTCGCATCCTCGCAAGGGATGGCGGGAGCATCCTTGGCACCCCACAGGTGAATAGTCACCGGCCCGCCATCAGCCCCGATAGCTTCGTTCGCACTGGGCCCTCCGGCCTGCAGCGTCCCGCCGTTCAACACCAGAATCGATGACGCGTACAGATCCAGCTTGAGGTCCTCGAAAGTCAGAGTTCCGCCCTGGTGGAGGAAGACCCAGTGATATTTGTAGATCCCTGTCCCATTTTTTGCGTCAGCCACGCAAGGCCCCACGACGTGCAAGTCGGAGTTGTAGTCGCCGGCGGGCAGCGATTCAGGCTTCAACGGGTCGGTAATGCCCTTGCCGCAGTAAACGATGGTGTACGGCGGAAGTTTTTCCGCCTTCCTTTGCTGCGCCGCCTCCATCTCGTTGTCGTTATCCATCACCATCTGCGCCGAGGCGATGGCTGGGGAGAATAGTCCTATTAGCAGGATCAGCAGGAACGCCGGCGAGAAGGTCGGCGGGTAAACCCGGCTTGTCGGGTGGATGACCGACGCATCCCTGTTCTCGGATTTCTCGCCCCCGTCCGCCGCCATCCTTGCAGCAGGTGGCTCATGGTTGTAATTGACGAATGGCGAATGAGAGCTCTTAACACGAATCGATGCGAGCAGGTGCGGAGTCATGACGCAGCAGTCTCCTTCAACGATAGCAATGCCAGATCTAATTTAGTTAGGGGCCGGAGATAGAACCTCGACTTCTTGGGTGCGCTTGCTCACGTAACGAGGGTGAGCGAGAGGCGGCGACTCGACGAGCCTTGGCTCTGGAAGGCTAGTTTGGTGCAGGAAGCGCAAGCTGTCAATGCCAAATTGATATATCCTTGAATGCCGAATTTAGGGGAAGCTCCGTATCATCCCGTGAACGGGGCACACCTGCTCTGCGTTCTCCAGTAACCCACTAAACCGGCCACCGGATCTACCCTACCTCGCTGCCGAAGCGGGAACCATCTTCTGCAGTGTTGTAACTACGCTCGACTGGGGAATTATGTACTTGAGGAGTTCTGCATTAGTCTGATGCACAGTACAGGACATCGGGCACCGTCCCATAAATAGCCTTTGGATTTCTATAGGGAGTTGCTGCGCGGAGCGCTCGCTCGCCACTCAAGCAAAACAAGCTTTGAGTGGGCTCTCGGCTTACTCATTTCGGCCGATACTTCGCTCCCAACGCGTTAGGCTCGTAACCGAAGCCACTATTGTGTCCCAGTAATCTTAGACAGTCGTCAACGCGGAGGTTGAAGTTCTGCCGAACTGATTGCAGGTCTGCAGCATTGCTAAAAACGACCTCCGCCGACTTTCCAGCATAGATGCTATCTGCAACGAATTTCGACGCGTCAACTGGGGTCGAGTACTCGACCGATTCTGCCGCGTTGATACTGACCACATAAGTCGTGACCGAACGAGGGTCATGATAGGGCAGAGGCATGATTTGACTATACACTCGTGGTTCCTCGACGGTAACGCCGGGGTACCCCATCAAGCCAGTGGCCCTATTTGTCCCATCAATTTATGATCTGTCATCCTGAGCGGAGGTTCGCGCTGTCGGCCGCGGTCCCCGACAAGCGCCGCCGTTGCGGTTGATGGGGTGGCTTTGCGCCAACCGGAGTCGAAAGCCTGCCCTGACCCGAAGCCGAAAGGGATCTGCGGTTCGCCGGCAGCCGACACAAATTGGGTTGAGTCCGAGACCGCAGACGTGTCGACAAACCAGTCCCGCCCTGCGTGACGGAAGAGCTTAGCCCAGTGCGACACGGGGTCCCCGAACGGCGCCGCTTTGATCGGGGCAGACGCCGCCCTTGCGTCTGTTGGGGTGACTTGGCGCCGTTTGGGGCTGAGCGCTGGGTAGGTGTAGTAATGAAACCCGAGTCCCTTCAGGGACGGCACATCGGGCTGCGGTTCCGTAGGCGAACGGTCTGGATCATCACGACCGCCATGCGGCAGGGAGTAGAATGCGAACTCACAATGCCAACCGTGCTGAGAACGGGCCCGTATCGTTTCTATTTTTACAGCCACGAGCCAAACGAGCCGCCGCACGTTCATGTCGACCGCGATGACCTCTCGGCGAAATTCTGGCTCGATCCCGTCGGACTGGCACGGAACTTTGGCTTCGCTGCACGCGAGGTGAATGCGCTAGAATCAATTGTGCAGGCCAATCAGGAATGCCTGCTGTAGGCTTGGAATGGGTATTTTGGCCATAGCGGCAGATGAGCGAGTGGCAGACGTGTCCTTCGATCAGGACGCGCTGAGTGTTCGCTTGAAAGACGGCCGCACCATCTCGGTCCCGCTCGCCTGGTATCCCAGACTCTTCCACGCCAGCGTCGAGCAGCGCCGCAATTGGAAGATTGCCGGAGGCGGCTACGGCATCCACTGGCCCGAGATCGATGAAGATATCAGCACCGAAGGGCTGCTGCGCGGAGCGCCCGCTCCCAGGCGCACTCAACAAAAGTAGTTTCCAGCGGGCCGCGCTTCAGCGGCGAGGATCCAGTCCCGCCCTGCGGGACGGAAGAGCTTAGCCCAGTGCTTCAGCGCTGGGTAGGACAGTTAGATACACCCGAGTCCCTTCAGGGACGGCACACTCCATATCCGCAACAATTAATCACCAAGTTAGCCAAAGGACGGCAAACCTGGGGCCACCAGGCATCTGTTTCACAAATCAGAGAACAACGTATAAATATCGAGCGAGGACCCTAAGCTTGCTTCACTTTCGGGAGGGTCATAGTCCGGCTCGCTTGAGTCGGAGCCCATCTCGTGATACACCTCTCGTAAGCGATCCTCTTGAGCCGAAGCTGCGGACACAACTTCCTCTATTTGTTTATTTCGCTCGGGGAAAAATGGTACTAGTCTAGCACATTGAGAGCTTGTACCAGCAGCAGCATACGCTCCGCTTCTTCCAATATTTCGTCAGCATCATCACTATCGAATTCAAAAGCCGATTCTTGTTTAACTATCTGTAGGAGTTGCTCTAAATCGCCAACATAATTTCTAGGAAATCCTAGCTGTCTTAAGTATCGCGGTTCATTTTCTCCGATCAAAGCGGTTAACCTCGTCCACTCGAGAAATGCGACTCCGTCCAGAGGTGTGCTTCGGTCAGCCATACTGGACTTAACTTCGCCATACGCATTCATCCATGACGGTGCAATCGCCGGCGCTACGGGCAAGGTATCAGAAAGGATGCTGGCGTCGAAGAATTCGTGCAGTTGGGCTTCCGTCAGCAACGTCTTCTGTTGGTCCCACTTTGCACGCGCTTGCTCACAACAGTCACTGATAATGCGGCAAATCATCTCTTTTGGGTCTGGGCCCGCATCGACGACAGCGCTTCTCAAAACCCGAAGGAGCGCCGCGATCTTGTCCGGGGTTGAAACCTTTACCAGCTCGACGCAGCGAGACCGAATGGCGGCCCAACTCGTCGCATCCTTTAAAAGCGGCAAGTGCCGCTCGCCCTTTGCACCACCCGCCTGAGATAACGCAAGTTTAATGCCCTCTAGATTCGCCATCTGAAGAAAACGGAGTCGAAGTGACTGATCTTGGCTCAGTTCGTCAATAACCAGGTCACGATAGCTGGGATGGATCCACTGAACCGTCAGAGAGAAAGGCAGTACTACTATGGGATTAGACATATTTGATAAATGCCTCGGACAGCTCCTCTATCACGCAGTCGAACGGCAGCTTCTCCAGATCAGGCATGAGACGTTCATAACCTTCTCTTAGACTTTGAATGTCAGGCATGTGTCCTTGTTCTAGAAGGCCTATCAATACCCACTTATGTTGCAACGGCAGAGCCCGGTAAGACTTCACCATTCTTTCTGTTGGGTTTCGTAGCGCTTCGTGAATCTCTTGCCGAATCATTTGGTCCTTCGACTTACCCGATCGCACACTAGCTACCAGTGCCGGCAAACTTTCTTGGACGAACCTGCGAATGCGTTCTGGGGTGAAGGACCCATCAGTAACGATAAGCTTTACGTGGGATTTCAAGACCTCTTTTGCTTCCATGTCGAGGTTAGCCGCTCGCGCATGACGATACAAGATGAGAGCTTTTTCTAATTCGGATAACTTAGCGACATTAACCAGAACAGCCGCAGAATCTGGGATAGTCGCCGCCTTACCTTGTAGGTCCATTTCGCGGCGAGCCCTCTCGAAAATGTGCTTCCGACTTGTCCAAATTAGCCAGTGTCTGTCGTCCAACGTGCCTAGCTAGCACGCGATCAAGTTGCTTTTCCCATTTTGCGCCCATCGTGGGGTCATATTCTGTGCGACCAAAGGTGTCATCGGCGACAAACACCTGCGAGATTTCAGACTTAAAGGAGCGGAATAGGTCAGCCGGTTCATCACAGGCGATGGCCTCCCAGTCATTGGCGAGCTGAGCAATCGCAATCATCCAAGCAATTGCCGTCTTTCCCATCTCCGGAGGACCCTCAAGGATGGCGAAGTGTTCTTTGGCTAAAACCCGCCAGGTGCGGTTATATGCCGAGGTCGGGACAAACACAGGGATGACGCTCTTTGCGGCAGAAACGGCAGCGGTACTCCGTACTACAGCTTCCCTGTTCACAATCGTTTCTAGGATATCGGTAAGATTACGAATGCTGAGTAGTTGTGGGAATGACCGGGCTATGGTCGGCTGGTGGTCTAAGAGGTCACAAATGTCGGTTCCACTAAGTATGGTTACTTTCGCCGAAGTACATTTTGTGAGGATTGCTTGAAGCCGAACCCTCAAATCTGCAGGAACCGGCGCATTTGTGAGTAGTCCGTAATGACGCGGCTTTCCCCAGAATTTGTTCGACGTTCGCTCGGCAATTAGCGCAGCTTCTTTCCTCACCGCGTCGCTCAGCAGGCGCTCGCTTTTTGCCCCCGCTGCGTTGGCGCCGCTCACGAACTTTGCCTGGAAAACGAATGGCCCTTGGGTAGGGACAGTACGCATCGGGAATGGCAGTGGACCGACAGAATAAGCGTCGCGACCCCAGTCCCCGCGCCCACCCCAAGACTCGACACCGATGCCCAGTTCGGCCTTTAGAAGGCTTTGCACAAGCCATTCGAACTGAAACCATCCGAGCGAATCTAAGTTGTACCTGATCTCCACCGTCGAGATTCCCTACCTTGGAATCGCGTACTGCTGCGCAGGCGCAGTCGCGCGGTAAATTCTTATGCACGCAGAATTGCTACATTCGCATCCGAAAAATGATCTCACAAGTGACCTGCCCCCAAACTCTCAT
>PMWW01000145.1 GCA_003165795.1 Acidobacteriaceae bacterium
GTCCGGTCACGCGAACGGAGAGAGAGTTCTATGAAGAAGCCGATTGAGCGCCGAAGCCGCGACGATATGCGACCGGAGTATGATTTCGCGTCAATGAGCGGCGGAATACGCGGTAAGCATTACCAGGAATATCGAAAAGGATCGAACGTTGTCCTGCTCCAGCCGGACGTTGCGGAAGCGTTTCCCAGCGAAGAGGCGGTCAACGAAGCATTGCGTGGCGTTCTCAAGACAACGCGCGCCGTGCGACAGACTGGTGGCCTCTCTGATCGCACCCTGCAGCCTGGCACCCGTATCTCGAAACGCCCTCGTACGTGATTATCCAGGGTTTTGCGAGTCGACATTCCGCAGGAAGCCTTTCTGGCCATACTCAGGGTCGGAGAAGACTAGGTCTTCACGCACAGCGCGGCGCCGAACCTCTTAGATCCTCAAATCCGAACTATATTATCCAGATGATTCCGTCAGAAATCCGGGTGCTTGGGGCTGACGATGCAGGCGCATTTTCGCAGCTCCGTCTGGAGGCGCTCGAGTCCGAACTCCAGGCCTTCGGCTCCTCCGCGACCGAACACCGGCTCCTCACCCCGGACGTTTTCCGGGCACGAATCTCCTCCGACCCGGCAAACAAGTTTGTCGTAGGCGCTTTTGTTGGCGGACAACTGGTCGCAACCGCAGGCCTGGTCCGTGAACCCAACTTGAAGCAACGCCACAAGGCGCGAATTTGGGGTGTTTATTTGAAAGCGAATGTGCGCGGTCAGGGACTGGGCCGCAGGCTGCTCACTGAAGTCCTGCGGCGCGCCGCCAGAATCGAAGGCGTCGAGCAGATCCAGTTGGCTGTTGCCGCTCCTCAGACCGCTGCCATCGCGCTTTATCACTCGCACGGGTTCACATCTTATGGCCGCGAGCCTCGCGCGCTAAAGATTGGCGATCGTTACATTGATGAAGAACTGATGGTGCTGCACCTGAGCAAACACGACCCGGTAGACACTCATCGGGATGTCAGATAGCCTCTCGGTATCTTTTGCTTGTTAGGAGAGCCCGGATGAAGAAGTCGCGTTTGGTGTGTCTGTTGTGTGCGCTGGGTTTCGGCATGCCTTTGGTGGCGGCAGACAGCTTCGTGGTTTGTCAAAGTACGTATGCTTTGTGTACTACCGCGAAGTGCATCCCCGTACCCGGGAAGACGGACACCGTCTCGTGTGCGTGCGACGTAAAGAGCGGGTATTCGGCCGGCCAGGAAGCCTGCCAGTCTGCAAAACAGACCAGCGAAGGTGAGCAAGTCCGATCGCGCTATTTCCCGGTTAAGAGTCACATGGTCTGTTCGAATAACCGTCCCTGGGCGTGGTGTCTCGACAAGGTTTGCCTCGTCGACAAGAATGACCCATCCAAAGCACAATGCGCCTGCTCGTTGGTAAAGGATCAGGGCCCGTACATCATCGTCACCGATACTTACAATGAGTCGGACTGTGAAACCGGCATCACTTCCTCGGCGACGGTCGCACAGGACCACGAGATAACCGACTTCTTGAAGAACAATGATCACCTCAAGGCGTTTCCCGCTACCGTCTTAACTGACCATAAGTAATTCCGACGTAAGAACGTATGGAATCAGTCCTCTAATAAGAAAGGCCCGGACTCTTGTCCGTACCTTTATGCATAGTCGCGGAATTCCGCAGCCGAATTTACAGAATGTACCGCGACAAGTCCTGGTCCTTCACGATATCGGTCAGCTTGTTGCGCACGTAGTCGGCATCGATGGTCACCTGCTTTTCCTTCATGTCAGGCGCCTCAAAGCTGATCTCGTCGAGCACCTTTTCCATGATGGTATGCAAGCGGCGCGCGCCGATGTTCTCCGTTCCCTCGTTGACCTTGAAGGCGAAGTTCGCGACTTCAGCTAACGCCTCGGTAGTGAATTCCAACTTTAGGCCTTCGGTGTCGAGCAACGCAATGTACTGCTTGGTCAGCGACGACTTCGGCTCGGTCAGGATCTTGATGAAGTCCTCGACCGTCAGCGATTGCAGCTCGACGCGAATGGGGAAACGGCCTTGCAGTTCAGGGATCAGGTCGCTGGGCTTGGAGACGTGAAACGCGCCGGCAGCGATGAACAGGATGTGGTCGGTGCGCACCATGCCGTAGCGCGTGTTCACGGTGGTGCCTTCCACGATGGGCAGGATGTCGCGCTGCACGCCTTCGCGCGAAATGTCGGGTCCGTGGCCGCCCTCGCGGCCGGCAATCTTGTCGATCTCGTCGAGGAAGATGATGCCGGAGTTTTCCACGCGCTCGACCGCGATGCGCGTGACCTGGTCCATATCGACCAGGCGCTGCTCTTCTTCCTGGATGAGATACTCGAAGGCCTCACTGACCTTCATCTTCCGTTTCTTGGTGCGCTGGCCAAAGATGTTGGGCAACATGTCTTTCATGTTGACGTCCATCTCTTCCACGCCCTGGTTGGTGATGATCTCGAAAGCGGGCATCGATTTTTCGCGGACTTCCAGCTCGACGATGCGCTCGTCGAGTTTGCCCTCGCGCAACTGCTGGCGTAGTTTCTCGCGGGTGCGCGAGCCCGGCTCGCCGGCCAGCAACGGCTCGCTGTTGATGTTGAAGCCAATCTGCTGCTGATCGGGCGTCGCGGGACGGGGCGGAACTTGCGCCGGCATCGAAGGCAACAACAAGTCGAGCAGCCGCTCTTCGGCATTCATCTCGGCCTTGTCAGCGACATCTTCCAGCTTCTCTTCGCGCACCATGTCGANNACCAGGTCGCGGATCATCGACTCGACGTCACGGCCCACATATCCGACTTCGGTAAATTTGGAAGCTTCTACCTTCATGAAGGGTGAGTTGGCCAGCTTGGCCAAGCGGCGGGCGATCTCGGTCTTGCCGACCCCGGTGGGCCCAATCATGATGATGTTCTTGGGAATGACTTCTTCGGCCAGCTCGGCCGAAAGCTTCTGACGGCGCATGCGATTGCGCAGCGCGATAGCGACGGCGCGCTTCGCCTGACTCTGTCCTACGACATATTTGTCGAGTTCGCGCACGATTTCGCGCGGAGTAAGTTCGTCAAGTGCGACGTGTTCGTCATCGGTAGTTGCGGGAAGATAAATTGCCAAGTTGATATACCTCTAATTCGGAGCGGTTCCATGAATCGGAAATCGAGAACAGCAGATCCCTCGTCGGCCTGAAGGCCTCCTCGGGATGACAATCAATTGGGTATCGGTCGGCGCACCCTTCGGCAGGCTCAGGGCAGGCCCTAAAGGTGCGCCCCTGCAAAACACCGTCACGTTCGCCACTCGAAACTTGAAACTGCCCTTACAACTCCTCGATCGTAATGTGGTCGTTGGTATAAATACAGATCTTGCCCGCGATCTTCATGGCCTCTTCGGCGATAGCGCGCGGTGCCAATGACGTGTGTTCAAAAAGCGCGGTGGCGGCGGCGGTAGCATACGGGCCTCCGCTGCCGATGGCCGCGATGCCAGTGTCCGGCTCGATCACATCGCCTTGGCCGCTGATGAGGAACGTCTGACCCTGGTCGGCGACCAGGAGCAGCGCCTCCAGCGAGCGCAGCATTTTGTCGGTGCGCCAGTCCTTGGCCAACTCGACGGCAGCGCGGCCCAGATTGCCGTGATACTGCTCCAGCTTCGACTCGAAGCGCGCGAACAGCGAGAACGCGTCGGCGGTGGATCCGGCAAAGCCGGCGAGAATTTTGTCCTGGTAGAGCCGGCGAATCTTGCGGGCGGTGTGCTTGATGACGCCTTCCCCGAGGGTGACTTGGCCGTCTCCAGCCATCACCACCTTTCCATCCCGGCGAACGCAAAGAACTGTAGTAGAGCGGATCAAACGCTTCCGTGTCATGAATAGCAGTGATTATAACAGCGACTAGGGGCAGCCTGTCGGAAGTTGAGCGAAAGAGACTCAAGCTTCGCGAAACGTGGCGATCTGCGAATGGCACCTACGCGCTGGCTCGCCGTGGACTTCCATCGAGCTCCGCCAATAGGTCGTCGACGCGGGCTTCCAGAATATTGCGGATCGAGCAGACGCCCAGCACCTTGCCGCGCTCGTCCACGACGGGCATGTGGCGATAGTGCCGCTCCAGCATGACTGCCAGAGCTTCGCCGGGGGTAGTCTCTTCGGTTGCCATCTCCACAATCGAGCTCATCAATTCGCGCACCGGAGTGCGCTTGGGATCGCGCCCGCTGAGGGCAAACTTGGCCAGGACGTCGCGCTCGGTGAACATGCCCGCCACGATGCCCTCGTCATCGATGACGGCAACCGCGCCTACGGTTTTGTCGATCATGGTTTGGACCGCTTCTTGCACCGTCGCCCCCACCGAGACGGTCGCCGGACCCTCGTCGCACCACTTAAGAAGACTCATGACTCTAGAAGTCCTTTCAAAGACAAAGTGCGAGGTTATGTTTACCCGCGGCAGGAGTCAAGGACATAGGACACAAATGATCGTCGGAATGCGCCAAACCGGCGCGCTCATTGCCAATCCAGAGTTGAGCAACCACGGGCGGAAAGCGGATAATCCGGCTATGCCTTCACGACGTATTTTCCAGCCATGCGCCGTCGCCCTGATGGTGGCCTTTTCTTCCCTCGCCCTCTGGGCCTCCAAGGATTTCGTCCCGCCGCGGGCGGAAAACGCCAACACCTATCCGTGCAAGGACGTTCATCCCAACGAGAGAGTCGCGATGGCCGTGGATCTCTACAATGCCTCTCCGAAGGCCGCCATCTTCAGTACTCCGTACAACCAGGAAGGCATTATCCCGGTGTTCCTGGTCATCACCAATGACAGCGACCAGGCAGTCACGGTCAGCAACATGCGAGCAGAACTGGTGACGGCCCAGCGTAACAAGCTGGAGTCTCTGACCTCTGACGATGTCTTTCGTCGCGTGGCGCACATCAGCGGCAGCAGCACTAGTCCCGCGCGCGTGGGGCCGATCCCTCTGCCTGGCAACACCCAGAACAAGAAGGCGCAAAAGCAATATGAAGAAATCATGAACTCCATTTTTTCGGCCAAGGCGGTTGAGCCGCACACCACCAAGTCAGGGTTTCTGTTCTTCGATGTGCGGGACGTGAAACAGCCGGTCGATGGCGCGCATGTCTTCCTGACTGGAGTGCGCGATAGCAACGGAAATGAGTTGATGTACTTCGAGGTGCCACTGGTTGCGTCGAATGCCGGGAGCGGTGGTGGGCAATAATTCCTCCGCAACCTACATAAACAAGTTAGTCTGGGCCAGGCCCGGTGTTGAAATTCCCGGCCAACTCTGCCATGTGTTCGATGTATTTGTCAGCATCGAACTTCTTGCGGGCGGCGGCGCCTGACATATAGCGAATCGTACCGAAGATGGGCCGGTCGAACCAGGGCCGATCGAACTTGCCGGCGATCGACCATGCAATTCCGGCATAGCCGTTGGGATCGCGGCCGTCGAGCAAATACTTGTCGTTGAGATAGACCGCTGTCTGATAGGCGACTGCGGGCGACGGGCTCCACTGCAGAATTTTCTTTGCCCAGTACATGCGCATGTAGTTGTGCATCCATCCGGCATAAAGCATCTGGCGCTGGGCGGCATTCCACAGATCGTCGTGGGTCTCGGCGTGCTCCATTTGCCGGAGGGAATAGGTGACAGGCCGCTTGTCAGACACGTGCTTGGCCAGCGTGCGATGCGCCCAGTCCGGCGCGCTCTCGATGGAGTCGTACAGCGGATTGAAGTGAACAAAATTGATTGCCAGCTCGCGCCAGGTAATGAGCTGATCGAGAAAATCGTCTTTGGCGGCGCGCGGCGCCTTGGCGCGCTCCACCGCCTGCGCGACCGTGTGCGGGCCGATGTGTCCGAAGTGAAGATACGGGGAGAGGCGACTGGTCCCGTCGACTTCCGGCTTGCCATGGCGCTCGGGATAGTGGGCCAGCTTGCGAGTAACGAAATTGTGTAACAGTTTCAACGCTTCTGAAGTGCCTCCGCGAAACGAGCTCACCGGCGGCACCGACCGATCAAGCTCTTTCCAATCTTCCGTAATGTCGAACGAACCGTCATCGGGCAGTGCCTGTAGCCGGCGAGGTTCTTGCCATTCGACCTTGGCCTTCGGGTTTGATTGCGGTGTTAGAAACTCGTTGAACCGCTTTTGTAATCGTGGACGAATGATGCGCGCCGCATACTGCTCCTTCTCCAGAAGCTTCGACGGGACGATGACATCGGCGTCTACTGTCCACAGAGGCACGCTTAATTTCTTGGCCGCCAACTCGCGCCAGTGGCTGGGCTCGCGCATAGGGTTTTCGTCGCCGACTACCAGCGACGCCTTCACCTCATCGCAAAACTTTGCCAGCGAGTGATCAGGAAATCGACGTAGCACGAAGCCAATGCCGCGTTCACGAGCGCTCTCCGCAGTATCGGGAATCCCTTGCGCGAGGAACGCGTAATGCCGGAGATTAGCGTGGGGATAGAAGGGCACCGGCGCAAAGAAGATCACCACCGCCTGATGCAGCGCGTTAGCTGCCTCCACGGCAACATCCAGCGCAGGATTGTCGAGCGCGCGCTGAGCACGCTGCATCCAGTAGACCACGCAGCGGCCGCCGGAAACAGGCGCTCCAGAGCGGCGAATGGTAACGCGGGAACCAGAAGTTAGTCGTTCCAATCGAAGCATGGCCACGTCGACTTGCTCAGAGATTCCCCAGCACTGCATCGGCAACCGCCGCGGCCTCCACCGCAGGCTTTACATCATGAACCCGCACGATGTGCACGCCGCGCAGAATGCTGGCTACCATCGCCGCGATGGATCCGTAGAGACGGTCCGAAGGCACCGCCTCTCGCCCAGTTCGCCTGCTCGCCGTGCGGCCGACGAAAGACTTGCGTGACGTTCCCGCCAGCAATGGAAGACCTAGCCGGTGCAACTGATCGAGATGCGCCAGCAGTGGGTAGTTTTCCTCGAAGTTCTTGCCGAAGCCAAAGCCGGGATCGAGCACGGTCCGCGAACGCTGCACTCCGAACTCGAGCGCAGCAGCAAGCCGATTCGCCAGGTCGTGTTCCACAACCGAAGTAATGTTGGCTTCGTAGGGAAGAGTTCGCCACTCCTCCGGCTGTCCGCGAGTGTGCATCAACACAACGCCGCACTGCAGTTCCCCACAGGTGCGGGCCATTTGCGAATCCCATTGAAAGGCGCTGACATCGTTGACGATCTCCGCGCCCGCAGCAACCGCGGCCCGGGCGACTGCCGACTTATAGGTATCCACGGAGAGCAGCGCGTCTGAATGCGCGCGCAAAATGCCTTTTAGCACTGGCATGATGCGTCGCAGCTCCTCGTCTTCCGTAACCACAGGCTTCGCGCTCGGAGTCGCGCCTGGGGAAGCTACGCGCGCGCCCGGTCGAGTCGACTCGCCACCGATGTCGAGCAGGTCCGCGCCTTCGTCCAGCAAGCGCAGAGCATGCTCCACCGCCTTGTCCGGCGCCAGGAAGCTCCCGCCATCGGAAAAGGAATCGGGAGTAACGTTGACCACCCCCATAATGAGGGTCCGCTCTCCCAATTCCAAAGACCGGGAACGCAGTTGCCAGCGATAGCGCGGCCGCATATTGCGATTGTACCGGGCACGGGAAACAGATTGGCCCTACCCGAACGCCGCTTCTTCCAGTCGCCTGTAAAGCCGTGCCCTTCCTATGCCGATTTGTGAAATGGCCAGTAATTTAGCCTCTTGCCTCACAGTGCTAGAATCGGGGAAAGTAGTCCTATGTCCCGGGCCCGCTATCTCGCCGCCGCTGTAGTGTGGATTGCGCTGCTCGTCCCGGCTTATGCAGGCAACAACAAGAAGCTTGACGGCAAACCGGAAAATCGGCGCAAGCTAAGTCACGACATCTTAGAGATCCTCGGCGATCCCGACACTGCGCGGGGCTTCTGGGGAATCTATGTGGTGTCGCTAGACACCGGCAGACCGATCTTCGCGCACAACCAGGATAGGCTATTTACGCCCGCATCCAACACTAAGCTATTCACTACGGCCGCCGTGTTCGGGCTGATCGGTCCGGACTATCGCTTCAAGACCACGGTGGAAACCATGGGCACGGTGGATAAGTACGGCCGCTTGAACTCCGATCTGGTGGTGGTGGGCCGCGGCGATCCCAATCTTTCCGGACGCACCCTGCCTTACAACCTGCACACCGAGCGCAAGGCGCCGCCCATTCAGGTGCTGCAGAATCTGGCGGACCAGTTGGTGCAGCACGGGTTGAAGTACATTGACGGCGACGTGGTAGCCGACGATTCCTACTTCGTTTTCGAGCGCTACGGCGAAGGCTGGTCGCAGGACGATCTGGCGCGCGAGTGGGGCGCACCCGTATCGGCGCTAACCATCAACGACAACGTCATCTTCGTGAACATCATGCCGGCGGACCGGCCGGGGGAGCGCGCGTTTCTCAGCATCGCACCGTTTCCCGAGTACTACAAGATTGACAATCGGGTGATGACTACGCCCCCAGGCACCGGGCCACGTACCGTGTCCATCAACCGCGAGCCCGGATCCAATCAATTGACCTTCTGGGGCAACATTCCACAAGACGATCCGGGTTTTGGCGAAGCCCTGGCGATTGAAGACCCCGCCGACTTCACGGGAAGACTGTTTCGACAGCTGCTGGAGGAGCGTGGGGTCACGATCTATGGCCGGACGCGAATTCACCATACCGAACTGGCTTCGACGGAAACCTTCAGCGTGACTTCCATGGCCTCTGGTGGAGGTGACCCCACTAGGCCACCCAATCCGGCGCCGATGGTGCTGGCCAGTTATCAGTCACAGCCGGTAACGCAGGATTTGCGCATCATTAATAAGGTTAGCCAGAACCTTCATGCCGAGCTGATGCTGCGCTTGCTGGGCAAGGAGAAAGGGACGTCGGGTTCGATTGAAGGCGGTCTGGAAGTGCTGCGCGGATTCCTGGTAAACGCCGGCATCAAAGCCGACCAGTTCGTTTTCTATGACGGCTCGGGATTGTCGCGCGAGGACCTGGTAACGCCGCAAGCCATTGTCGCTATTCTGCGCTATTGCCATCAGCAGCCTTGGGGACAAACTTACGCCGACACGCTGCCGGTGGCGGGAGTCGATGGCTCACTCGCCGACCGCTTCCGCAACACATCGGCCGTCAAGGTAGTCCGCGCCAAGACGGGGTCGCTCTCGCATGTGTACTCGCTAGCCGGATATGCCACCACCCAATCGGGCGAGCCCATCGCCTTCGCGGTAATGACCAACAACAACACTATGCCTACCAAGAAGGCGCTCGACACCATCGATCAGATCGTAGTTCGCTTGCTGGACGACAAGAAGTAGTTCGGCAACCACAAGCATTAGGATTCATTAACTCTTTCCGGCATTGCAGTTGCGCTAGTTATGGATGCGCTAGCAAGCGGCTCGATGCGATGCTGATTCTCCGCTTATTCGCATGGTGCGGGCCGGCGCTATCGCGTGGAGGCCAACATGTCCGTAGCCGGAATCGCAAGCGCTGGCTTGTCGCAGCTCGCCAACATTCAACGCAATTACCAGCAGGTACGAAGTGAGTTCAAGCAGTTAGGCCAGGACCTGCAGGCTGGCAATCTGACCCAGGCGCAAACTGACTTCGTCACCCTATCGCAGTCCGCGGCCAGCCAGTTCTCCGGCAACAGCCCGGTAGCCAAGACGCTCAACACGCTGGGGCAGGCGCTGCAATCGGGCAATCTTTCTGGCGCGCAGCAAGCGTTCGCCTCCCTCCCGTCGCACATTGTCGGTCCTTGCGCCGTACCCCATTCTGCTCATCCCGGCTCCGCGTCGGCACAGCAAAGTGCTTTCTCGCAAGCTTTGAGTCAGATGGGACAGGCGCTGCAGTCCGGGAACCTAACGGTGGCGCAGCAGGCATTCTCCGCCATGCAGCAGAGCTGGCAACAGATGGGATCGAATGGCGGCGCAACCGCCACTAACTTTGCGGCGCTGCCATCGGTCACGTCCGGCTTGAACGTGGCCGCTTAACGAATGTGTAGAAGCGTAACTTCGCCAGCACGGGCCCGCGCTTCTTCTGGCAGGGGAAACTCACCACGGAGGACACGGAGGTTGGCTTTCTGCCGAATCTTCTCCGTGATCTCCGTGCCTCCGTGGTGAATGCTCTTGGTTTTCTAGTCGCTGGCACCTGGCCACTGCCTTCTGATTTCCCTAGCCATTGCCGCCAATCCCGTGCATCATTACTGACGAGTTCAAAACCTCATAGCAAACTAATCGACAAGGAGCACGCACCGGCATGATCGAACGACTCAGAGAGAGTTCGGGAGGAGTATTGGGGTTCAAAGTCGTCGGCAAGATGACGGACGAGGACATCAAGAGTTACGAGCCACAGATCGAATTTCTCCTCCGGGAGCGGAAGCACAAGCCCATCGGCATCCTGGCCGATCTTTCCGAGATGACCGGCGCCGATTGGAAAGCGCACTGGGACGAGATGCGCTTCCTGCAGAAGCATACCACCCACATTGCGCGCATGGCTGTGGTGGGTGCAGACAAGTGGGAAGAGATTGTGGCGATTGTCACCGCGGGAGCTGCCATTCTGGAAGCCGAGACCCGCTACTTCGATAAGTCGGAGATGCTGCACGCCTGGGAGTGGGTGCGCACCGCCAAGCACGCCGAAAACATGCCCGTCCGCCAGATTTCTGCAGGAACGGGAATCTGGAAGGATTACCATCCGGAGTGGATGAATCTATAGCGCGGCGCGATGTTTGAGGTAGCGAACGCCGAGGAGGACTCTGGCACGGGAAGAAAATGGCTGGAGTCCTCCAACGACGCCGGCCCCGACATTTCTAGTCCGCGTACCATCGACTCTTCCGCAATTTGTCAATTAGTAACCTATAAATCCCTTCTAAATATGCCTTGCAAACAACACCACTTGAGGGCTATTGACATTCATTCGAGCGACACTTAAAGTCGCACCACTTCACTTAACTTGCCAAATAGGGTTCCCGGAACCCGCGCTTAATATCGGGAGCAGCCACTTCTGTCTAATCTGCCCCCAGCGATAGCTGTCGATTCATTGCAAAACAACAGGACTACTAGAGGTAACGGTAGGCTA
This sequence comes from Acidobacteriaceae bacterium, assembly GCA_003165795.1. Lineage (GTDB taxonomy): Bacteria > Acidobacteriota > Terriglobia > Terriglobales > Acidobacteriaceae > Bog-257. The sequence goes on from PMWW01000145.1 coordinate 11,043, forward strand.
GAGATCGCTCGCTGCCGATGGGTAAGATCCATTCGGCAGGACGGAGTTTGTTCTGATAAATAGCGGTCATCTCAGAGTAACGCGTCACTATATCTCGTATAACGAGAGGAGGAACATTTATGGGTGGAAATCCGATTAATCCTGCAGGTGGAGCAGCGGCAGGCCCGTGCAAGATTAGCGCTGATCCTTCGGGAGAGTATAACTTTCAAATTAGAGTGGCGGACATGCCCCTCAACGCCAAGCTGTGTGGGGACCATCAAGGCGCTTCTCCGCCAGCTAGCTTTAACCTGATCAAGGTTCGATCGCTGCTGGCTAGTCCACCCACGGTCGTCCCTGGGCAGCCAACTGCCATGACGGCGACGACGTTTTCTTTGACGCTTCCGGTTGGAGGATACTACATCGGCGTTGTTATAAATCCTCTTCCAAGCGCCGCCATAGTTTATGTTTATGAAGACTGTGCTGGCTCAAACCAATTGACCGACATTCTGGCCGATGTCCAGCAGGAGTCCGGGCATTTCACGCTTAGGGTGGTGTAAGATGATGTCACCCCGTCGCCTTGCTGCCCACTGCTCATTTCTAGTCATTCCGGTGCCTGTTGCATTACTGCTATTATCGGCACTTAACGCCGAAGCTGCAGCAAATTACGCACCTCCGCCTGCATGCTCCGAAATGTTGAAGGATCTGAAAGCTGGGAAAATCGCGATCGATGACTTGCGATATCTTTCAAACTCACCCGTCTGTTTTTGGGAGTTGGCGCTACAAAGCCAACCCCAAACGTTGCGGAGTACGTTACGAGCTGAAGCTGCCGCTCAGAAAAGCGCCGCAACGGTCCAAATCGGTGCTCCCTCAGGCTCAAATGGAACCACCAGTGCTGTCACCAAGCCGAACACACCTCTGTCGTTGGCTAGTGAGTACGGGGGCATAACTTCTTCCACCAGTAATCAGACCATGACATTGCAGACAACGCTAGACGGGATTCCAACAGCTCTCGCCGGACGTGGGGTTGTGCCTTATTGCATATCGCCGATTGTCACTATCCCAGGGTGCGTAAGTTGGAAGGACCTCCAACGGCTAAATAGGTTTGGGGTGGGTGTTACCTCGAATACCACTGCGGCTTCTCAGAATATAAGCGGAACTGCAGCACCAGCCCAGGGATCGTCTCAGCAGGCTTCACTAGCAACTGCAGGTAGCAAAGGCCCTTCCCTGTCTAGTGTGTTTGCCAAAGCTACGATCTGGAGAGGCCAGTACAAGCTTCCGGCTAAGGGTCCAGAAGGTTCACAAATTGAAAGCGCCAGCTTCGATCTTGCTTACGGGCTGAAAGATATTCCGCTGGCGCCAACGCCGGCCAACCCGCCCACACTAATGAGCTACACGACCTGGGAGAACTATCAGGCATGGCAAAAGTGCATGAAGGATGAGTTCTTGCAAAGATTTGAGGCCGCCAAAACCGATACCGCAAGAAATGATCTGTTTGTTAAGTATTATGGTCAGATTGTTGGGATTCTATTTCGCGGTAAGGGCGTAACTTGCCCGGCTGATAACGTCGCACTTTCAGATAAAGACCTAATTGCTCCGTTTCCGCCTAGTGATGAGCAGGCTAAACTAATTAAATCGTTTGAAACATATATGGCAGCCACTTCCATGTTCGAGGCACAGCTCGCCCAAATGGTTCTGGCCGCAGCCGCACCTGTTCTGTCTTTCGAGTACGACTACAACACGCCGGTTAATCAGCCAACTACGTCGACAGCGAAGCTCGTGTTTAGCAAGGCCGGCCTGCAGAAAAGGTGTGCAAGTTCCAGCAAGAAGACTGAAGATTCAGGTAAGAAGCCTGATGATAAGAACACGGTAGATGCTGCTGCCAAGCCGATGGCGACCGCGGACTCGAAAGATAAGAAGCCTAACCCTTGTGCCAATTCCACAGACGGCAGCTGTATCAATCAGCTGACGGGAACCCTTAATGCTGGTGGAAACTTCTACAACTCGGCTCCGTCTAGCGTCCCTGGAGCGGGAGCATTCCGCGACGCCCAAGTGGGAGCGGAACTCGATTACGCCGTCTGTACTTCCAGCGCAAACCCCATATGGTCGTTCATGGCCAACGCAACCTTTGGGCTCGCCTACTACTACCAGGATCAGGTGAGTCCGTCGATCCTCAAAGTCACTCCGGGAATGTCCGTTTCCGGCATTAACATTGTTGGCCTGGCATCTACAACGAGTTCTGTATTCTCGAAAAAAGGCCCCATCAACTTCGCTCAATTTAAGTACGGACTCGGCACCGGGAAGAATGTAAAGTTCCCGATTGCTTTCAGTTATTCCAACCGCACCGATTTGATCACGAAGCCGCTTTGGAGTGCGCAGTTCGGTGTGAGCTATGACTTTTCATCGCTCCTCAACTCTTCAAGTTCTTCGAACACATCCGCGGCAGACAGTAAGTCGCCATAGCTCTCACAGTTAAGCAGGGTGCCAATCAAGTTTTCGTTGCTTGATTGGGTTATTCGAATGTCGGTAGCTTCTGATACTAACCGCGCCGCGATGGAGGTGAAGCTATGCAGGCTCACGGTTTTGTTCCTTATGTGGTCGGCGTCCTCTCTCTCGTGCTCCTCTGGCTACTCTACAAAGTGGCGTCGGGCGGAAACATCGCCAGCCTGTATGAGGGGAACGATGGACGGCCGAGTACCTCGAAGTTCCAGTTCTTTGCGTGGACGGCGGTCGTGATTTTCTCCTATACCGCGATTTACTCAATGAAGGTGGGCACAGGAGATTTCAAAGCTATCAATGAGCTGCCGACGAATGTGCTGATCGCGATGGGGATGAGCGTCATCTCCGCGGCGGCAGCAAAAGGCATTACCGTTAGCTACATATCGACGGGTCGGATCGCAAAGACAAGCGTACCGAGTGGTTCCTCGACCTTCGGCGCAATTCTTCAGGACGACCAGGGCTTTCCCGACCTCTCAAAAGTCCAGATGATTGCTTGGACGTTCATTGCCATTGCAACATATCTCATCGCGGTGGGAAGCAAAATTCATAAGGGAGACCACTCCGGTCTTCCGGACATCGACAGCGCTTTGATGGTTTTGATGGGACTTGGACAAGGTGCTTATCTGGGCAAGAAATTGGTATCACAGGACACCTCCGCGCCTCCTACGACACCTCCAATTGGCAACGGTGCCACTCCGGTAACTCCTACCGCGCCTCCAGCTAGCCCATGCGCCAGTCCGACAGTTCCGGTGACAACGTAAGCTAGTCCGGCTTTTGATTTGGTGGCCGAGCGATGGTCAACGTATTCGATGGGACTCGCCAGCCTTATTCCGACACGCCAGAGCTTCCAATCACCGCGCGCGACGGCAATCTAGGCATCTAGGCAATTAATTCAAAGAGAGAGGCATTGGTGCCGGGAGGGGGGCGGATTCCAACCGGGTACTGAGTAGAGTCGAGAACAGGCGCAGTGACGGTAGTCTCCCGGTGGATATTTGACGGGGCTTTCGCCTGGTCGCCGCAGTCCGGTTTGGCTTGGCCCTGTTTCCTGTTCCCGCTCATCGAACCGGACTGGCAGATTTCCCGCATCCGGCTCTCGGAAAGACTCACGCTTTGGCCCACGGAAGGTTCGCGGTCCGGTGTGGTAACTGGACCAAGCCAAACACGGAATGCAGAGACGCTTCCGAAAAACGTTGGTATGCCGGTCGCGGCTCGTTGTGTTGGTCACCTAACCACTGACGCAGCCTGGTGCGGGCATGTAAATCGACCGCACTATAGGCCTGGCTGACTGGCCCCAGACAGAAGTAGTTGGCCCAGCCAACCATTAGCCGATTGAGCCTTTCCACGCTTGTCTTCGAATCCTGCCAGACTTTGTCGCGTCCGGTCTCGTCGCTGATAGCTCGACCGATGCGCTGCACCCGTTTCTTGGAGGGTACCGTGCCCAAATAGACCCGGCCCCTCCTCATCGAGTAGCATCGTCCGAACGTATATCCCAGAAAGTCAAACTTCTCTTCCGGCAGATAACAGACCCGCGTCTTGTTCTCGCCCACCGTCAGCTTCCGCTTCGACATTATGGTCCGCATCGCGGCCAGAGCTTGATTGGCACCCACCCGACAGCAGATGACGAGGTCATCGGCATCGTTCACGATGTACGCTTTCCAACGCTTCTCGTGCCCGAGTTTCTTCCACCCCAGCACGAACCGTCGCCTATACAGATTGCTAAGCAGAGGACTGATCGGAGCTCCTTGCGGAGTACCTCGACCCTCGTCCTGACTGCGCGTGCTCCGATGCATGTTTCCGTGCTCGTCGGTTTCCTCGACCGGGGCTTCCAGCCATATCTTGATCAGATGCAGCATCGCTCCAGCGACGACCCGGCGAGCTACCGACCTCATAAGCTCGGCGTGTTGAACACTATCAAAGTAGCTGCTGAGATCCGCATCAACGATCTGCTTATGACCCGTATTGATCAGCTTATGGACGTGCTTTACTGCGTCCAAGGCGCTGCGGTCCGAGCGATAGGCATATTGCTCCGGCTGCAGGTCGGCCTCGAAGATAGGTTCGAGAACCAACCCTGCCGCCATTTGCACAACCCGATCTCGGATGGTTGGTATCCCTAGCGGTCTTTGCTTCCCATCCAGCTTGGGTATGTAAACCCGCCGCACAGGCTGCGGTTGATAGGTCCGGCTTTTCAGCTCTTGCGCCCGTTCATCCAACCACCGTTCCGCGCCGTACTGTTCGATTCGGTGTACGTCTTACCGCATTGCAGGCATTGAAAGCGCTGTAACCCATTGCGGTGCTTACCGAACTTCCGGCATTCGATGTTGCACGTCTGGCAATTCATGAGCACAGATTACACGAATCGCTTGCTGTTTGTCAAGCCAAATATACTTCGCTTAATCAATCATTTACAAGTATTTGTGTTAATGTTTAGCTGTAGCTTAATATACAGTTGACTGTCGATTAAGCTGTGGCTACACTAAGAGACGTGAATGTCCCTGCTTTCGCTCACTGTCGAGTTGGTGGCTGGTGTCGGCCATACAGACAAAAGAGGGGTGGCCATCCTTCGGGGAGATGATGATTTGAATGCGGGGCCACAGTACGACAAGATCGAAAGTTCCTCGCTCGGCAAGAGGTTGCGGCACAGAATGGGGCTTTGGATTAGCGGTGTGCAAGACATGCGCGGCAAGTTTCACCGTTTTAAGGCCGGAGACGCAAAGCACAGAGACTGTTTCGCATTCATTGACTTGGAAGAAAAGGTTCGCTTATACGGTTTTACGTGTCATCCTCTGCCGATTACGAATCAACGATTTGAGTTGGTGGTGTTAACGACTCACGCATTCAAGAAGGAGAATGAGACAGACAAAGCCGAACTTGAGCGTGTTGTGATGTGGAGAAATCACATGGCCACTAGGCAAGCCTTACGAGAAAAATTTCCAGATAAGAAGGACTAGGACAAATGAGCCATTGGACTCAAGCAAGCGCCGCCGATTTTGCACACAATATTTCGATGGATTTTTTTGCTCAGCTGGAAAAGCGAATCGAGCAATTTGGAATTTCGCGCAAAGAGTTGGCTGGCAAGATGAATGTAACGCCGAGCGCTGTTTCACAAATTCTCAATTCTCCTCCGGAGAACCCAAAGGTGGAGACATTGGTTCACTACGCACGGAACCTGGGTCTAAAGGTGGCCGTTGTTGCTTACGATGATAACGACCCCGGAAATGATCGCGGGCCTATTTATTCCGGCGTTTTCGAGGAGTCGTGGAAGAGTCTAAATCGCCCCAGGGATCTTTTCGACGTACAAGAGGCGTGTCGGCATGAGCCGAGTATAAGCCAAGTGGCCACTTACGCATGGCACAGAAATGCGTATGGTCCTGCTTGTACAACGCTTGGCGGTATCATGCTCGGCGGCGTCATGCCCGGTGTCATTTCTTGCAACTTTATGCAATCCCCTTACTGGAGAGACATTGAGACTGTTCTTCATGGGGGCGGTTCCACCTCGCCTCTCGGAGATACAAAAAAATCCCCTGTGTCACAGGGGGGATATTCTGCTTACTTAAAAAATCAAGAGATGGGTAAAACAGCATGACGACGACAGAGCAATCATCCGACAATGAGGTAACGATGAATTTCAACAAATCGGCTGACTTCAAGACGGTTTACGCCAATTGGGTGCAGACCGGGTTCGGCCCATTTGACATTAGCCTACTCTTTGGAGACGCTGTTCCGTCTGATCTCGCGGTTTTCGAGGTGGAACATAAGGTTCGAGTTCAACTGAATCCAGCGGAGGCCAAAATACTCGTGGCAATGTTGGCGGAGTGTGTCAACAATTACGAGAAGGTGTTTGGGAAAATACATATTCCAGTGCAGCTTGCCCAATCAGGGGTGACTGGAAATGAAGAAGAAAATTCCAAAGAATCGCCAAACACGGAGGGCGTCTAGCTGGTGCTAGGGCCGGTCTTATAAACCGGAGATTCCTGCCACGGAATGAAGTTCGATTCTTCCGCCCTCCGCTCAGTTGCTATTGTATCGCGTTTGTCAATTCGGCTTGGCTTCTTTGGATGGCCTACCGCCCTTGCGCTCTTTCCGCATGGCGGAAATCTTGCTGTAGTAATCCGGCCCGCGCTTGGCGGTCGCCGTGCCGCCCTTCTTTCCCATCGCTGCAGCCGGCGATTCCTCTAGCAGATTGTCGGCAAGATGAACGGCAGCGGTCAGAAGCTCATACGCTCGCTGTGACCGCTCTTCGGGGAGGACTGTCGTGCGGAGTATGTCGTGCGCTTCGCCTATCATGCCGCGCAGCGCTTTCAGATCGCTTTGCTTGCGTGCCATGAGCAAACCGTAGCACCGCAACAGGGCGATTACAACCGCTTGCTGTTTTCCATCAACGCACCTTTAGGACACTACCCCGCCGTCGTGTCCGCCGTCAAAGTCGTGAAGGTCGTTATAGTTCCAACTGCCGTTCGAGAAGGCAAGTTTGAAAACCGAGCCCTCGCTGCCTTGACCACCGAAGTAGTTTTCTGGACCAAAGAAGTAGCTGGTCGTGCCATAGAGATTACCGGCTGCATCCAGGGTGAAGCGAGCATAGGGGTAGCTAAATCCGGCGGGAAAGCTGTACAGGGTGGTAAGGGTCCAATCGCCGCCTGACGGACTGAGCATGAAGACCGTGCCGTTGCCCTGACCCATGTTGGCAGTCTGAGTTGTGCCATACAGATTACCTGATGAATCGAAGATGAGACCTCCGTAAGGGCCTGATCCGCTGCTTCCAAAGCTGTGGAGAACCTTCTCGGTCCATCCCGACCCGGAGGGCGTCAACTGGAAAGCCGTTCCCCGGGCGCCCGCGCCACCGTATAAGGTCGTGCCGTAGAGATTGCCGGCTTGATCAAGATCACGCCGCTCTCCGGCTGACTGCCATCCTCCCCACCCGTGAAGCTATAAAGAATCTTCTCCGTCCAGCTTTCATCGGAGGGCGTCAACTCGTAAACCGAGCCGTGACCGTTACTGCCGCCATCGGACGTGGTGCCATAGAGATTGCCGGCTTGATCGAAGGCCAGGTCGCCCCATCCCGGACCGCTCCCATCCATGGATCCCGTGAACCGATACAGCACGGTTTCCTGTCCCGGGCAAAGTGCGGTTTTGCAGGGTGTGGCTGGAAGGTTCACTCTAAAAGCCGTGGCACTCCCCGTCCCACCCAACGAACTGTCGCCGGTGGTGGTGCCGTAGAGAAGGCCATCCGAGCCGAAGATCACTCTGGCTTCAGGCGTGGTGCCGTCATTACCTCCGGTAAAACTGTAGACCGGGGTTAAGACCCAGGAGGAAGGTTTGCGGGTTAGCTTGAAAACCGTACCGCATCCGTAGAGGCAATTCACACTGGCGTAGCCGCCTGCCGCGTGAGACCGGCTATCGGAAAACTGCCGTCCCCTCCACTTGTGAAGTCGTACAGTACGGTCAGCGTCTGCGCCTGTGCCGGCCGAGTTTCAACCATCGTCAGCGCACAAAGCAGCGCCAGTGCAAAGGCTGGCAATCGCCTCTGCTGCGCAAAATTGTGGTGGAAAGTTCTGGCCGGTTCGTCATGATGGTCTCCTTTACCAAATGCGACCGTTGACGGTTGCTTCTCTGACGTTTGCACTTTACACCCCACTGATTGCGAATTTCCAGCAGAACGCGATAGCTGTTGTGGACAGGCGATAGCGCTCATTGATCTTGCATCATGGCCACCACCGCACTCCGAAGCCTCCCAGGCCGGAATTGCCAGCTCTGGTTGAAGCCGTAGCCAAAGCGAGACATGCAACCGTAGCCAAAGCGAAAAAGACTGTCGCGGCGAAAAAGAGAAAGCCTGCCGCAGCCCACGCGATGTGTATACGCTCCGAGATAGCGCAGCACATGTTCCGGCCCTCCGAAGGGGCGCTTGGAGTAGACCACCCAGTCATGGCGGAACAGTACCCGCAGCCATGCTGCGAAGGCACGCGGCTCGGCNNAAGAAGGAGCGCCGGGCGGAGATCCAGACGGGATGCGGCGTGTACGGTTCCTCGAGAGAAGCAATCTCTTCGGGCGTCAGACCTCTCGCCTTAAGTTACGATAACTGTATTATCGCCAACGATGCCATCGCCGGAAACACGGAGCGCATGACGAGAGCGCATTGGTCACTTATTGCGCAGATTCTGTTTTCGCTGGCCTTGCTGCTCGGTTGCCCGGGCCTGCTCGCTCAGGAGCAATCAGCGAAGCAAATGACGACGCGTAAACCGGTGGCGTATGGGGTATCGAAACGCGCGCAATCATTGGCAAAGCCTCGAAAGGTACGTGGGCGGACCTCCTCGTTCCAGCAACAAGCTCCACGGCAAAGTCTTTCAGCAGACCTTCAGCAACCTGGCAGCCAGCCAGCAGAGCAAGGAGCGGCCGCAAACGCACTGAGCATTACCATCGGATTGCATGTCCCTGGGATCGGTCAAAACGTAACTCACGACGGGCCACCGCCGGATACCGATGTGGCCGTTGGCGATTATGAGGTGGTGGAATTTGTCAGCAATCATTTTCAGGTCTTCGACAAGACCACTGGCCAGCCATTAACCGCACCGCTGCAGGACAACCTGCTGTTTCCTTGGAAGTCGGATTGCGGATACACTCCCGGTGGGGACGTGATGGTTGACTGGGACAAGGCGCACCATCAATGGCTGCTGGCTTATAACATCGGTGCATCCAACTCGAATGGTTTTTATCCTGCTTGCGTAGCGGTTTCAACTTCAGAGCGTGCCACAGGCACTTGGTACACGTATGAATTCTCGTTGGGTACAGCCTTTGCCGACTTTCCGAAGTGGGCAATCTGGCCTACCGGGTACTTCCAGACCAACGATAACCTCCAATACGGACCTCTCGTGTGTGCCTACAACGACGCGAAGCTGCGAGTAGGCGACCGCTCCGCGGAGCAGATCTGTTTTCGCCTCACCAACGCAGATTTCCACCTGCTGGCTGCCGATGTCGATTCCAACGTTCCGCCACCCGCCGGACAAGACGAGTTCTTCATCGGCGGCATGGGAGTCGGGACCGTCCCTACACTGTACCTGTATTCGATGCACCCCGTGTACACCAATCCAGAACAGTCCTCCTTTGTGGGTAGCGGTTTGAGCCATCGAATTCCCGGAATTCCCGGCTACACGCTGATGTGCGGTGTATGTATCCCCCAATTGGGCACCAAGCAACTGCTCGACACTATGGAGAACGTATTGATGCAGCGCCTGGCCTATTGGAATGATGGTCCTGAAGATAGTGTCTCAGCGAACGGCAGTGGGTCGCATTCGCAGCACTGGTACGTAAATCATGGAGTGGAGGCATCAGGCGGGCAGGCCGGCATCCGCTGGTATGAATTCCGAGCGCCGGTGCAGGCGGTATCAATCTCTGGCTGTCCGGATGACTGCCCTGTGCCGCTGTTTCAGTCGGGAACGTTTGCTCCGGACTTGACCCACCGCTGGATGGGATCGATTGCACAGGACAAAATGGGGAACATCGCGCTTGGCTACAGCAAATCCGGCGAAGACATGTATCCCTCAATCTATGTAACTGGACACGTGCCTGCCGACCCGCTGGGGCAAATGGAAGAGGAAGTTGAGCTCTATGCGGGTACCGGATCCGAAACCGGCCAAGGTCGATGGGGAGACTACTCCAACTTGGTGATTGACGGTTCTGATGGCTGCACCTTCTGGTACGCCCAGGAATATTATGCAGTAACCGGTGGACCGTGGCAGACCGAGCTGACTTCCTTCAAGTTCAACGGCTGCCATTGAACTTCGATTCCCGTCATGCCGCACGTCAGGCACTCGTATGCGCCGATGTTGTCTTTCCGGTACCGGTCGTAGCTCGCACAGCCGGGCAGCTCCCAAGAACATAAATATAAAGAGCTGTTCGTGGCGACACATAACCCGCCTTTATGAATGGGAAGATATGTTTGGCACTATCGGGCACGTACGCCCAATGTCTATGTAGGCACTGGCAAACACATCTCCAGCCTTACGCCGTATAAACGACCTTCTCGAATTTCGAGACATTTCTGGTCACCCGATTTCACCCGAATCAGAGACCAAAAAGAGTTTTTCAACAGCCACGCGACTTATCGCCATTATCTGGGAATCAGCCGACCCTTCAGAGTTGTCGACGATCTTAGGAATGATAGTAAGACCGCAAACTATGGCGTGATCTCAAATACCGTGCCGCCATCGTAAATGCCACCTTCAACGGTGGTGCCGTAAAGGTTGTCGGTGGCGTCGAGGATCAACGCGGATTGGGGATAAAACCCATCCGGGCCATTGATGTTAATTACGCTGTAGTTGAACTGATGCAGCACCTGTTCCGTCCAGCCTCCGTTCGTGGGAGTTAGCTCGAACACTGTCCCGTAGTTGTAGAGGCCACCGGAGAAGGTCGTGCCGTAAAGATTGCCCGAGCCATCCAAGACCAAGCCGGCGGAGGGATAAGTTCCGTCCATGCCGTTGTTGTTAAAGCTATGCAGCACCTGCTCCGACCAGCCTCCGCCGGAGCGGGCACTCTACATTCGCGTAGTTACCGCCGAGCTGGAACGTTTGCACTCGCATCTGCTTTGGGCCGGCGTCGCCGCCAAGCTCATCGGCTTCAAAACCATGTTCATGAGTTGCTTCGCCATCCGCGAAATTATTCTGAATGCCCTCGAAGCCATCTCCGGCAATCGCGTCAATTATGCGATGAACTGCGTGGGCGGCGTGAACCGTGACCTTCCCGATCCGTCGCTGGTGCTTCGCGCCGTAGACGCCATGGAAAAAGAGATCAGCCGCAGCATCATTCCCATCTTCACCACGAATCGCATCGTCAAGACGCGCTGCAACGGCATTGGAGTATTGACGACGGAACAGGCCCTATCGTGTGGCGTGGTGGGTCCGGTTAGCTAGAGCATCCGGACTCACGCACGACATTCGCCGAACTGCTCCCTACGTCGCCTATGCCCAATTGCAATTTAACGTTCCTGTCGAAACCTCCGGCGACGTTCGCGCCCGGCTGGTAGTGCGCGCTCTGGAAATGATTGAAAGTTGCCGCATTCTGCGGGAGGCGATTGCGCGACTCCCCGGCGGACCGTGGCGCAGGCAACAGTTTGTGGAAGTGCCACTGGGCACCGGAATTAGCCGGGTGGAAGGTCCGCGCGGCGAGTGCTTTACTCGGTCACCTCTGACGGTTCCAATATTCCCCGCCGCGTCCGGGTGCGTACGCCAACCTTCGCCAACATGCCGTCGGTCCGGCTGATGCTGCCAAATGCCGAGCTCGCCGATGCTCCCTTGATTCAGGCTTCCATTGACCCCTGTTACTCCTGTACCGACCGATAGCGGGACGATGTTGCATACTTGTGTTTCATCCCAGATCGCGGAGACCGCCAGCACCCGGCGGCCCGCCAACTTGAGACGCTCGGCGCGAAGACAAGAGCATCGCCGGGACGGCCACCCAAGCCCTTTCGCTTGGTGAGAATCCGCAGCCGGCGATTTATTGCCTGGCAATTAATTATGGTTAGTGGGCGCCAGCGGTTCCAGGAGTGAAGGAAATGCCCCGCAGAACCGCTCCGAAGCCGGCTGCCTGGAAGGTGCCGAAGCTTTCATTGGGCGGCAACGAGATAGCGCTGATCTGGTCGGTGATGACCATGACCTGGTTCGGATCGGCTCCCTGGTCTCCATTGCCGCTCACGGTCGAGGTCACGGCATAAATCGTTGCCGTACCGTCGCCGTTCACGATGCCGGTGATGTTCCGCAGGCCATCGGTTCCGGGAGACCACGGCAAATTGGTGGCTGGGTTATTCCCGTTCGGATACCCCGCAACCGTGTAGGGCACGCCGAGCTGCAATCCTGACCGCAAAACATAAGCCAGGTTCCACTGACCGGAAGTCGAATCGAAGATCCACTTCTGCAATCCGGCTGTGGTCTGCCCCGCCGCCCCCGTGTACAGTCCGTTGGAGTAGGTGTTGTCGCCGTTGCCTTCGTCAGCAACGTAAAGAGTGTTGGCATCCGCAAACCAGATACCGAACGGGAAATACGTCGCGTGCTTCGACAGCGTCGTGGGAAGCCCGTTCAGCACGCACATGTTGTTGGGATCGAGACCCTTGGTCTGCAACAGCGACGGATCGTAGTCCAGCGGCGCCGTGGGCAGGCTGGCGTTCGCCGGAGGCAAGCCTACGCCGTTATTGTCGTTGCAGATGGTGACCGTGGGATCGACCCAGAAAACCGAGTTGACTCCGTTGCTGCCGCTTCCCTTGGTGAAGTAAACCACGTTGTTGAAAATCGTCAGCCCGCGGAAATTGTCGTCCTTGCCGATCTTGTCCTGCGGATCGCCGAGTTGCGTCACGTTGAAGCTGGACAGCGGCGTGGGCATTCCGGGCCGCTGCGAGATTTCACTCTGGAACAGCGGAGTGATGAACTGTGCACCGGCTCCGATGATGATGCCATCGGGCTGAGGATTGGCACCGTTACCGGCATTGCCGGCCGTATAGAAGATGCTGGCGCCATTCGTGTTGTTGAAAATCGCAGCCCGGCCATTGTTCCCGCTGTACGCCTGGGTCTCCGTAAAGTTGAACTGCCCCTGGTTATTGACCAGCGCCACCGCGCGGTAATAATTCGTCCCCACGGGATTGGTCGGATCGACGACCAGCGGCGTGTTGGAGTTGGAGACGTCCAGATTGTCGACGGACGAAACGTATCCCATGAAGGTCAGGTACTGACCGTCGGCCGACAGATTCAGCGATACTTCGGACTTCGAGGAAAAACTGGTGACCAAGTTGTCGGCCAGCAGCGGCTGTCCAATTCGGCGGGCGCTGGGAACTGAAAGCGTGTTGACCAGCGTGCCCGTCGGAGTGAGCTGGTCCAGGAAGATCGCTGAGGTAATGCCGAAACTACCGTCGACCAGATCGTTATTCCACACGTAGGGATAGGTGCCGTTGTAGGTCGCGGGCCCACTGCAGCCGCCTTGCGTGACCTGGCAATTGGGCGGCAGGATCTGCCCCACTTGCACATTGTTCGGATTGTTGTCATAAACGCTGCGGCTCACCACGATGTTGCCCGGCGAGAAGTAGCTTTGCGCCGGAGCAACGATGGCGCCGGCCACGACGGTCGCCGCAACCAGCGCGAGAGGTTGAAGGATGGAGCGCAGGTAGTTCCGTTTTCTGAGCATCTCAGCTGTCACAGAAATCTCCTTCGAAGATTGAAGTGGAGTCGAACCCAATGACCATCATGGGTCCGAGATCTATGCTGACAACTGGCTGTTGCGGCGCCGTTGCAGACTGGTTACGGTTTAATGAATGTGCGACAGCGTAGGAAGAAAGTGCTCGCGGAATGGTCAGTTCCGGGTAAAGGAATTCGTAATATTTATTGAACAAGGGGGTTTTCCAACAAACGCTGTAAGCTGCGGAAGATATCCATTATCCGGAAGGTCTCGGAACATCATTGAGACGCGGGAGTCAAGTCGGCTTTCGCGTTGTGTTCGGATTGTGATCGCCAAGCATTCGCCTGCGGGATTCTTGAAAGGAGACTCCCAATAGAGGCTCCGGAGAAAAACAACTGCGACGAGAGCGAAACAACTCTGTGGGCAATTTTCTCTGGTCCGGTTGTTGGAGGAAATAACGCGAAAACGCGGCCTTTTTCGCATATTTCGACAGCAATGCAGCAGAGTTTCTCTGCAGCTGAGGCTGCATGGCGGAGGGAGGTGGATTCGAACTCTAGATACCCTTTTGGGCTATTCCCTAAGGTCTCGTATGTCAGCGACTTACCGGAATCTCCGGCCGGAAACTAGCGCACCGGAGAAACGAATTAGGCTCGGGTACGGGGTTGAGAAGTCCGAGTTCCGTGACCGGTCTAGGGCGAACGCTTGGAGATCATCGGGCACCGGGGCTGGCTTCAAGACGATTCGATTCTAGTATTGTTCGTGTGTGCTTGGGAAGTTAACCGGTGGCCGAGAGAGGGAGTTTGCACCCAAGGAGGAATTTCACCATGTCGCTGGACTCTGGCGGCATCTGCGGTGACTTGCTTGTCATCTTTGCCTCAACAGTGATCCTTGATTCCGCCCATACAACTTTGCCATGCAACATTTATCTCATTCATGATTAAGGCTTTAACCCCCGTAATGTCATTAGGTACACAACTTTCCCCGCTTCTTCGCCTTAGTGCAAGGATTATGAATTGGAGATTCGCAGGATCTGGCACATGACGTCGTCGGCGACCGATCCAGGTGATCCTGTTTGCAATGTCGAACTACGCGAGTTCTCGAGCAAAGTCGATCTCCTGCGTGGCGAATGGCAAAACCTCGCTGCTCGGCATATTCAGACTCTGGTCGAAATCGGCGTCGCAAACCCTTATTGTGTCGCTGAAAATCCCGTGACGTGAGCTTACAAAATCGTGTGGAATTGGACAATTCAAGCATTAGAACACAAGCCAGTAACTCAGGGCTTAGTGAGGGAAATTTTGCTCTCGGAGGTGCCTGACCCCCTTCACAGGTGGGTTCGCGTTGTCTGCGACGGCTGGCCACTGACGGTGATTGAGGTTCGCCCGGAGAACCCTGATGACCAGTCGAAGTTCATTCAGGTCGAGGACTTGGATAAATGGTGCGCTCCGGGTTGGTTCGCCGATTTCCCAAGGCGATCCAGCCCTGAGAGTAGAAGCGGTCGTTTATCTCTCGACGAGACGAGCAGCCGCCTCGCTGACTTTAGGGCTTACTTTGTAAATGGTCTGCAAAGAGGATTGGAGCAGCAAGTACTGAAGCCCGCTCGCGTCGAACTGGCACTGCAGGGCTGGCATCCACTCCAGATTGGCGATTCTAGCCAGGGGGTACTCGCTACTCCTTTGGATCTGAAGCTCCAGCCACAGCAACAGGCCCCGGCAGGGATGTGCGCTGGCGGGCTTGCCGAGCCGGAACGGACTAAACAACCGGGGCCGGTGACTAGATCCGATGCTCTTCTTTCCAAATACCGCTCCGCCGTAAAACGCGCCATCCTGATCCAACTAACCCAGAATCCCCGCGCAACCGACTCAGAAATCTGCCGCGGGCTTGACGCCGATGGATCGGTGGAACTGCCGGAGGGGTGGAGGGTTCGACCACAGGATCGGCTATTTTTCGACGCTTACTCGGATGCCGGCCGAAAGCACAACCGTCGAAACTGCCATAAGCAAAGTGAGACAAGACTTGCGAAAGAAAGGGTTGCTGGGTAGCCGATAAGGGGGCCCTTTTAGACCCTTACTCGCCACTCACCACTGACTCACCACCTGCATTAATTTTCCTGCCTCCATGCGTTCTCCTACCGTCGTTCCGCAGCATCGCCAATAAAACACACGCTGATTCGAGAACCTTTAACAGAGTACTAAGTCTGTTTCGGATAAAACCACAACGACACCCCGAACACAAAGCAACTCCCCGGACACAACCGAAGGGCGGAATGGCTCGGGCCGGCGAGCACCACAGGAAGTCGAGGACTAGATGAGCGCACTTGGATTTGTACCAGAACGCGAGAATCGGTTGCCGCACATTTGCGGGGACGTTCGTCGCCTGGCCGTCCGCGGCTGGCGCCTGTTTCCAGCCCGAGAGGAGCAGCCCTTGGTAAATGACTGGCCACATGAGGCTAGCAGCGACCTTGCGCGCCTGGAGTTTTGGAACTGGCGTTTTACCGACTGCAACTGGGGAGCGGTTACCGGTGAAACCTCTGGATTCTTCGTCCTCGATGTCGATGGCCAGCTCGGCATCGATTCCTTAGCGCAGTTCGAGCGAGCGGGGAAGTTCCTGCCTCCAACCCTTAAGGCTCGTACAGGCAGAGGTGCCCACTTCTACTTCTCATGGCCGGAGCGTTTCGACCTCCGCAATTCTGTGGGAAAGCTGGCCGTTGGACTTGATGTGAGGGCAGCGGGAGGGTATGTCATCGTTCCCCCCTCAGTCCATTCGAGCGGAGCCGCATACGAATTTGTTGACGAAAATATCCCGATTGCTCCCGCGCCGGAATGGCTTCTTGAGAAGGTGGCACAAAACTCTGCTCCCGCAGAACCACGCCAATCTGTAGCCGAGACACGAACTGAGAGCATTCGTAGGGGAAAGCGGCACGACACGCTTGTAAGCCTTGCTGGAACTATGCGGCGCCCGGGGATGACTGGAGAAGAAATCGAAGCTGCCCTGCTGGCTGTAAACACAGCACGCTGTGAGCCGCCCCTCGATGAGTGTGAGGTTAAGGAGCTGGCACGCGACGTCGCCTGCCGGTACTCCCCCGCGGCAAAGGGAACCGTGAAATTACCAACCGCCGCCCGCGTGTGGCCCTCCCCGCTCGGGACCGCTGCATTCCACGGTTTAGTCGGCGAGTTTGTCCGGCTTGTAGGGCCCGAGACGGAAGCCGATGAAGCCTCGCTGCTTTTCTCTTGTCTCGTAGCAGTGGGGGCGATCATCGGCAGGGGACCGTACTACCAAGTCGGAGGTGACCGACATTACACGAACCTGTTTGCGGCAATCGTGGGCGAGTCGGCAAAGGCCCGTAAAGGAACTTCATGGGGAGAGGTACGTCGCTTTTCGGAGCTGCTCGATGGGGACTGGTGCAAGGAACGAGTTGCAGGCGGTCTCTCATCGGGTGAAGGATTGATTCACGCTGTACGGGGTCCAGTAGTCGAGACGGTTCCGCAGCGTGAGCGGGGAAAAGTTGTATCCCACGAGCGTCAGACAACCGATGCCGGTGTGGACGATAAACGTTTGCTGGCAGTGGAGAGCGAACTGTCACAAGCGCTGCAATCAGCCGGCAGGGACGGCAATACGCTTTCCCCAATCATCCGGCTTGCCTGGGATGGTGGCCCTCTACGCGTACTCGCCAAGAGTGCAAAAGCGGCCTGCCTGGAGCAGCACATTTCAATCATCTCGCATATCACAGTTGCCGAACTTCAACGACAGCTCACTACCACTGACATGGCGAATGGTTTTGCCAACCGATTCCTTTGGATCTGTTCTGCTCGATCAAAGTACCTGCCGTTTGGGGGTACAGTGGATTTACAGGCGTTGGCGCAGTTGGCAGCCAAAGCGAGGCAAGCTATTGAGTTTGCTCGCAACATCGGACGGGTTGAATTTGCTTACGAGACTCGTTCTGAGTGGTCGTAAGTGTATCCCACGCTTAGTGAAGGGCGCCCCGGTCTCTTAGGTGCGATCACTACGCGTGCGGAAGCCCAAACGGTGCGCCTGGCCTTGCTGTATGCCTTGCTCGATCAATCTGTCGATATAAAACCACCTCACCTCCATGCCGCCCTCGCCGTCTGGCGTTATTGCCAGGATTCCGCCCAATACATCTTCGGTAACAGCTTGGGCGACTCAACCGCCGACGCAATCCTGAACTTGCTGCGCAGTAGCGGAGAGGGAATCACCCGCAATGAGCTTACCGACCATTTCAAGCGCAACAAGCCCAGTGCGGAAATCGGAAGAGCGTTGGCCGTCCTCCAGTCGCATGGGCTAGTTCGCCTTGAGCGGCGCGAGACGGGAGGGAGAACGGCCGCGACCGGGAAGATCGGACTTTGGCTGCGCGCAATGTTTGAAGTGGGCTACACATATGGTTGGCGCCACGAAGAATTGCTGGCCTTGCGTGTCCGCCAAGTCAACCCGTCTGTTGGCTCGATCCGACTCGAACCGCGAACCACAAAGAACGACCAAGGCAGAGAGGTGAGCATGACGCTGCCGGTTAGGGTCCTGTTGACTCAATGCATCCAGGGCAAGGCCCCAGACGACTTCGTGTTCACGCGAGAGGATGGCAAGCCGGTACGCGATTTCCGTGGAGCATGGGCGAGTGCATGTGAATCCGCAAAGGTTTCCGGTCTGCTTTTTCATGACCGACGAAGGACCCGCGGCGCGAAACCTTCGTCGTGCGGAGTCGCCGAAGGGGTCATTATGAAGATCGGCGGCTGGAAAACGCGGAGCGTGTTCGAGCGCTACGCAATCGTTTCACAGTCCGACATTCGCGATGCGATGGCAAAACTCGAAGCTGGGCAGCAGCAGGATAATGCTGATGCGGCCCAGGAGCAAGAATCAGAACAGGTTGGTCAGAGTTTGGGCAGGGCGACATCCACAAAACGTGATTCGGAAATCCCTTCCGCCCGAACTACTTCACCGGTCAACTAGCTGTGTGTTGAATGGGTTGGACGTTGGTGCCGGGAGGGGGGGTCGNNCCAGTTCCGCCATCCCGGCTCAGTGCTTAAACTGAAGAGAAGACTAGCTTAATTGACGATCTGAGGGTTTGCAACAGCGTTCGGCTTAGCAGCCCTGGCAAAAGTGTGAAACTCGCCAAACCGCGTCGTAACTTATTCAAACAGCAGGGCCGCATGTTGCGATATTGAGAAGAGGGGGCATTGCACCACTAGCGGTTAGCGGCTGTGT
>PMWW01000084.1 GCA_003165795.1 Acidobacteriaceae bacterium
AGCGCGACTGCGCTCAACATGATCGACATGATCGGCGTGGGGCCGTTTATCACCCTGCCGCTGATCGTGGCTGCCGCAGGCGGGCCGCAAGCCATGCTGGGCTGGATTCTGGGCGCTGTGTTCGCACTTTGTGACGGGCTGGTGTGGGCTGAGTTGGGAGCGGCCATGCCCGGCGCCGGCGGATCGTATCGCTACCTCAAAGAGATTTATGGGCCGAAGTCGCTGGGCCGGATGCTGTCATTTCTCTTTATTTGGCAGCTTTCATTCAGCGCACCGCTATCGATTGCCTCCGGCTGCATCGGACTGTCCCACTATGCGGGATATCTGTGGCCGTCGCTCGATCGCACCTTCCTCGCGCACACCATGCGGGTCAACTTGCCGGTGATTGGTTCACTCGAAGTCAGCGTGCTCGTGATGCCGGCGACTCTGGTCGCGATTGCGACCTGCGCGCTGGTGGTCTTCCTGTTGTACCGGCGAATCACCGCCATCGGAAAGCTGGCGCAGTTGTTGTGGGTCGGCGTAGCGCTGGCCGTGGGCTGGGTGATCGTCGCGGGGCTGACACACTTCAGCCCGGGGCGAGCTTTCGACTTTCCGCCCGGAGCTTTCACATTGTCGCCGGCGTTCTTCACCGGGATGGGCGCGGCCATGCTCATCTCCACCTACGACTACTGGGG
The DNA here is from genome assembly GCA_003165795.1 of Acidobacteriaceae bacterium. Classification (GTDB taxonomy): domain Bacteria; phylum Acidobacteriota; class Terriglobia; order Terriglobales; family Acidobacteriaceae; genus Bog-257. Next base: position 675 of record PMWW01000084.1, read on the forward strand.
CTATTACAACGTTTCCTTCCTGGGTGGGGAAGTGAAAGACCCCGGGCGTACGATTCCGCGAGCTATCATCATTTCCATCCTTGTGGTAGCGGCGATTTATATCGTGATGAACATTGCGGTGCTGGGCGTGATCCCGTGGCGCGAGATGATGCAGCATTCCGGCGAACAGAATAACTACATCATCTCCATCTTCATGCAACGGATTTACGGTAGCTGGGCCGGACGCCTGGTCACGTGGCTGATCATGTGGACGGCGTTTGCCTCGGTCTTCTCGCTGCTGCTCGGCTACTCACGCGTGCCCTACGCCGCCGCGCTCGATGGCAATTACTTTCGCGCCTTCGCCCGGGTTGATCCCGAGCGCCGATTCCCCACCGTGTCGTTGCTGGCGCTAGGTGGCGTGGCCATGCTCTTCTGCTTCCTGCGGCTGGCGGACGTGATCGCTGCGCTGGTCGTCATCCGGATTCTGTTGCAGTTTATCGTGCAGGCGGTCGGAGTCATGGTGCTGCGCAAGCGCCGTCCCAATATGCCGCGGCCGTTTCGCATGTGGCTCTATCCGCTGCCAGCGTTAATGGCGATCGCGGGGTTCCTATTCATTCTGCTGGCGCGGAAAAATTTCCAGCGCGAGATTCGCTACGTGGTCGTGATCCTGGTAATCGGGTTGACGATTTACTTGCTGCGATCTTGGAGACGCCGCGAGTGGCCGTTCGCTGCCGCAACAGCAGGCATCGAGACCACGGGGTGACGGCTGCGAAACCGGCGCGACTGGTCACGAATTGCGAGCCGTTCGGAACGTCCGCACCCAATTTATGTGGGCCCTGGCTTACTTTTGTTGCCGGGCAGGGTCTGATCTTCGATGGCCACGAGTGGAGCATGGCAGGATCCGGATTCCCCAGCCAGGCCGGCTGTTGGATTGGTTGGCGGGTTGCACAGAGGTGCGCGCGCAATTGCCGAGCCGGCGCGGGCCGAAGGGTCTAATCCCATGTCGGAACTCGGCTCGATACCCAAGATGCCGATCGTGCCACGGCGCGACGTGCTGGGACCGCTGCACGAGTCTCTCTTCCGTACGCTTTGGATCGCCGCCGTTATCAGCTACACCGGCACCTGGATGCAGAACGTCGGCGCCGCCTGGCTGATGACTTCGCTGACCATGTCTCCACTGATGGTGGGGCTGGTGCAGGCGGCCGGTAGCATTGCCGTTTTTCTTGTCGTGCTGCCCGCGGGCGCCATCGCAGATGTTGTTGACCGTCGCAAGCTGCTGCTCTTTACCCAGACGTGGATGGTGCTGGCGGCGGCCGGACTGGGCGTGCTCACACTGGCCGGCAAGATGACGCCAACTCTACTGTTGTTGTTCGCGCTGCTGATGGGCGTGGGCGCGGTGCTGAACGATCCGGCGTGGCAGGCAATCACTCCCGAGACTGTCTCGCGCCAGAATTTTACCGCCGGAGTAGCGCTGAATTCGGCGGGATTCAACGTGGCGCGAGCCATCGGTCCCGCGCTCGGCGGCCTGGTGATTGCCGCCGCCGGCTCGGGGATCGCGTTTCTGCTGAACGCGGTTTCGTTCTTCGGCGTGATCTACTTCCTGTACCAGTGGAAGCGGCAGCCGGGGCGAACGACGCTGCGCGCCACCCACATGACGGAAGCCATGTTCGACGGTCTTCGCCACATGCGCGGCTCGTCTGAGGTGAAGAGCGTGCTGGTACGCAGCGCAGTCTTCAGCATTTCAGCCAGTGCATTGCCCGCGTTGTTGCCGCTGCTGGCGCATCCGTTCGGCTCGCAAGGTTACGGTTTGCTGCTAGGCTTCTTTGGATTGGGGGCGCTGCTGGGTGCTGCGTTGATGCCGTTTGTCCGGCGGACGCTCTCGACCGACGTGCTAGTGTCGGTTGCGACCGTGGTTTTCGCCTTCACCACCTATGCTGGGGGACGATGGCACAGCTTCCCGGTCTTGTCGGTGACCATGTTCGTCGCCGGGGTGGCGTGGATCCAGGTCCTCGCCAGCCTGAATGTTTCGGCGCAAACCATGTGCCCGGGACACATGCGGGCGCGCGCCATCTCGATGTACCTGTTGGTCCTGCAAGGTGGATTGGCCGGCGGCGCGGCGTTGTGGGGAGAAATCGCCGAGAAGGTTGGCATGGAGCGTTCGCTGCTTTATGCGGCGCTGGGGCTGTTGATGGGGATTCTGGCGGCGGCGTGGTTCAAGCTTCGTCCGTCAGAAATGCGGGCCAACACGGTGGGAATGGACTAGAATTTGTAACACGCAGTATCCGGCCACGTTTTCACACCATAATTCTCAGTTCTCAGTGGAGGCTTTCGAATGAAGAAGGAATTTGCCATGGCGCTTCTCCTGCTGGCCTTAGGCACGGCAGGAAATCTGGTTGCGGTGAATCCGCAGGCCAAGATGGACCAGAAACCAACCTTTTCGGCCGTGCTGGACCATTCGCTTGACAGTGTGGAGAGCGAATTTGTTTCAGCGGCGGAAGCCATGCCCGACGACAAGTTCAATTTCGCGCCGACCCAGGGCGACTTCAAAGGCGTGCGAACATTTGCGCAGCAGGTCAAGCATGTTGCCGCTGTCAACTATATGCTCGCCGGCGCCATCCTTGGCGAAAAGCCGCCGGTCGATCTGGGCGGAGAGAATGGTCCGGACAGCATCACCTCGAAGGCCGATGTGGTGAAGTTCCTGAAGGACTCGTTCGCCTATCTGCATAAAGCGATGATTAGCCTCAACGAGAGCAATGTTCTGGGCCAGGTGCAGACTCCGTTCGGCTCGAACAAAATTACCCGGCTGGGACTATCGGCCATCGCGATCAGTCACCCCATGGATCACTACGGGCAGATGGTGGAATATCTGCGGATGAACAACATCATTCCGCCGGCCAGCCGGGCACAGTAGTTGTTGCGATTGCAAGCCCCGTTTACGATACCAGGCGCGAGCGATCGCGCCTGCTTTTTGGGTTGCGCTATTCCGCCAATCGGTACCCTTAGTTCCAACACTTCTTGCGGGCGAAAGGCCTGAAACTTATTGCCTGGGGCGGGGTTTCAACAGTCGGGCCAGCAGTTTTATACTTGATGGTCAGTAATGGATCGATCACGGATATTCAGAAAACTCGATGCCATGGTGCTGATGATGACCACGTCCAGCGCGCCCATTTCGACGGCGGCAATGTTTGTGGCCACCGGGGCCTGGCGGAGAGTGACAAGGGAGTTTTGCCGAATGAAGAAAGTTTTGCTTTGCGCGCTACTTGGAATTGCCATCGTGGGCTGCGGATCGGCGCTTAATGCACAGATGCCGCCGGGACCTAATGGCGGGCACAGGCCCGGTAAGCCAATGACCACCGACGAACGGCTGCAGCGTCTGACTCAAGCGCTCAACCTGACGGACGACCAGCAGCAGAAGATACGTCCGATCCTGGAGAATGAGACCCAGCAACTGGATGCCTTGCATCAGAACACCGCGCTTACGGGACAGGACAGGCGGGACAAGATGCTCTCGATCCGCGACGTGACCACCAGTCAGATCAAGCCGATGCTGAATCCCGATCAGCAGAACAAGTACGAAGAGATGATGGCGCGCCACGCCCCGCCGCAGGGAATGGGACAGGGAGGTCAAGGCCAGGGACAAGGCCAGCCACCGGCGCCTCCACAGCAGTAGTTCTTGAGGATTGTCATTACGAGCGCAGCGAGGAACCTGCTTTCTTCTGCCGCGTTACACATGAATGGGAGAAGCAGATTCCTCACGGCCTGAAGGCCGTTCGTAATGACAACTCCGTAGATGTAGGGCGATATTCTTTCCCTTCCGAATCGCCTCCCACCCGCACGGAATCTAACGAAACGCTAGAATAGAGGGACGATGCGTCGCGTGTACCTCGACAATAACGCCACCACCCCGCTTCTGCCCGAGGTGTTTGAGGCGATGCGTCCCTACTTCTTCGAGAAGTTTGGCAACGCTTCGTCGATTCATCAACAAGGGCAGCAGGCGCGTGGGGCGGTGGAGCGCGCCCGCGAGCAGGTTGCCGATCTGTTGAACTGCCGTCCGGCAGAGATCGTCTTCACCAGCGGCGGTACCGAGGGCGACAACCTGGCGCTGTTGGGGATGATGAAGCCGGGCGACCATATCATCACTTCGGCGATCGAGCACCACGCCGTGCTGAACGCGTGCAAGCGTCTGGAAGAGATGGGCTGCACGGTGACGTACCTGCCAGTGGATGGCCGCGCGCTGATCGATCCTGATGACGTCAGCCGGGAGTTGCGTCCAGAGACCAAGCTGATCAGCATTATTATGGCGAACAACGAGACTGGCGTGCTGCAGCCGGTGGGCGAGATTGGCAAGATTGCCGCCGAAGCCGATGTGTACTTCCATACCGACGCGGTGCAGGCGGCGGGCAAAATTCCGCTCGACGTGAAGCAGATCGGCTGCGATCTGCTGACCATTGCCAGCCATAAGATTCACGGGCCGCAAGGGGCGGGTGCGCTGTTCGTGCGCAAGGGAACGCTGCTGCAGCCGCTGTTCTATGGCGGAAGGCACGAGCGTTCGCGCCGAGCGGGAACAGAGAACCTGGCAGGCATCGTGGGACTGGGGAAGGCGGCGGAGATGGCGCGCGAAGGTTTCGGCGATGGCAGCGTGGAGCGTATGGCTGGGCTTCGCGATCGGCTCGAACACACGATCGTCGAAAACGTGGACCAGGTGGGCGTGAACAGCGTCGAGGCGCCGCGGGTGCCCAACACCACGAACATCTATTTCGATTGCATTGAAGGCGAAGCGATGGTGATTGCGCTCGATCTAAAAGGACTCTCGGTGTCGACGGGCGCGGCCTGTTCATCAGGAGCGATTGAACCGTCGCATGTGTTGACCGCGATGGGGCTCTCGTCCGATCGTGCACGGGCCAGCATTCGCTTCAGTCTGGGCAAGCAGAACACGGCGGAAGATGTGGAGTTCGCGTTAGGCCTGGTTCCGGAAGTGGTGGGGCGGCTGCGCGAGATCAGCCCGGTGTGGAAGAAGGCCGCCGTCAGCCATCAGCCGTCGGCCTTGGGCTAGAGCGTTTTTCGCGATTCGCGGTTCGCTTTCTAGATCTAGATCAAGTACTACACAGTGGGACATCGATAACGAAGGGTTGACATTGACTTGGGCGCACAACAGTACGGTTGCCGTTGCTATGTCGGGCGGAGTGGACTCCTCCGCTGTCGCGGCGCTGTTGTGCGAGCAGGGTTACCACGTTGTGGGACTCACGCTTCAACTCTGGAACCAGCGCCGTCTGGCCGGTCACGAGGGCATGCCGGAGTCGGTGCAGGGACGCTGCTGCTCCATTGACGATGTGTACGATGCCCGCCGTGTCGCCGAGACGCTTGGCATACCCTACTACGTCGTCAATCAGGAAGAGCGCTTCGAGCACGATGTGGTGCGGCCATTCGTCGATGAATATCTCTCCGGGCGTACGCCGATTCCGTGCAGCCTGTGCAACAACCATCTGAAGTTCGATCAGTTGCTGTTCACGGCGCGGCAGATTGGCGCCGACCTGCTGGCGACTGGGCATTACGCGCGCAACCAGTTCGACGAGCGCAGCGGCCGCTGGATCCTCAAGCGGCCCGCCGATCGCGGCAAGGACCAGACCTATTTTCTCTTCGGGCTGACCCAGGAGCAGTTGAGCCGCACGCTGTTTCCGCTAGGCGAGATGCGCAAGCCCGAGGTGCGCGAGGAGGCCAAGCGGGCCGGCCTGCGGCTGTTTGAGAAGCCTGATTCGCAGGAGATCTGCTTCATTCCGGGCGGAGACTACAAGCAGTTTCTCGACGCTTATCTCGAGGAGCAGGGCGAGCAGGTTCCCGACACCGCGGGCGAGTTGGTCACGAGCACCGGCGAGGTGGTGGGAACGCACCACGGTATTCACAACTTCACCGTTGGCCAGCGCAAGGGGCTGGGAGTGGCAACCGGATCGCCGCTGTACGTGTTGGAGATTCGCGGCGATAAACGGCAAGTCGTGGTGGGCGGCGGCGATGAGTTGTACTCGTGCACGCTGCGCGCCAAGCGCGTGAACTGGATTGCGCTCGACGATCTGCGTGGGCCGATGCGAGTGCAGGCGAAGATTCGCCATCGTCACGAACCTGCCGGGGCGGTCGTGGAGAAGACCGGCGACAGCGAGGTCTTGCTGACCTTTGACGAGCCGCAGCGCGCCATCACGCCCGGGCAGGCAGTAGTGTTCTACGATGGAGATGTAGTGGTGGGCGGGGGATGGATCGCCTGATTCTTGCTGGAAGCCATCTCATAAATCCGAAACACTTCCACCCCGAGTAACCTCAGGGGCTAAAGAGACTGTGTCGCGACTGGTGTCGCCGCTCTGCGGCTCAGGCTAATTTTCCACCTGACCGGGGCCTCACGGCCCCGGCTAACATCATCCCGCCGCGTTGCGGCTGTTACGGCTACTATTGCGCAGCTCTGCTTCCACTGGAAAATTGCAGTTGCGGTTGCAACCCAGTCCCTGAAGGCCGAGATTCAAAGGACTCGCACGGCACGGCTGAAGCCGTGCCCTTTCAAACCCGATTTATGAGATAGCTTCTTGTCATCCCGAGCGACGAGCGCAGTCAGGAGTCCGGCCGGATATTACAACCAGAAGTGAGTCGGAATTTGTTGGAGGTGATAGCGGCCCTTCGACTTCGGCGGTGAAGCGCCGCCTCCGCTCAGGATGACAAGACGATTTTCCGGGTGACAAGGTAATTTAAGTAAGGAAGCGTTAGTTACTAGACCTAGCCACTATCCCCTGCTTCAGATGAACATCTCGTCGCTGGGGCCCCCGTTGCGGCGCCGTCTTTGGCTGCCGAAGAACGATCCAAATCCCACACTGATTGCCTGAACGATTCCCGAGACTTGCCGCAGCGGTGACATTACAGTGTGCTGCACCTTCTCGGAAGTTTCTTCCACGCGATCCAAGGTGCGAGTCACCATCTCGTCGCCGCGGATCACCTGCAGGCGGACCCGGTCGACCGCATCGTTCACCGTCGCGTCAATGCGTTCCACGCTGCCGCGGGCCGTGGTCGTGATATGGCTCAAGTTGTCGAGGACGACATCAATCTTGGGTTTGGCTACCTCCATAAATCCCTTGAATTCCTGCTGCATCGACTGCGCGTTCTCGAGCAGCGGCAGGAGCTTTGGCATCACGGTGCTGGTCGTGTCCTCGACCTTGTTGGCGAGCGCTTCCATTCTGGCACTCAATTTGCGCACGGCCATGTACATGGCCAGCAGGATAAGCATTTGCAGCACAACCGCGGCTGCGGTTACGGCGATAAAAAGAGTCAAATTGTCATTCATAGCGAACGGTACCGGGGAACCGCGAGGCTAACTTCATGGGCTACGGTCAACTGAAGCTCAGGCACAGGAACGGTTCAAGACCGTCTTCCAGCAACCAGCTAGGGAACGTTGGGCGTGGTGCCTTCCACGTTCTCGCTGGTGGCTTCGCGGTAGGCTTGGCGTCCCGCCTCGTAGGCGGAGCGAATCTGATCTTTCTGTTGATTCAGGTAGTCGCGGCCCTTGTCGGCCCAACTTCCGGCCTGCTCACGGGCCTGGCGCGCCCGGTCTTTTACCGTGTCGCGGCCGTCTTCCGCGACTTCGCGAAGCTGCTGGCGAATTTCATCTCCGGCCTTGGGAGCGTACAAAATTCCCACCGCCGCACCTATCCCCAAACCCGCCAAGAACCACAAGAAACCACTGCCGTCGCGATCCGACATAATTGCCTCCTTACGAAAAGCTTGCGAGTCCGGATGTTAGCACCCGTGTTACAGAATTACAAACGCGCAGCGCTCAAGAGATGTGTTGCTTTTACCTTGGATGCAGGAATCCAGTGCGGGAGGTTGCCCGGTTCGTGGAGCCGTTCATTTTTAACAGAAGCACGATCTGTCCGGCATGATACACGGTGTGCTCGATGACCCCGTGAGCCTCGCCATAATAGGTCCGTTTAGCGGCGGCGGTCAGCTCATCAAGGCGCGCGGCATCGAGTTTCGCCAGGGCTGCGCGCAGGTTCTGATTCGACGCGTGAAACTGGTCCAGCGTTTGTGTCCAATTCTCCTCGCTGGCGGCGGGCATGGCTGGGAAGTTGAGTGCCTCGACTAGACCGGCTGGTTGGCCAACCAGGCGCTGGGTCGCCACCCCTTCCCAGAAGGTCATGTGCATGACGATCTCCCAGATAGTATGACTGCCTTGGAGAGGCCGGGCCGCGGCCGTTTCCGCCGAAATTCCGGCGAGGACCTGCCAGATGGCATCGCCGTGCCAGGGTGCGCCGTTCAGGACGCTGTCGTAATGATTGAGAATGCGAGTGACTTCCGACATAGCGTTATAGTAACCAGTAAAAACTATAACACAGGTTAGGGGTGGGGAAAGGGCACGCTAACCGTAACCGTTGCCGCCGCTGCGGCGGGCGCCGAAGTTCAGGTCGATACGGCTGCAACAGACATCGGCAAGCTTATGACGAGCTCACAGATGACGGCACTACCCCTAAACGGACGCAGCGTCACCGATCTGCTTCCAATTCAGCCCGGAGTCAGCCCCCTGTCGACGGATTCAATGCGGGGCGCTGATCGTGACAGAATATCGTGATGCCCGAGCAATTCTCGTCCATTCCCGATTTTCTGTACGGCACAGCCTGGAAGGAAGACCGCACGGCGGCGCTAACCGAGTTGGCGTTGCGCATGGGCTTTCGCGGGATCGACACTGCCAACCAGCGGCGGCATTACCTCGAAGCCGGAGTCGGCGAAGGGTTGGCTGCCGCCTATCGCGCGGGCATCGTGACGCGCGGTGATGTTTTTCTGCAGACGAAGTTCACCTATCGGACGGGCCAGGACGATCGCCTGCCCTACGATGCTACGGCTCGCTGGGAGGTACAGGTCGCTCAGTCGATGGGCAGTTCTCTTAAGCATCTCAGGACCGACTATGTCGACAGCTATGTGCTGCACGCTCCCTCGGCCGGCTACGGTTGGAGCGATGCCGACGCCGAGGTCTGGGAGGCGATGCGCAAGGAGCGTGACGCTGGCCGCACGCGCTTCCTGGGCGTGAGCAATGTTTCGCTGCACCACCTCGAATATATGATCGCTGCTCATGCCGAAGGTCCGGCGTTCGTACAGAATCGCTGCTTTGCCCGCCTGGGCTGGGACCGCGAGGTACGCCGCTTCTGCCGCGGGCGGAAGATTGTCTACCAGGGTTTCTCGCTGCTCACCGCGAATGTGGAAGTGTTACGTCATCCGCTGATTACCGGCTTGGCTGCGAACGGTAACGTCAGTCCGGCGGAGATTGTGTTCGCCTTCGCGCGCGCGGTAGGGATGCTACCGCTGACGGGGACTTCCAGCGCGGAGCACATGACGCGGGACTTGGCCAGCGGGGAACTCACGCTGGCGGCGGAGGTGGTGGAGGCGATAGAAAACGCGGCAGGATAGTCGCGAAGTGATTTCGTCAGATCAAGATTTGCACCCGGCACGACCGGTTACGATCGCCCCCACGGCTTTCGGTCGCACCCCGCCTGAGCGCGCCTTTAGAAGAGACTCATTCCAAGCTGACGATCTCTTCCTCCTGCCCTGAGCGCTATGTGGGAGGGCAGCCGACGATGGATAAGATCGTCTTACTAGGAGCCATGCCATCTCACAAATCCGAAACGCTTCCGAAACCGCGACGTCGAAGCGGGTAGGGGTCAACCGAAGACTCTGAGTGGCCAACCATCTGTTCGCTTTCGAACGGAGGCGTCCGAGGTTGAACACCGGGATTATCTCGACCTGAAGGAACCGTTTGTAAGTCAATGTAACTTAATAAGTTAGCCGAGACGAATTAGGAACTCGGATTGCATCTACTTGGTTGGCCTTAACCAGGGGAGTACTGATGCGGACCTTGCTCCAGGACCTACAGTATGCCGGCCGGCAGATGATGAAGTCGCCGGGCTTTGCCATCATTGCCATTCTGACGTTGGCGCTCGGCATCGGCGCCAACACTACCATCTTTTCCGTAGTCAACGGCGTGCTGATCAATCCGCTGCCGTATCCGCAAGCCGACCGGCTGGTCGTGCTTTTCCAGAACAAGCCCCACTTCACCAGAGGCTCGATCTCTTATCTGAACTTTCTCGACTGGCAGCGCGACAATCGTAGCTTCGAGGCCATGGCGGCCTATCGCAATGGCGATGCCAAGCTCACCGGATCAGGCGAGCCCGAGAACCTCAGCGGGCGCATGGTGTCGGCCGGCTTCTTTGAGATTCTTGGGGTTACTCCGCAGCTTGGGCGAACCTTCACGGCGGATGAGGACCGGCTGGGCGCGAATCCCACGGTGATGATCTCGGAGGGACTGTGGAAGCGCAAATTCGCTTCCAACCCCCACGTTGTGGGACAAGTAATCGTTCTGGATGGGGTGCCGCGCGTGATCATCGGCGTCATTCCCGCCAGCTTTCAATTGCGCCAGCAGAACTTCCACCCGGGCGAGATCTACACCCCAGTCGGCGAATATCGCGACCCCCACTTTCGCGACCGCACATCGGCATGGGGCATGGATGCCATCGCACGCTTGAAACTAGGGGTGACGCTGGCGCAAGCAGCGCAGGACATGGAGCGGGTGAATCGCGGGCTCGAAGCCGCTTATCCCGACGTGGATGCCGGCATCAAGACCACCATCGTTCCCATGAAGGACGAGATTGTTGGCGATGTTCGTCCGGTGCTCTGGGTGCTTATGGGCGCGGTGCTGTTCGTGTTGCTAATCTCGTGCGTGAACGTTGCCAACCTGCAAATGGCGCGAGCCACGGCGCGGCAACGTGAGTTCGCGGTACGAGTGGCGCTGGGCGCGAAACAGGGCCGCCTCATCCGTCAGCTTCTAACCGAGAGCCTGGCGTTGGCCCTGGCTGGAGGCGCGCTGGGATTGCTGCTGGCCTACTGGGGAGCGAAAGCTGCTGTCGCCGCCATCCCGGACATGCTGCCGCGCGCGGAAAACGTGGGCCTTGATGGCCGCGTTTTGCTCTTCACGCTTTCAATCTCGGCACTGGCGGGAGTCATTTTCGGCTTAGCACCGGCGCTTAGAACTTCGCGCACCGATGTGAACTCGACGCTCAATCAAAGTGGGCGCTCGTTGGTGGGCACGCATGCCCGCGCGCAGGCCGTCTTTGTCACCCTCGAGATGGCGATGGCGCTCATTCTGCTGGTGGGTGCAGGACTGATGATTCGGACGCTGGTGCGGCTGTGGAATGTGGATCCCGGCTTCAATCCTCGCGGTGTGATCGTATTCAACCTAGCGCCTTCGATGTCACTCTCGCGCCAGTCACCGGATGCGATTCATGCGGCCTATCGACAGTTCGAAGCGACATTGCGCGCGGTTCCGGGAGTAGAGACCGTCTCGTTCGACTGGGGAGCCGTCCCCATGCAGGGCGACGATGAGGAGCCGTTCTGGACCGATGGCATGACCCGGCCGGAACATGTGGCCGACGCCCCGACGGCGCTGCGGTACGCGGTTAATCCGGACTACCTAAGACTCATGCATGTGCCGCTGCTTGAGGGACGGTTCTTTACGGACGCCGACAACGAGCATTCCTCGCGCGTGATCGTGGTCGACGAAAGCTTCGCGAGGCGTCATTTCGGCGGCCAGAATCCGATCGGGAAGCTTGTGTATTTCCCGCCCGAGAGCACTGACGGCGAGCGGACCGACGAAATTGTGGGCGTGGTGGGGCACGTCAAGCAGTTTGGCCTGGCGCCGGACGAGGCCAACAACGTCGAAGCGGAATATTACGAGCCCTTCCAGCAGCTGCCGGACCGGATGATGTCCGTCGTCGGCCAGGGCACTAACGTTTTCGTCCGGGTGCGCGCAGGAACGGACCCCGAATCGGTTTTTCCCAGCATACGGCGCGGGTTGCGGCAGCTCGACAGCGAGATGGTGGTTGACCTCATGCAGCCGATGCAGCAGATGGTCGCCGATTCCATTGCGCGGCAGCGCTTCGCCATGATGCTGTTTTCGATTTTCGCGGCGGGCGCGCTGCTGCTCGCCGGCATCGGCATCTACGGCGTTCTATCTTACATTGTGGGACAAAGAACGCGAGAGGTCGGCATTCGCATGGCGCTGGGAGCACAAAGAGGTGATGTAGTGTGGGCCGTACTGCGCGATGGCGCGGAGATGACTTTGCCCGGGGTGGGCATCGGCGTGATTGTCGCTCTTGCCCTGACGCGGCTGATGTCGAGTATGCTCTTCGGGGTGAAGCCGACCGATGTCGTGACCTTCGCGGCGGTGGCTGGGTTATTGTGCGCCATCGCATTGCTGGCCTGCTACCTGCCGGCGAGACGGGCGGCGGCGCTCGATCCCGTGCAGGCGCTACGGTCGGAGTAGCGGCCGATAAGTCAGAGAACATTGACCGCACGCGCCGCCAGCAGGACGATAATCGACAGCGAAATCAAGGACTGCAGCATCATCAGTGTCTTGGGCCAGCGCGACAGGACCGCGGTGTCGGTGGGGGAAAATGCGGTGCTGGTATTGAAGGCCAGAAACAGATAATCCAGGAAGTTGGGCGACCACGACTGGTCAGCATCCGATTGGCGCACCATCTGGGGAAAAAGAAACGAGCTCCTGGCTACACCGTCGGGATCGTCGCGCCCCAGCGGGCCACCGGCGTCCAGCTTCCAATACCAGAGGGCAAAGACCAATACATTGGTGAACCAGAGCAAGGCCGCCGAAAGCAGAAGTGTCCGGGGCGGATCTTTATGACTTGGCAGACCTTGAATCAGCAGACCCAGGGAGCCGACTAGCGCCAGCGTGATCGCGCCGATGGCAACGAAGGTGAGATTGCGCGTGACGTCGTAACGGCCACGGTGGTAGGAAAAGATGATGGGAATGAGCAGAACAAAAATGACGGCGAACAGCAGCCATCGAGGACCTAGGGAAAGCCGTTCCGGCAAGGCGAAATGAATAAGCGCGTCGGCCACCATCGCAACAAACGCCGGCCAGCGCGGTTCGCGGACTTTCTGAATCTTCGTTGCCATGCGGGAAGGTCCCATCCGTTCCGTAAGCGTAACATTATCGCGGGGCGCGACCTTCCGAGCTGCTTCGGTCCCGGCCCACTGGGTGCGTCGAGCGCGGACGCAACCGGGCCGCCCCGGCGCTGGGCCCGACTAGCCTAACGCACGGAGGTCTGGGCTGGTGGCCGATGCTGGCGGCCCGTCAGAAAGCGAGGGGCGAACCCGGATTTGTGACGCAGGTCATTGAATCGCGGTCCGAACGGGGGTATATTGGCGCGTTCCTCATAACCAGGTCGCAATTGCCGCGACCGAGGAGACGTTTACTCATATGCCGCAGAATTACGTACCCATCTTTATCTTCGCTCTAGTAGCTTTTCTGGTCGCCGCTGGGACGGTGGCACTGTGCGCCCTGGTTCGCCCCAAGAACCCATTCAAGACCAAGCTGATGCCCTACGAGTGCGGCATCACCCCGTTTGACAATGCGCGGGGCCGTTATACGGTGCGCTTCTATATCGTTGCCATCCTCTTCGTTGTCTTCGACGTGGAGACCATCTTCCTGTTTCCCTGGGCGGTACAGTTTAAACTGCTGGGCCTGTTCGGATTGCTGGAGATGATGATTTTCCTCGGCATCCTGATCGTGGGATACATCTGGATATGGAAGAAGGGTGCGCTGGAATGGGTGTAGCGGTTACGGCGTCCGGTGCGGAACAATAGGCCCCATTCACGGCAGGCGCGCGGATGGGAATTTTTGTTGGCGTAGACGAAACGCGATCCTGTAGGACTTCACCTTTATTGCCGGTGGAAAGGGAGCGCTCGAGCAGGGTCGCCCGAGGTCAATTTGGCCTTCCATCCTAACTCCCCAGGGGCCTGCGGCAGGCTTCCCAATTCAAGTACAGTCCACACCAAGATTCCCATACGCGGAAAATTACGTAACCCACTGATTCTACGGGGGTTTTCGCACTATCCCTGCGATCCGCCGTTCCAGATTGAAACTCGAAACATTCCTGACCCGCCGGTAACGCTGGCGGAGGCGACTGCCAAGTCCTTACGAATCAAGGGCAGAGAGTGGTTCGAGGTTTGGCGTGCAACGTGCTTTTTATCAGGATGTTAGGAGTGGCTGCAAATCATGAGCGGAAACGGCCAAAGGTTGCGAGACAGGACACGCCTGGAGGGGCGGAGAAACCAGCTACCCAGCCGCCGAACAGGCAGCAATGGTGCTGATTCGCCGGTCAAGGTGGTTGCCGCGAGCGATGGAACTCCTAAAGGCGATGAGGCCATTGAGGCTCAAGATTTGGACCTGGACCAAGGCAGTTGGGCAAGCGAAGCGATCTCCTCCTGCGGCGCAGGCGAGGGGCGCGATACGGAAACGCCGCGCTCCTCGCAGCTCCGTTGCAACCACTGCGCCGACCTGGTGCATCAGTTGTCCAACACCATGACAGCGGTATTGATGAACGCCCAGTTGCTGGAGTGGAAACTGCCTCCGTACAGCCGCCTCAAGCGCCCGGTGCTGGAGGTTGAGCGCAACGCCCAACGCGGAGCCGAGTTGCTGAAACGGTTGCGGCAGCAGTTTGGAAAAAATGCATCCCCGCCTGAAGCCGCAGCCGGGCAATGGCGGAGGGCAGGTGCTTTGACGGCGGTGACGGCCCAGGAGCCGGCTGCGGGTGCGGCGACGGCTCCTGGTTTTTCGACGGAACCGGCTGAACTCACAGTGGATTGTGACCCCTGCACTAGCAGCTTTTTCCCAAAAGGGGATGATGGTAATGAGCGCTAAGAACGAGTCAATTCGGTGGGGACAGCTTGCCGTCGCCGAAAAGGGGAGTTACGTGATTGCAGCAGAAGCGGTTCCAGTTCATGAGCAGAGCTTTGAAACGAACCTGTTAAACCTGCTAATCGTGGAGGATGAACGGTCGGTGCGAGAGTGCTGCCGGGAGGTGGCCCGTTCTCTGGGATTCAATACCCAAATGGCAGAATCGCGCGACGATGCCTATCGCATCCTGGAAACGGCCAATGCCGATGTGGTCCTGCTGGATCTGCGCCTGCCCGGCAACAACGGGCTGGAGGTCTTGCGCGAGATCAAGCGGCGGCGTCCGGAAGCGGTGGTGATTGTCATGACCGGATTTGCCACCGTGCAGTCGGCGGTACAGGCGATGAAATTGGGAGCTTACGATTACATCACCAAGCCCTTCAACTTCGACGAGCTGCGCCTGGAACTGGAGCGGGTGGCGGGACACCTGAAACTGGCGGTGGAGAACCGCCTGCTGCGCGAGCAGCTGAAATCGAAGCACGGCTTCGGCCAGATGGTGGGCCATTCCCCGGAGATGGAGAAGCTGTACCGCATCATCGCCAAGGCGGCGCACAGCACCCACCCGGTACTGATTCTGGGCGAGAGCGGGACGGGCAAGGAGCTGGTGGCGCGCTCCATCCACTATTCCGGGCCCTACAAAGACAAGCCCTTCATCCCCGTGGATTGCGGCTCGCTGGTGCCCACCCTGATCGAAAGCGAGTTGTTCGGCTACGTACGCGGCGCTTTCACCGGCGCGGTGCGGGCCAAGGACGGCCTGCTGGCGACCGCCGAGGGAGGGACGATTTTTCTTGACGAGATTGGCGAGTTGCCGGTGGACCTGCAAGCCAAGCTGCTGCGGGCCATCCAGGAGAAGGAGATCCGTCCGGTGGGCAGCACGCGAGCGGTGCCCATCAACGTGCGCATCCTGGCCGCCACCAACCGCGATCTGGACACTGCCGTGAGCCAGGGAACTTTTCGCCGCGACCTTTACTTCCGGCTCAACGTGCTTACCTTGCGAATCCCGCCTCTGCGCGAGCGGAAGCAGGACATTCCTTTGCTGATCGGAAACGTGCTGGAGCGGATCAACAAGGCTACTGAGATGCAGCACACCGTGGGCGAAGACGCCCTGCGGCTAATGCTCAACTACGACTGGCCGGGCAATGTGCGCGAACTAGAGAACTGTGTGGAGCGCGCCTGCACCACCAGCTCGTTGCCCACCATCCATGTGTCCGATCTGCCCACCCAGCTGCGCTGTTTCGAGACCCAGGTCAGGGCAGAGGACGTCATGTCCGACCCCCAGGCCATCACCCCACTGGACCAACTGGAGAAGCAGGCCATCCTACATGCCATTGCAGCGCTCGAGGGCGACAAGCTGGAAGCTGCCCGCCGCTTGGGCATCGGCAAAACCACTCTGTATCGCAAACTGAAGGAATACGGCGCGGCGTTCTGACCCTTACCTCAAGGCGCGCCTACCCGTCGCCGATTGAGGACTTAGAAAGACTTGCCGGGCCACGGCAGTTAAGACTGACCAACACCGCACGCCGGCGGCCGAGGCGAAGTATGCTCCCGGCATGCGGCGAAAGGAGAAACCATGATTCTGTTAGTGACAACCTCTTCCCGGGCGAAGGAATGTGCCGCGGCGCTGGCGCAGGGGACCGGACACAAAACCCAGGTGGTGACCTCAGTGCCGCAAGCGGTGAGCAAACTACAGGCGGCGGAATACGATGGGTTGGCGATCGACCAATCGCTGCTGGAAGCGGACTTTCGCGCCCTCGATACCCTGTTGAACCATGCCGGAATGGCCATGCCGCTCTACATCAACCTGGCCCTGCATAGTAGCGAAAGGGTGGTACGCGAGGTCCAGGTCGCTCTGCGCCGCGCCGCCAAAGAGAAGGCGATGGCCATGCAAACCGCGGAGCGGGTTTTGCGCAATCAGCTGCGCGGCGAGGTGACCGGCATCTTGCTGAACTCCGAACTGGCACTGCGGCAGAAATCGCTTTCTCCCGACATTGCGGAGAGGATCCAGTCGGTGCGGGAGCTGGCCGAGAAGATGCGTTCGCACCTGGAAATTGCGTAGCCAAAGCGTACCGGCAGCAAGGCAAAGGAGCGGCATGGACCACCTGGTTTTGTATTGCGTTCTGTCCAGCTACGCAGGTTTGGCGGCAGGCGTTTTTCTGCTGGGCCTGCTCCGGCTGGCCAAGGCTGCGGACAAGCAGTCGCTGGGTCAGTCATGAATTCAGTCTCCCGCAGCCCATGGCGGTTGTCCTCATGGAAGCGGGCGTCAGATTGCGGCCCCAGAGTCGAGGGCACGAGTGCCGGCGGTTGGGTTGGTGCACATTTCTGTCTGCGGCCCGCAGAGTGACGGACAACTCCAGAGCGTCATCGTGACTCTTACCAGGGGTGCCAGTTTTCTGGCCTGGGTGACGAATCCATGCTGTGGACAATCTTTGCAATTCTGCTGATTCTGTGGTTGCTGGGATGGGGCTTTCACATTGCCGGAAGCCTGATCCATCTGCTGCTGGTGGTGGCCGTAAT
The DNA here is from genome assembly GCA_003165795.1 of Acidobacteriaceae bacterium. Taxonomy (GTDB): domain Bacteria; phylum Acidobacteriota; class Terriglobia; order Terriglobales; family Acidobacteriaceae; genus Bog-257. The sequence goes on from PMWW01000084.1 coordinate 17,935, forward strand.
CGTGGCCGTCATTAACTTGGTAAGCGGCCGCAGGGCGGTGTAGTGGGCGCCTTGCAGTTGGCACTTAGCAGTTGGCGTTTGGCGCTTCGGACTCCAGCCTCGGGCCATCTGCGGGTGCCATCTCCCAAGAACCGCGGGACTTGGACGCCCAGCGAGTCCTACCGGCAAACGATCAACTGAGAACGGAACGAAGACGGAACAGCCTTCACGGATTCCTTGCCCGAGTAACCTCAGGGGCCAAAGCCGACATTCGAAGGACTCGTACGGCACGGCTGAACAGGCTGCTGAAAAAGTCGGAAACGCAGATTCCTCACGGGCTGAAGCCCGCTCGGAATGGCAAAAGTAAAGGGCTTAGCCCGCTTTATTCGTGAA
>PMWW01000179.1 GCA_003165795.1 Acidobacteriaceae bacterium
TGGGTGGGAAATGTTGTGATGGCGGTGTGCGGTGAGTGTCAAGGTAATGAGTCTGGTGTGGGAGCGGGCCGGGCGAAGCGCTGCTGACGGTCGTCAGAATCAAACAGGAGGAGGCCCTTTCCACCGCAGGTTATTCTTATCGCTCGACCCGATGACGGAGGCGATGCACTTGATGTGGGAAGGTTGGTAAAAGGCCAACGTGTACCCAATGTTCCGAGGCTAAAGCGTTGAGCATAAAGGCTATGCACTCGGTGTGGGAAGCTTGCTGTGGGCGCACACTTTGTCAACTCTTGAGAATGTTTCGTCAACAACGATTCCGCTGGGAACTAGTACTCCGCAATAGCCCTTTGCATTATGCAGCCGACCGGAAAGCTCCGCAAACAAACTATACGTATTGAGTTTGCCTGAAGTAGTTAGCGAAAGTTGTTTGCTTTCACGAATGAACTTGTTGGGTGCCTCGATGCGCCGCTTCTCACTTTCCCAACGTTGCAAAAGTCCTGGATTATCCTTCTTCAACGCGGTGATTGCTTGCTTCCTCTTTGCGCCCGACATCCTCGCGATGCAGCCGTCCCCATGTGTCGCAAAGAAGGTCAGTTCTTCAGGTTGCAAACTATCCCATGGCGGATTTCCCAGCACCACATTGAAGCCCCCGTTTTCAAACACCTCGGGGAACTCCAACGTCCAATGAAAGAACTTCAGCTCTGTCGCGAGCCCAATGGCCAGTCCTTCCATCTGGCTGTCTACATGGCCACCCTCCAAATATCTGACGAACTTGTCGTATGTGGGAACCGCCGGATCATCAAACTTTGTCAGCGGCGCAAAAAATGCCGCTGTCCAGATATTGCAGGCGGTCCAATCGTGCCACCAGGCCGGTTTGCTACGCCACTCCTCATACTTCTGCTGCTTGCGCTTAACATCCGCTGGCGTATCCTCAACCATTTCGTCTATGCAGTGAGTGCCGGCGGCAAACTGATGAATGTCCCCGTCGATTCCGCTGAAGGGCAGGTAACGACCTTTACTTTCTTCCTTGTTCCGTTTCTTGAATGCCTGCGCGACCTTTTTGTCGTCGCCGGTTACGGGCGTGAAGGCCGAATCGGGTATGCCGTCCTTCAGCACACTCGGGTTGAGCACGCCGATGAGGCTGTTGCCGCACTTGATGCGGTGGTCGAGGAAGCTGAGCGGCTTGCCTGTCCAGTGTCCTTCCAGCCATAGCGCCAGCTTGCAGAGATCGACCGCGAGTGGATTCACGTCGACGCCGTAAATGCAGTGGGAGATCACGTCGCGCACCGCCAGATGGAAGTGCTCGGACGTCGGCTCGTCCTCGCCCGTTCGGACCTTCGCCAGTTCGCGTCCCAGCCGCCGCGCCGCGGCCAGCAGGAAGTGTCCCGAGCCGCAAGCCGGGTCGCAAACCGTCATCGAGAGGATCGCCTGCTCCTTCGCATCCTTCTCCTTCGCCTGTTTCAGCCGGTCTTCCATCACCGGCACCAGAGCGCTTTCGATCAGCCCACGCACCAACTCGGGGTGGGTGTAGTACGAGCCAGTGGACTTGCGCTCGCTGCCGGTCGCCAGCGTGAACGTCATCCCTTCCGACTGCGTCTTGATGACCGGCTGTTAGTCGAGCAGGCTCTCGTACACCGAGCCCAGCTCTTCCACATTCAAGTCCTTGTAGTTGATGCGGCGCCACGCACTATCTTCGCGGAACAATGACAAGCGCCGGATGGCGCGAATCAGATCGTCATTCAAGAGGCTGGTGTTCTGAATGTCGCGGATGGCCAGCGGCCCGAAGAGATCGCCGTTGAGCGGCGGGGTGCCAAGGGCATTTGAGTCGTTGGTGTCCTCGAAGAGCGCAAAGGTCCGCTGAAGCCCAACCCACAAGTCGCAAAAGGAACTCGATTCAACCGTTTTCTCCGCCAGTTCCCGAAGGCGTCCGACGCTGTAGTAGCGGTCATAGAGCCGCTGGCGACGCTCGGCTTGTGGCGATTCGGGAACGATCATGTGGCGCTCTTCCACGACCATGAGGAAGAGCAGCCGATACACCAGGCGCAGCATCTGCCGATGCAGCTCGGCCGCAGTAAGGCGGCCTGACTGCACGCGCTCGCGTAGTTCAGTGTTGTCGGACTGGCGCAGCAGACCTGTGCCGATGATGGTCAGAGCCTCTTCAACGCCGTCGCGCAGCTTGTTGCGGACCCGGCCGCCCTGCTCGACACCTTCCTGGAAGTACTTTTCCAGCCAGCAGGAGGTGCTGTCCTCTTTGGTCTTGGGCAGGCGCGACCGATGGCATAGGCGGTAGAAGAGGATGAACTCGTTAAAGTGATTGCCTTCGACGATGCTTTCGAGGTCGAACTCGAGATAGCTGGGGCGCAAGGTGCGGGAGGTGTCGCGCAACAGCCGAAGCCGCAGCCCGTTTGTGACGGCGCCCCACAGGTGGTCGTCCGTGACGTTCAGGTATTCCTGCACCAATGCCTGCGGACTGAGGCGGCGCCCCGGCTGCCGCTCGTCCAGGCTGACGTTGCGGCCCTCGATGTGTACGGGCAGCGACTCCTCGCCAGCGCCGGCGCGATGCGAGATGGGGTAGTTTCTACCGCCAACCTGCGCGCCCGCCAGCTGAAATGTGAGCTTGTAACCGAGCAAGTCGCTTAACAGCGGCTGCGCCCTCCCAACGTCGGATTTCTTTCGCGGGGGGATTTTCCAAACGGGAAATGCCGTCTCGGTGGTGGGAGTGTGCCCCCCGGCGAGAACGAGCTGGAACGCGAGATGGTCCAATGCACTCCTGAGATTGTGAACAATATCGCCAGCAGCGGCGAGGGCGTCGAAGGGCAGCACGGGCAATGGCTGGAGATATTGGAAGCTCTGTCCATTCGAAGTTGTTCCTGACAATCATTCTGTGGCAATCGTGTGCTCTCATTTGGGGCGGCCTCTTTATAGCATTACCCCAGGCCACTACCCCGTGCACGACGAGAATCCGCAGGTGAATGACGAACCGCTTGACCGATATAAAGAAGCGGTCGATAAGCTGCTATCCTCGATTTAGATTCGGGGGATATGGTGGAACCGGCAGACACGGAGCCTTGTAAGGTGCCTCAACCGAATAGCTGAGGCACCTTGCCAAGGTTCTGCCGAAAGGCGTCCGGGTTCGAGTCCCGGTATCCCCACCATCACTTAGCATCGGTTTCGCCCTCTGGGGTGGACTTTGGATTTTCCGGCAACCACTCTATCGCTTTTGTTTGCTCGCCCGTAAAGCTCTGTTTGGCCAAAAGCCAAAGGGGGAACACCAGCAGGCTATCTCGGGTGGTTCCGGGATTTCTTCACCCGCCGCGAAACACCCTCAGCAGGTCGCCGGAACGTCACACCCAATGGTGTATCTTTGTGTTCTCACTATAGGCGAAACGCCACCGCAGAAGCTCTTGAACCGAGTCTTACGAGCCTATCAAAGGAAGTATGGCCCCAACGTCAGAGTGCTTGGCGGAATGCAAGTCACCGGTTCGCTTCCGAGGAACATAGATTCCTCCGTCCAAACGATCTGCAAGACCGTGTGCGAGAAGAACAATGTCCCTTTTAATTCCGCGGTTGCCACGTTAGAGTACGGCGTTGTCAAGTTTAGTTCGGAAGATACAAGGATGGGAGTTTGTCGGATATACATCGGCGGCAAACCAACTGAGTCCGCGGTTTGGACTGAGCCTTTCTGCGCTCAATGCTCACGCCCCTTGAAAGTAACTTCGGACGAGGTGATGCTGGGGTAGCAACTGTCGACCCGGATTATCTTCAATACCAAGGGAGCCACTGTTCGCAGTGCGGAAGAGTAGTCTGCGACACCTGTTACCCAGTGCGACCAGGAAAAGAGCAAGTGTGTGCTTGCGGCGGCCAGCTATTTGCCTGCTTTGCGAAAGACGCCCTTTCCTACCACGCTATCCGCATTCTCTACGATTTGGTCAAAGCTTCGTTTTTAAGTGAATGATTCGGCACGAGGCTGCTCGGGTAATAAACCGCGTGGTCTATACTGCGGTCCCGAAACTTACCCTTTCTAAGACGCTCGATAGAACAAGAGACCTTGGCCCGATTGGCAACGTTGACGGACGCCGGGTGATCGCCGTCGCTATTGGGAACTGAGGTTCTGGAGTTCGTTACTCACGACCTCACGGAAGGATGAATACACGTGCTGGGGGCCATACTGCGAGTATTCGTCCGGTAGGCGTAGCATTTGTCGCAGCGTATCGCTTTCAATTGCTCCGGGATGCCTTCGGACCAGCTCGGAAAGACCTTGTAGCGCTCCTATGTTTTGACCTCTCACCGTTCCGTTATGGAAATAAACGCGCCTTGCCGCGTTCATTAAATGAGGAAGCGCGCGTAAGTCACCCCAACGCCCAAGGGCTTCCGCCGCATGCGACGCGACGCCAATCTTGTACATGTCGTTCTCATCGAGGGCATCAATCAAGATTTCGAAGCCACCATTTTCCCCTTTTATTACCGCGATGGCTTCGGGCAGTCGAACTGCGAGAAGACTACCCCCGAGAGCCTGACCCGACTTCTTCATGCTTTCGTATCGCGATGTTAACGTCTCAAGAGCACGCTTATCGCGAAGTGCCACAAAGACGGGAAGCGCCTGAAACAGCTCATAATCCGGCTCCCCCCCATGGTGATGACCCTTCAACGCGGAGATAAGTTCTGGAACGACTTCCGGACCGATCTCACTGAGTGTACTTGCGATATCCGCCTTGGCATGTTTCCCGAGTTCATTGACGGTTTTGGGAATTTCAAACAAAGCAGAAACCAAAACCGCGATACCACCTTTGCCCATCTTCTTCAATTGCTCGCAGATGGCCGCGCGTGTCAGGTTGTCACCATTCAAGAGGTTTTGCTTCGCAGTTTCCAGATTGAAAGTCGCGTCTTCACGTGGTTTTGGCATTGCGGCTGGACTGGTCTCTTCCCTGAAGCATTTTATGTCTTGTGAGCCAATCGGACAATGCCGTTGGGGCGCGCCTGCCGTTCACTATATCCAGCTTTCAGGCGCAGATATCGTGATCGGGCTTCACGAAGCCACGGTGCACAAAGGACCATTTGTGCAACAGCCGAGCTAGGCGGACCGTGAGGTTGGAAAAAGCGATATATTAAATACGCTGCTGCTCAGTGCAGGCTTACGGGATTTTAAACGGGAAGGAAGCAACATGGATTGGCTAGGGCGTTTAAAGGGGCGCTCGCATTCAGCGACACCAACGGCACCAGTGTGCGGTCGGTGTGGAAGTGGCGTTATCACCAACCTGGAACGCATTGAAGGTTTGCATCGTATAGCGAAAGAGCTTGGCGGCACTGTGGACGAGAAAAAGACAGGTGTCAACCTGCCCAGTCGCCTCGCCAACGTTAAAGGCTCATTGTTGGATGCTGCGGAACAGATGAAAACCTCGGCGGAGCGGACAGCGGCCCGCAGTGAGGAGCTTAAGCAGAAACTCAAAGAAAACGCGAGCCGATGCGGCTTCCGCTGCAAGGAGTGCGGCAAGGTTTATTGCATGACCTGTTTGAGCAACTACGCTCAACCACATCCGGTCAGCCGAGGAAAGGCGTGCTTCGCTTGCGGTGGTAGCCTTGCGGCCTTCGACGGCCCCACTGCGGGAAGTTGATGCCCCAAATTTCAGGGCGTGCGTAGCCTTCACCGCCTCTTGCACAAAGGACCCTTTATGAAACATGGCCCAGAGCGCCAGCCGCTCTGTCGCACAAGTCATGGGCATCATAGCCGTACTTCGGGATTAGTCACTGAACATTGATTGAGGCTAGTTGAATGCCATCTGCGGCTCTCAGCTTAATCAAGTTGCCGGTGTGATCGAGAACCCAAATATTGGTGCCGTCATACGCGAGTCTGAATGAGCTGGATAGAGTTTCACAAAGCCAGCGAGGCGGCTGCTATTGAAGCAGAACAGGCTCTCCGGGAGGGAAACACTTCGCGTGCCGCGAGTTTGTATGCAGAGGCTGCAGAGCAAGAACAGCGGGCGTTTGGTGTTGCTGATACCACGAAAGCACGCACGAGAGGGATTACAGCGGTTAGCGCTGTGTCACTATGGTACAAGGCGGCTGCTTACGAACGCGCCGAACAGTTAGCGTACTTGGTGCTAGCTGAGCCTTCCGTGCCAGAATTCGCCAGAACGGATTTGCGAAACCTTGTACAAGCGATCTGGACTGAAACCTCAAAAAAGACTGCCAACGTGAATTTCCTTCCGGGACAGGTGTTCGTGTCAGTTAAGGGCGGCGAGGTTATCACCGGAGGAGCGCCGCTAGATTTGATCGTCGAGAAGGTGCAAACCATTCAGGCTATGTTCTATCGAACAATCGAGTTCATAAAGGACATGCCGCTGCGGGTCCGCGGGGGACCAATCCGCGAGATTCAGGAGTCGTGCCGACCCTGGCTTTTCCAAGCTGCACCAGGTAGCTATCAATTCTCTGTGGCGATCCAGGAACCTAAGCAGCTTGATTTCTTCAGGAAGGATGCACGTCCCGATCTCGTGGCCCGGCAGTTTCTTGAAATACTGAAGGCCTCAGCGAGCGATGACCAAGAGCAGCTAGAGACGGTCGTTCCGAAACCCGAGTACCGGAACGTGTTCTTGAAGCTATGCCGCAATCTTGCCCCGACCGGAAAGACCTTCGACTCGCTGGAAGTATAGGAAAATCAAAATCTCGTGTTCGGCGTGAACGAGGCGTTTTTTGGAGAACGAGGCGTTTTTTGGAGGGGCGAGTGTGTATTGTTGGGTGAAAGAAGCAACTCAGATAAGCTACCGTCCTGCGGCTAAGACCGGTGGGTGGTTCGGCGTGAAGAATGGCAAGAGGGACGGAACCTGGCGTCTTAAATCGCACGATTGCGCCAGGAACGTGAAGCATTCTCGGCTAGATTCTGACTAGCGTGACACCTTTGGAGGTAGGCGTCGCACCCATTTCATCCTTTTGCCGGTTTCGTCGAGGAGCGGATCGTGTCCGAAGTCTCGCTTGAGGGAATCCGCCCAAGGACGAGGTTTGGGGCGTGGCCTTCGCTCCTGTCCCAGAATGGCAAAGATGCCTGCCGAGGTTTGCCTGAGCGCGCGCGGGCTAAACAGCCCAAAGCTGCGAACAGCATGCTGATAGCGTTCCGGAATATGTTGCGCCCAACGGTCAATGAACTGTTCCAGTGAGCACTGCACGAAAACCCGGCACCGCAGCTTTTTGTCCTTGAACCAGAACGTGGCGGTCCGCTCCCCGACGTCGGTGATACGACGCTGCGCAATGGGTGGCCGCCTTACGTAGCGACCGGCGTATCGCAGGAAATGCTCTTTCGACTTGAAGGACTGAATCTTGATGCTCCACCAACGATTCTCCTGCTGGGTGAGCAGCTCTTCCGTCTGGTCAACGGTCATCTTTGTATGAAGCTGACCAGCTCGTAGGGCTGCGCGGAGAAGTGCAATCACGGCCCTGCGCCAAGCCTCCATCAACGGGTCACGCTCATAGTAGACGCGAGAAATCCAGGTGTCGGAGGACCCGTACAGCCCTCCCCCGGTAACCATTGTGTGTACATGTGAGTTGAACTCTAACGGCCCGTTGAAGGTGTGGAGAATGGCAATGACGCCAACTCGCAAACCATATTTCGCACTTGCCCGTGCCTGTATGACCTTCGCGGCTAGAACTGGCAGGGCCTTAGCCAAGCGCGGATTATCGCGGAAAACCGTCCAGAGTACATTCGGCATCGTGAACGTGATTCCCTTATAAAGCGCGTCTGGCAGTGCGGGTCTCATTCTGGTCCCAGTGTGGCCGCGTCCGAGACAGAATCTGCTTGAGAGGATCGTGATATTTCACGTAGGTCTAGCTCCTTTTGAGAATACGGTCCGGTTAATAGGTTCTGACCGACAAGAATTACCGTACGTTGAAACCGGCCGGCCTGCACCACAACGGATCCGGGATGGCGCGCCTCCTGCTGCTGCAAGGCATCGAGCACTGCGCCAACGTCTGGGCTAATCTTCTTCTTTTTGAGCCGAGCGATAGACCGACGGATCACCTTGTCGGTTTCACGATCCTCACTGTGACGGATGAAGCGCTCCAACTGTTCGGCCTTGGGCAATTTGCAGAACTGCATCGCACGGTTAATCGTTAGAGTGCCTTCTTGCGAGGCCGCTTTCACTCGCGGGTGAGCGATCTTCAATATCGTCTTTACGTTGCTGACGTTACGAGTACCAACCCCGGCAGCGTCGGCAATCTGCTGCCGGACATCCATATGCAGAGCTTCCGGCAAATTTGCCAAACCCTTGTACTTGCCCCCGGCGCGCATATTATCGAGCGCCCTCTGCTGGAAGTAGGGCTCTAGCTTTAGCGCCAGGCGAATACGGACAAAAGCATTCCATCCACGCCCCGGCTTGTGGTGGTTAAGAATAAACTGTATCGATTCTTCTTCCCTGATCGGATATTCGATGCAGTGGACTTCGTGCCTACCCTCCAAGAGCGCCAACCGCCAGCGCCCAAAGCCGGCGAGAATCGTCCCGTTCGTCGAGATCAGAATCGGCTCGGTTACAGACGGGTTCGTCAGTCGGGCGGCCTCGTTGAACTCGTCTATTACACCGGTCCAGCCGAGTTCTTCCAGCGCGCGATGTAGCCGCAGTTGTTCTGGGGAACGAACAACCGGACACCCCTCCAACCGAGTCATCGCGCCCGGGTGGAAAGGCTGCGGCGGCACTGCAGAGATAACCTCTACGGCGCTCGAACTGCAAATGGACCCGAAGTCGGGCCCCGCGCTCATCGTAGTGATCGGTTCTTCAGACACCCGGTCATCTGGCGCTGTGAGCGCGGACAGTTGGGAAACTGAAACGGCGAGATTATGCCGGGAGTAGCTCGGATGAGGGCGCCGTTCGTCCAGGCGACAGGTTACGAATTGGCCGGCTCCGAGGAGACCGCCGTTCGTGGATTCCATGTGCTTCTCCCTCGAGCTACTTCCCTGCTGAGTTCGTGAGGCGAACTCCAGCATCCGCACGTTCCATTAACGTTCCAATATTTTGGGTAAGAACGAGAGGACAAGGAGAGTCAAGTATAATATATTCAGCAGGTTAGCTACGGGAGACTACAGCCCTGAAAAGGCTGGCGTCGGCGGTTCGATTCCGTCCCTGGCCACCATTGTTTCAAAGACTTGCAGAGCAGCCAAAGTGCATTTTCATTCCAATTCATTCCAAACCTTGGCGTGGAGAGATTCGCCTCGTTCGAAAATGTCGCTGGCCCCCTGCCCGTCCGCTCCCGGTTTTGCGCCGGGCCGTTTCCGTAGATTTACTCGGGGAAACTAGATAGGTTCATAGCAAGCGAAAGTCCGCCGCCACGCGCTGCGATGCAGAATCACTCAAACCCGCCTCTTTGGAGAATCGTGGCCAGTCACCCAGCGCAGCGCGGACCCCGTCTAACAGGTCGCCGGGGCGGCTGACCCCGAACCGTTCTGCCTCCATGAGAATGTCCGCGCGCGCAATATCCTTGAACTTGCCGTTCACACTCATCAGGTGTTGGTAAGTCCATTCGCCTTTTGGGTTATAGGCATGGGTCACATCATATGCCGGAGCCAGTTCCCAGCTCTCTCCCTGTTTTAGACGAAAAGCGAAATTCTTCGTATGGTCGTCACAGTTACGGGCCATCACATTGAAGGCCATGCGGCGAAAGATCTGTTCCAATGCCGCATCGCCCAAACCAAGCTGTGAAACAGCCATGAAGAGCTGAGCGTAGGCATGTGTGCCGCGCTGCTTGAAGTCCAGATGATCCATTGCACAGAGTGTCTGGACGTGATGTTTGATCGTCTGCCCGTTTACCACTTCGCGGTCAAACCGGCGGGTCATAAAATGAGCCCGTCCATTCTCTTGGAGCAAACGGCATTCATACATGTCGATGCCGGCCTGCTTTGCCATGAGGTGATAGGCATATTCGATACGGCCGTAGTCGGCACCCGTGCCCAACTCGGCGTATTGACCAACGCCGTCAAACTTCAGAAGCCAGTGTTCGAAACCCTCGGCGGCGTCGAACTGCCCGCTGCGGATTACGTTCGTCTTAGGATTCCATGCGATTACCGCCTTCGCGCGCGCGCCGCCCGCCGAGGTGCCCACGTGAATGATGTTTGCGAGCGCCGCGTGGGCGTGCGCGTCAATCGTGAGGTCTCCCTCCGTTAGCTTCCTTGCGTTTTCCACCAGGGATTTCATCTCAAGAGGAGCCGCGCTCTCGCTATGAGAGCCCCGCGCCGGCTTGAACTCCAGTGCTCCCACTCCTCGTTTTCCCATGTATGCCAGGCGATCTAGCGGAGTTACTTCACTCTTTGCCAAACCGCGCTCCGCCATCCATGCGTCGATGAGCGCGTTGCCGAAATCATCCGGCAATGCGTCCGCCAGCATTCCTGGCAGGCGATGAAAGGTAGCATGGGGGAGATTAGGGAAAACAAATGCAGAGCTTCGAGCATCAAGGGGTAGCATTAAAGGCGCTAACTCAATCCCAGTACGCCTCCACGCCGGCTCGTAAGCAAACGCATAATATCCCAGCCGGTCATCAAGAGCCAAAGCGCCAACCCGCCTTCCCCAAACCCGAACTTCAATGACCGGAACATGTTTCACAGGTCACCCTTTCGCTGTCTTCTTGCTCTGCGGACCCGCTGTGGCGGCTTGGGCGAGTGCAATAATGCGAGGGGATCAACAGTGACCTCTGGCGCAAGCGCCTCAATTCCTTGCAAGGCGTCCAGTGCTTTCAGGGTTCTGAGGAGAGTTTCGACGTTAGAGCCGCGCCCCGCTTCGAGGTTGCGGAGTGCCTTTTCTGAAATCCCCGCTTTATCCGCGGTTGCGCGCTGGTCTATGTTACGCGACAGGCGAAGCCTGCGGACGCGCTCGCCCAGAGCAATCTGCAGTTCTTCCGGAGTCTGGAACCTAATCTCTGGCATATCAGCATATTATGACCGATTGACACGAATATCAAGCATAATAGGCATAAATATACCATTTGGTATATACTGTAGTTAAATGGCATATAAGTGCCTATTAACATGTATTGTACATTTAACAGGTACATTTAATCCGGTTATAATAAATTTGACAGCGACAGGCGTTTTCTCGATAAACTACTTATTATCAGTTACTTACGATAAAACTTGCGCCTTCTGATGTGTCTCATTCGCGACGGGCGTAATGACACTTTGCAAATGAGGGGTCACTACAGAATTTAGGCCGAAGCGTGGGACGAGAGTGGTACTCACCGACCAGAATCTTCCATTCCATACGGGCAGTCTTCCCCTGCCCTCCCATCGGCGGAAGGATATCGGGTAGCCAACCGAAATCAGAAGGCTATCCGATAGCTCTTCGTAACCATAACGGCTAGAACTGGTACGACTTCTTCCCGATAGCTTGGCAACCCGTCCGAGATATCCTCCAGGCCGATGAACGCGCAATGGTCCATCAGATACTTGCCAAACAGCAGCGGCGAGGCGCCGGGCTTGCGACCGGGTCGCCGCGAAGAGCAAAAGTATCGCGCCGGCTGTCGCGGCCACCGCCGTCCACAAATCCGTCTCACTGATCTTGCCGCGTAAACCTCGAAGCGGGCCATGATTCTTCCTTGCACTCGCGCGGACGGACGACTGACCACTGGCCACTACCACTGCTTTACGGCGTGATCTCCCACACCGTGCCATTACCTGGCACCGGGGTAGTACCGTACAGGTTGCCGTTGCCGTCGAGGGTGACGCCGCCCATCGGAAAGCTTCCATTGCTTCCGTTGAAATCGAACAAAGGTGTATAGATCCATTCATCGCCTGAGGGCGTCAACTTAAAGATTTCGCCATAATCGTTCCCGCCGGTGGGTAGGCTTCCGTAGAGATTTCCTTGGGAATCGAGAGTCGGGGAGTCGACGGGTCCGCCGTCTCCGCCTTCAAAGACCTGCAAGACGGTGAATGTCCAGCTGCCGTTCGACGGCGTCAGTTCGTAAGCGGCGCCAGGGGAAAAATCGCCCGTGAACCCAAACAGGTTACCGTTCGAATCCATGACGAGACCACCGGAGCCGCTCCCATTGTCCCCGTCCGTAAAGTCATAAAGCGTTGTCTCCGTCCAGCCCGACTGGGAAGGCGACAATTCGTAGACCGTACCGAACTCGGTCAAGTCATTTCCGTTAGAAGTCGTGCCATAAAGATTGCCGGCATTATCAAAAATGACGCCACTGATCGGCTGGTCACCGTCGGCCTCTCCGGTGAAGCTCCACAGCACGCTCTCAGTCCAGCCGCTGCCGGATGGAGTAAGCTTGAAGACTGCGCCTCCATTGCGAGCGCCGCCCATCTCAGTTGTGCCATAGATGCTGCCAGCCTGATCGAAGCTAAGGTCTCCATAATATGGATAGGCGCCATCCCGGCCACCAGTGAAGCTATCGAGCACAGTCTCTATCCAGGGGCAGAGCACAGCGCGGCAGACTGAAGGAGGCGGTCGCAGGCTGAAAACGGTTCCCGAGTTGTTGGCACCACCGTAAGTGGTGGTGCCGTAGAGCAGGCCGTCCGGGCCGAAGACCACCCTGGCATACGGATAACACCCATCGGCCGTTCCTCCGTGGAAGGTATGGATTGTGTTGATGACCCAACCCCCTCCCGAGTGCGACAAACGGAACACTGTGCCACAGCCGGCGCCTCCCTCAGCAGTAGTGCCATAGATTGCGCCACGCTGATCCAAAGTGACGCCGGCAAATGGGGCTGATCCACTGCCATTGCCGAAGCTGTACAACACAGTGAACGTTTGCGCCCGCGCGGCGACCGCCGTCGCAAGCAGGATGAAAAACCCGGCCGCGACGAACCGCCGAAACCTTGTCAAACTCCAATGTTGCTCTGAGCGCTTCACGATCTTTCTCCTTCATCGCCAGGAAATCTCCTGGCTGAGCATCGGCCCGCTCTCAGCCGTCCCACATCGCTGGGCAAATCGCAATGTGGCTCCGAGAGGCCTTGCGTCGGTCGCGACCGCGGCTGCAGTCTCGCGCTATAGCAGTCTGCATGTCAACTTAATTTGAGATTACGATGCAAGGTCCTGACGATATGAGACTTACTGTGCTGCTCGAGAGTAGCTGGCGCGAACAGGCCAACTCGCACCCAATCCGTCCAGGACAGAATTATTAGCGAAACCCACTCGTCTCTTCTACAACGAGGAGGCAGGGGCAAAGGGGCTGCCGCCCCTTTCCCCTGCACCCCCAATCCCCGCCGGACCTCCTCCGCTTCGCTTCGGCCCACCTCTCCCGGACCATCTCGCTTGACGAAGCCGAACACTTCTTGCACAATCATCACGCCAGCGTCGCTTCGCTCCGACTGCTGTTCACCTTCATTCCGGAACGCCGTTCGGCTTGCCTCCGGAATCGATGTTCACCTTCACCGGAATACCCACTCGACAGCCGCTTTGGTGGGATCGGTACGATCTGCTTCGAATGTCACTTGATGAGAACAGTGCTTAGCGCACGTACGGGAATAGATGGACGTTGGAATCGAGATCGTTCGTCAGAACGGCACGTCCTCTTCCGTCACTGTTGTCGCGTCGGAAGCGCCTTCCGCGGTCTCGCCATTGCCGTTCCCGCTGCCCTTGGAATCCAGAAACTCGATCCTGTCGACGTAGACGAGATCCCTGTAGTGCTTGGCCCCCGTCTGTTTGTCGTCCCATGACTCGGTGCGCTTTCGACCCTCTACGTATATACGGGATCCTTTTTGGAGGTGTTCGCCGACGACCTCGGCACGGCGGCCGAAGGCCTTTACGGCAAACCACTCCGTGTGTTCTTGCAGCGTGCTGCCCTTGTCCTTCCATCGTTCCGTGGTGGCGACTGAGAACTGCGCGATGGCCGTTGCCTGTTGGCTGTACTTCACCTCAGGATCACGGCCGAGATATCCAATCAGCAGAACCTTCTGCATGGCATTAAGCCTCCTTATTGAGAATGTGCGATTGATTGCGAGAGTGGTGCGGCGAGGTACTTGACAACCAAGCGGCGGCACTGACCCGAGGCATGCGGCCTTGGGCTTCATGGCTGGCCATCATGCTGGCCAAGAGGGATCAGGAGCAGGAATCTAGGAGAGAATCAGGAAATGGCCGCGGGGTGGATGGCTTCAATGTCAAGGAAGCGAGCGAAGTCCTTCTGATTAAACGTTAGAATGCGCTTCACTCCGTGCACCCGCATCGCGGCAACCAGGCGCGCATCGTGAACTCGAACTCCTGACACGTTATGCGTCACGATTAAACGGCGCCATTCTTGATGAATTGCCAGGTTATCCGCGAGAAGGCGAAGCCGCGACTCAAATAACCGTGCGCGCCGGTCGGTCTCCTGCGGTGACAATGCATATCCATTTTGGTCGGCTGGTCGAGTGCAGGCGTTCCAAAACTCAGCGACGTTCTGTGAGGTGAAGCAGAGGACCGCTCCTTGGTCGGCTAGCGCCTCAAGAGCAGACTCAACGACTTATAATCAGGATCACTGGGCTGCACCCCAGCGGATCAGGATATTTCTGTCAATCAAGTAGCGCGTGTCGGCCATTTTCAGCGGCGGTCCTCGTAAAAGCTCTCGCGGGTGAATGCCGAGGTTGGCACCTTCGGCAACTTCTCTGAACCCTCCGCGATTCCGGCGAGCATGGCGTGAAGCTCTGCAACAGAACGCTGCCCTTGGGGCTCGGCGTGGGTGGCAATCGCCTCCCGCAGCAGGCGTTCCGCATACTCTTCCAACGCAATGCCTTCCGCTTCGGCTTCCGCAGCAAGCCGCTCCATCACTTCCGGGTTAAGTTCGATCTGGATCGTCATACCCTGGCACCCCTATGCCGTCATTATCCTTCTTTTTCGGCTAGCGAGTCGAATTTTACGCCACGCATCCCAACTTGCCCTTCTTGCGCCCTACCGGTTTATTTCCAGACCATGGCGGTATCGGCGGTCGGCCACGCCGTGGATGGGTAGACGCGTAGATGGACGCGAACTCCACCATCTCGCGAGTCAGCGCAGGGTACCCTTCCAGGATCTCGTTGATCGGAGTCCCCTGTTCGATCATGTCGGCCACCAGGTAAACGGGAATTCTCGTCCCACGAAACACAGGCGTGCCCCCCATAATCTCTGGGTCAGATTGGACCGTGCCTGAGGCCTTCTCGAGGTTCTGAAGCCTGCTGCTCATTTTCCCCCTCGCTCCCCCTACATTAATGATTAGCGCATCGCTGTACTTTAGTTGCTTCTGCTGTGGCTCGTTCAACACTCGGCGAAACACTTCCCTTCGCATCTGCAACGGCAGCCGCTTCAGACCCTCTGCATGAAGCTGCAGGCAGAGCAGGCTCGCATAGGGGACAAAACGGCGACGCGCTCCGCCTGCGCGAACGGTTCGAACTGGCACAGCGGCGTCCTCAATCGCTTTATTGACTGCCTTCACGGATAAACCCGTCACCCAGGAGGCTTCAGCCACGGTAAATTCTGCAGCATGCATGGTGCTATAAATCTACCCTGTATAGGGATGAATTACAATGGGGACTGCACTGCTATGAGCACCCACTTGTACTTCCGCACGTCATGCAGCGGTAGCAGGTTCCGCCACGTACCATTAGAGAACCGCAGATGTTGCAGGCAGGCGCATCTCCGAATTGCACGAATTCACCGTCTACCGGCAGCTACAAGAAAAACCGAATAGCGATGAGATTGCCCTGTCGTGGCATCTGGCGAAAACACTCGGCCTCGACATCCCCGAGCGAACCTACCGCCGCGGGTTGCGGCAACTGTTGGAGCGCGAATTCCTTTATGAGAGCCTAGTGGATGGCCTGTATTTCGTGAATATCCGGTATATGTTCAACGGCGACCGGCTCACGTTCATTCGTGGCTACAAGCTCAAAAGCTCCAGTGCCCAGGGAGAGCTACCGCTCGATGAGATACTGCCCTGCCACCGCCCGCTGTCTCGAACTAAGAGAAATTGATCGTCAGGAGCGCAAGCGATGTATCAGGGAAATGTCGTCGAGAACGGCGATTCCCAGCTTGCTCAGATATTCCCTGGCAGGGTCCTCGAAGAAATCACTGTCCTTTGTGCACAATATGTCTGCCTCGCCGATGATGGCCGTCTGCATAACGATGATGTCGTTTACATCCCGGATGGGTGAGGCTACAAGAGGGTTCAGCTCCACAATTTCCAAGGCTCGGTGGAGGAAATTGACGTAGTCGAAAACAAGGCTCTCGGTCAGGTCGTAGAACGCTGGTAAGCGGGGATAACGCAAAACCCTGGCGAGTTCATGCAGCATCTCGTTTGAAAGCAATAGCGTATGTTTGCTGTCAACGACGTTCAATAGCAATTCACGGGCGAGACCGTGCGAGCGCTCATTGGCTCGAACCAAGATCGTCGTATCGAGGACGATCTTCACTGGTGCGGGCGATAGCTGGGACGGGTGCTTCTGATGGCCTCGGTGAGGATTTCGTCGGCTTCCTCTGCGGAGCCTGGTTTGCGGCGGGAATCCACTTCGGCGAAATACTTCCTCAGCTGCCCGGATTGCTCTTGCCGCCGCTGCTCAGAGAGGGCAGGGGGCTCAATAGCGCGGACGCTGATAGCCTCATCTGCCAGTATGCGGCGTCCGAGCAGGCTTTCCAGAACGGTCTTCTGGTCGGGCGAGAGGTCTTTGGCGTTGCGAATCATGGACGAGTCCTAGATTTCATTATATCGGAGCGTATCCTAGACGTTTGAGGCGGTTTTGTCACGAAAAACCTTGGGTGGTAGGGCCGTTGGTTAAGGCGCACCGCCGCTGCCCCCGTGTTCCACCCGTTCCACCTGCCATTCACCTGCCGTTGCGATTGCTTACCGTGCACTAAGGTCGTTAAAAACTGCCATCTGTTGCTCTCTATCTTGTTGAATGTACGTTGATGCGGGGATTCGAGTCCTACCTGAGGAGCCATTCTTTTCTGCGGCTGTTTCACCGAATGGAAGAAGGCGGCCTGATTTCTGGCACTGCAAGCTCACTGATTGAACGGGTGCTCATTGATCCAGGCGCTCTCAAGAACGAGGCCGCTGCCTAGGGAGCGGCCTCTGTGGTCGAGGGGATTAAGGACTAAGTNNCGCCAGAGCAAACCAGCTAAACCTAAGATGCTCGTGCCAGACAGCAACAAGGTGCTCGGTTCTGGGGTCGACCCCTGGGAAACGGTCGTTCCCGAAAGGTCGAAAGCTTCCGAAGGAATAGAGCCGATTCCGCTCGCCTGCCCCTGCGAAGGACAACCGGACGACTGGCAACCTACGCCGGAGTTCTCATCCCAGTAAACCGGGCTATCGGCCGTGTCGGTCGCGTGGCCCAACGTTAACCAGTAATTTCCGTTGGCCAATGTCGGGCCATTGAAGTTGCCGGTCTCGGTGCAAACGTTGAATCCGAAACCATTCGCGGAGCAGTTCGCCTGGGTCAGGCTGACAATTCCGTCAAACAGCGAGTTATCGAACGCTGAGGTGCCTATCTGTACCCCAACCGAGGTGAGGGTATCGCCCGGCGAGACCCACGCACTGAATGAGACGTTTTCGAGTTCGGTGCCGACACGGGCCGCCAAGGGCCCTGCGCCGTTGACTTGGGAATCGTTTCCGCTGCCTGAGGTCAGAGCGAAGCTGTCGCTGACGCTGTAGCCGCTATTAATGGTCCAAGCATTAACGTTGCCGTTTGCCGGACCGTTGTCGTAGAGATTCATCTGTTGAGCGGAGGCAGGAACGGCGGCCAGCGCCAGGCAGACAAGGGCGAGCAACGATAGGGTAGCGATACGAATTTGGTTTTTCATAATGACCTCCTTTGGCCATAAGGCTTTAGCGAAAGTTCAAAGGCTGAGCGGCGCCAGGATGCGTGGTGCGAACGGTGGCGTCGCGGGGACATGAGCGAAGGCCGCTGGGGCGAGCGGCCTCGGAGTGGTTAGGACTACGGGCTCAGCTTGCGGCGGATCATGCCGGCCACACCAAGCACCCCTGTACCGAACAGGGCCAGCGAAGAAGGCTCGGGAAGGTTTTCCGTGCCGTTCGGCAGCGAGTCGCCGGCATAGGCAAACATGTCGATACTGGGGTCGACCGGGACTTCGCCCGAGTTGTCGCCTAGGTAGAAGCTGACCTGGTAGCTGTCCCCGGGGTGGGTGTTGAGTGCCTGCCACAGGGCGTCATAGCCCTGAACGGAGCCATCGCACCAGAAGTTTCCCCCGCTGAGGGGACCGCCCTGGTTGGGAGCACAGCTGGATCCTGGCCCATTGCTGACCAGACCAATAAACGACGTATCGATGGGTTGTATCCAGCGCCCCCAGCCGGTCGGGACAGTCTGCCCCACCTGGGCGTTGGTAAAGCCCGCGTCGTTGAGCATATTGCCGTTGGGATGGGTCAAGTCGACCACCGACGCATCGTCAAAGGCGAAAAACGCTGGTTGCTCGCGGAATGCGAACGATACATAAGTGAGGTTCGAGTCCGCGGTAAAGGTAGCTGTGTACTCCTGATAGTTTGACAGCACGCCTTGGCCCGGGCCGGCTAACTGGAAGATCCATCCCGGAGGCGGGTTCTGTGCCCGTGCTGGGGCCACCGCCAACGCGGCGAAAAGCAGCGCCGATGCGACCGTTCCCAATCCGAGTTTCATTGTGTTCATAGTGTTTTTCATTGTCTTTTCTCCTTAAAGTATTGATTGAATTTCACTGCTTGGGCCTGGGGCCGGTTTGGTCCGTGAAATGTCCGTCAGGCTTCCGGAGCAAGGGCGACGCGAACCCCAGCGGCGCCAGGTTGCGGTGGTGCGAACCGTAACGTTCGCGTGGATATGGAGAAACGGCCCATCAGACCGTCAACCCCATGCGAGACCCTGTCCTGTGCTGCCGAATCTCACCCATCAGCTTCGCCATGCAGGCGTGTAAGACACACCCGGCCAAGGTCTCGGCGTTCATCGGTTGCGGCTGCGTCCCAGCACTCTCCATCCGGGGCTGCAGGTAGCAGAAAGCGCGGAATAAGGTCTGCGCGCCTTGGTACAGTTCCCGTAGATCGGTTTTCATAGGTGTGAACCTCGCTTTCATGAGCGCACAATGCGCCGCCGCGCCCGCCCGATCAATACTTGCGAGATCATTTGGAGGTAAGTTCCGGGTCAGCGGCCAAGCGATTGAGCGGCTGGGAGTTAACACCCGATGTCATCAAATAAAAGAATGCTCGGCAGGGGAATTGGGGGTATATAATCGCGCCCAATCGGTTTACTCAGGTTTGTTTCTTGGGCGCCACGCAGAAACTACTTCGCTTCGGAAGCTTCGAGTTGAACCTCGCTACCGAAGAACTGCGCAAGAACGGCATCCCTCTGAAACTCTCGCCACAACCGTTTCGGATTCTGGCTTTGCTGGCTAGCAGTTCGGGACAAATCGTCACTCGGGAGGAAATCCGGCAGCAAGTCTGGGGAGGCGAAACCTACGTCGACTTCGAGCACGGGATGAACCAGTGCATCAAGCAGATCCGCACCGTGCTGGGCGACAATACAGATAATCCGGTCTATGTGGAGACCCTTCCCCGCAAGGGCTACCGTTTCCTCGCGCCGGTCAGCGCGAAGACCATTGCAGCGCAGCCCACCGTGGTTGAGTCCCAGTCCGGACTGCGCAGCGCCTTGCCCGCTACTGCCGGCGCCGCGCCCGTTGCGATGGTTGACCCCGGCAAGGCTACCGCTCTCTTACCCTCCGAAGTCGCAACCCCGGCCATTGTCGCCTCTTCCGCTCCGGCCGCCGTCGCTGTTGAGCTCGCACCAGCCGTCGCTTCACTGCCTGCTACAACGCGACCCCGCAATTGGCTCCGGCTTACGCTGGTTACGGTGATGGTTATCGCCTTGATTGCCGGCATCGTCTATTGGCACTCGCAACGCGCCAGCGCGCTGACCGAAAAAGACACCATCGTGCTGGCCGACTTCAACAACACGACCGGCGACGCGGCGTTTAATGACACGTTGAAGCAGGCACTAGCCATTCAGTTGGAGCAGTCGCCATTATTGACCGTGCTTTCCGAGCGCAAAGTGATTGAAACGATGAGGTTGATGAACCGCCCAGCGGACCAGAGGATCACAAAAGAGGTCGCGGCTGAGGTCTGCCTGCGAAATAACAGCAAGCTATTACTGGAAGGTTCAATCGCCGCGATTGGAGATCATTACCTGATTACTCTGAAGGCGACGAACTGTCAGACAGGGGACAGCATCGCCAGTGCCGTGGCAGAGGCGGAGAACCGCAACCAGGTGGTGAAGGTGCTCGGGGAAGTGGGCAACCAGTTGCGCAAGAAGCTGGGGGAATCGCGGCCCTCCGTGGAAAAGTTCAACACGCCACTGGAAAGAGCTACCACCTCGTCGCTGGAAGCCCTCGTGGCGTTTACCCAAGCTCAGAAGATGTTGTCGCAGGCCAGCGCTATTCCATACCTTAAACGCGCGCTGGAAATGGATCCAAACTTTGCTCGCGCGTACGCTTCTCTGGGAGCGGTTTACCACAATCTCGGCGATACCAAGTCGGAGATTGAGAACCTTAATAAAGCCTATGAACTGCGCGACCGGGTAAGCCAGCGGGAGCAGTTGCAATTCGAGGGATATCATTACATGCTGGTGACCGGGCAGATGGAAAAGGCCATCGAGACCTATTCAGAGTGGATACAGACCTACCCAGAGGATCCCAAGCCACACGCCACTTTAGGTTTTATCTACACTCAGCTAGGTCGCTACAAGAAAGCTGAAATCGAAATGCTGGAAGGAATTCGGCTGTCCGGACATTCCGATTACAACCTGATAGGTGTGTACGTTTGCTTGAATCGGCTGGACGACGCCCAAGCTCTCCTCGAACAAGCACGCCGGAGGGACGATAGTCCGTTCTTGCGCGAGCTGACCTACTCGCTGGCGGTTCTTCGGGGTGACAATGCTGCCATGCAAGAGCAGTTGGCATGGGCCATGGGCAGGCCGGGCGAGGAGGACCGGTTGCTATCGGCCCAGTCCGATACCGAAGCGTACTATGGCCGCATCGCCAAGGCACGTCAGCTTTCTGCAGGAGCGGTGCAATCGGCAAAGCACGCCGAAGTTCAGGAAGCAGCGGCGGAATGGAGAGCTAATGAAGCTTTGCGAGAGGCCGAGACCGGCAATTCCGTCGGGGCTCGGCAACGGGCGGCAGAGGCATTGGCGCTCAACACCGAGCCTGATGTGGAAGTCAAAGCGGCGCTTGCGCTGGCACGCGCAGGAGACGCAGGAAGGGCCCAAAAGCTGGTTGACAAGCTAAACCACGAGCTCCCTCTGGATACGATGACACAGAACTATTGGCTTCCGACCATCCGGGCGGCAATCGAGCTGGGAAAGTTCAACCCGAGCGAGGTGATCGATATTCTGAAAGTTACAACGCCTTATGAACTGGGCAGCACAACTGCGGGCGTCGCAGCTTTTGGGAGTCTGTACCCGGTGTACATTCGGGGACAGGCGTACCTGCAAGCGGGCCAGGGACAGCAGGCGGCGGTTGAGTTCCAGAAGATGCTCGACCACCGCGGGATTATTGGAAATTTCGCGCTGGGCGCTCTTGCGCATTTGCAGCTCGGGAGAGCTCAAGCGATGATCGGCGACCAGCAAGCCGCTCGCAAGTCATATCAGGATTTCTTTGCGCTCTGGAAAGACGCCGACCCCGACGTCCCTTTCCTGGAGCAAGCCAAAGCCGAATACGCGAAGCTAGCCACCCAGTAACTCCGAGAAGCTTCGGCCGACTCAGCCCTGCGGCTTTGCCGATGTGCCTGCGGCCGCCTTGGCGTTCGCCTCGTTCTTGCTGTCCAGCTCGCGAGCACTTTCGCGTTTCTTCTGCTTGGCCTTGCGCAGCCGGTGTTCCCGGGACTTGTCTCCATTACGAAATGACATTGCTACACCTCGCTCGGATGGTACAGCATTTCCAGGGTTGGTGCCCCGCTTCGCCGCCGGATTCGATATGGGCGGAAGCATTCCACAGGCGTGTCTTTGTCTAAATCGCAGAGTCCGTGCGGTCAATCCAGATCAAGGCCCAGGCCACTGCTGGTCGTGGTTTTATATTTTTGACCAGGAGGGTAGGAGCGATAGAAATCCAGGAATGAGGGTGTAACGAGAATCGTTCTTACCGGAGTTCCGCAACGGTAGCCCGGATACGGCGCGCAGTCTTCCCCCGATTAGCTCAGTCGCTTTGCGGAACTGCAGCGCACCCGGACCTGCCCAGAATGCCGGCTTCGCGATCGGTTCTGAGCGGCAATTTTCAGTTGTTCGATTTCCGTCAGCTGACGTGCCGCCATCTCCTGCACCAGCTCCAGAACTGTCTTCTGCTTGACTTCGCCAATCTGAATGAGTTGCATGACGCAAACAGTATCCGATGTTGGATTGGCGATCATCCCCCGTGGGTCGCATGGCACTACCACATCTGACGTAGAAAGCCTTGGGGGCGGTTGCCAGCCTTCTACGCTAGTTCTGGCGTCCCATGCCTCCGCCGCGCTATCGCGCTTCGATGTTAGAATTTCCTCGCAACCTTCGCCATTCCATCGAACTTGCGCCGCCTGCTAGATCAGCGCCGTCGACTATCTACCTACATGTGTGCGGACCCTAAACCCGGCAAACCAGTCCCTTTCCCCCAGATTGTTGCCCTTACCGGATTCATGGCGGCAGGCAAAAGCACGGTGGTCCGCACTCTGGGAAATCTTCTCGGCTGGATTTCCTGCGATCTCGACTACGAGATCGAATGCCGCGAGAAGTTGCGCGTCCGCGAAATCTTCGAACGCCATGGCGAGCCCGGCTTTCGCGAGCTTGAAACCGACGCTTTGCACACCGTGCTTGAATCGGCCTCCGCTCCCACCGTGATTGCGCTAGGAGGTGGCACCTTCGTTCAGCCGCAGAATGCCGACCTGCTGCGAGCCTATCGGGCCCATGTGGTGTTCCTCGACGTCGCGGTGGAGCAATTGCTGCACCGCTGCCGCGCGGCAAGCGCGCGCTGTCCGGACAATCCCAGGCCGCTGGCGGAAGATGCCGATGCATTCTATGCGCTCCACGCTCAGCGCTTGCCGTCTTATCGAAGAGCCGGACTCATCGTGAACGCCGGGCCCAAGACGGCCGAACAGATTGCACGCGAGATTGTTGCACTCTTGCGACTCATTCCTTGCAAACGCTGAGGAATGGTCCAAACCAAGGCCGCCTCTGCCAAGACTGCCAACAACTCTGCAGCCTGCCCTTGGCTAGGCTCAGACGTGATATAACTTGATTTTTCATACCAAAATGTCACAGCAGAAAATCCCTGTCGGAATTCTTGGCGCTACCGGAGTGGTTGGTCAGCGCTTCATCCAGATGCTGGAAGCTCACCCTTGGTTCGAGGTGGCGTGGCTGGCGGCCTCCGATCGCTCCGCCGGACAAGCTTATGGCGAGGCAGTGCGCTGGCGTCTGAAAACCCCAATCCCTGAGCGTGTGCGCAAGATGACGGTCTCGAACGCCGCGCCCGAGGGCGCGCCGCAAGTCATTTTCGCGGCGCTCGACGCCGGCTTCGCTCGCGAACTGGAGCCCCAGTTTGCCGCCGCCGGTTGCGCCGTGGTCAGCAACTCCAGCGCCTTTCGCATGCAAAAAGATGTTCCGCTCATCATTCCCGAGGTCAACGCCGATCACCTCGCCTTGATCGAGCGGCAGTGCTGGCGCAAAGACTCGCGCGGCTACATCGTTACCAATCCCAACTGCTCGGCGATTGGCCTGGTGGTCGCGCTGGCGCCACTGCATCAGAAGTTCGGTATCGAGTCGCTCTTTGTTACCACCATGCAGGCGGTTAGTGGGGCGGGCTATCCCGGCGTGGCCTCGCTCGACATCCTCGGTAACGTGATTCCGTACATCGCCAAGGAAGAAGAAAAGATGGAAGAGGAGACGCGCAAGCTCCTCGGCCGTCTGGATGGCGATCATGTGCAGGACGCCAACTTCAGCATGACGGCGCACTGCAATCGCGTCGCGGTGGAAGACGGCCACACCGAGTCGGTGTCAGTGAAGCTCAAGCAAAAGGCTACTGCCGACGAAATTATCGCCACGTTCAACCAGTTCCGTTCCACTCCGCAGCAGCTCAAATTGCCCTTGGCCCCGGCCCAGCCGATTGTTTACGACGTCGCGCCCGACCGTCCACAGCCGCGCTTTGACCTGGACCGCGGCAATGGCATGACGGTCAGTGTCGGCCGGTTGCGTCCTTGTGGCGTACTTGATTACAAGTTCACGGTGCTATCGCACAACACCATTCGCGGAGCGGCGGGAGCCGCGCTGCTTAATGCCGAACTCCTGAAAGTTCAGGGTCTGCTGTCGTGACCCGGGAATTATCGCAGCGGGCGAGAATGGTTGCGACATTGCGGTGTCGGGACGGAACACCACTTGAAACCGGGGCCCCCGGCGCACGCCGATTTTGCATGTGCTGGGGTGGGATGGCGGTGCGACCGTGATCGTAATGAAGTTCGGTGGCACTTCGGTCGAAGACGCGGCAGCCATCGATCGCGTTGCCGGCATAGTGAAATCGCGTCTGGCCGAATGTCCCTTCGTGGTGGTCAGCGCCATGGCCAAGGTTACCGACCAGTTGCTGGCGATGGCCGCAGCCGCTGGTCGCGGCGAACGCGCACCGGCTCTCGACATCTGCCGCAGTCTTCGCGAGCGGCACTACGTTACTGCCGGCGAATTGCTGGGCACGGGCCTGCATACCGCACTGCATGGCGAGCTGGGCTCCGAGTTCGATTCACTCGCAGAGCTGCTGCGCGGGATCTCGGCCGTCGGCGAGCTCACTCCGCGTACTTCTGACTATGTCGTTTCCTTTGGCGAGCGGCTGTCGAGCATGATCATTACCGCTGCATTTCTGACACGCGACATTCCCGCAACCCTAGTGGACGCGCGCCAAGTGATCGTCACCGACGCCCAGCACAGCCGCGCCGTACCTCAGGTGGAAGAGACGAACGATCGTTTGCAGGACCGCGTCCAGCCGCTGATCGAGCAACAAAGGGTACCGATCATGGCCGGCTTCGTCGGCGCCACGCGGGAAGGCACCACCACCACCATCGGCCGCGGAGGGTCCGATTTTTCCGCCGCCCTGGTCGGCGCGGGCCTGAACGCCGAGCGCATCGAGATCTGGACCGACGTGGACGGCATGAAAACCACCGACCCGCGTATCTGTCCCGATGCCCGCCGCATCAAACTCATCAGCTTCGAAGAGGCCGCTGAGCTCGCCTACTTCGGCGCCAAGGTATTGCATCCGGCGACCGTGCTGCCTGCAGTCGAGAAGAACATTCCGGTGCTGGTGCTGAACTCGCGCAATCCGTCGAATCAAGGCACTCGCATCTTGTCGCGTACGCCGCGTTCGCACTCGCTATTCAAAGCCATTGCCGCCAAGACCCGCATCACCGTGGTCGAGATTGTTGCCGCCCGCATGTTGATGGCGCACGGCTTCCTGGCCAAGGTTTTCGAGATTTTTGCCCGCCATCATTGCGCCGTCGATGTCGTATCCACATCCGAGGTCAGCATTTCGCTGACCGTCGATTCCAACGAAGCAATTCCGCAGATCGCTGCCGATCTGGAAAAACTGGCCTTCGTAAAGTATTTCGGCCGCAAGGCGATCGTGTGCTTGGTGGGCGACAACCTGCGGGACACGCCTGGCGTCGCGGCGCAGATCTTCGAGGCGATTCGTGATATTAATGTGCGCATGATTTCGCAGGGCGCGTCGNNGATCAACCTGACGTTCGTCATCGACGAAGCCGACGTGCCTGAAGCCGTGCGCCGGCTGCACGCCAAATTTTTCGCCAACGTTGATCCCGAGGTGTTCGATTGAGCAATTCTTCGCTAAACCTGCTAGTGCTGGGGCCCGGCAAGACCGGGTTGCTGGTTGCCGATGTGGCGCGCGAGCGTGGCCACCAGGTGGAGAGCATTGATGCCGACGTGAACCTGAACGCAGCTTGGCTCACAACCGAGCATCTGCGCAACGTCGATGTGGCGATCGATTTCACTGCGCCCGATGCGGTTTTGGCGAATATGGAAGCCTGCACGCGCGCCCACACCACAATGGTGGTCGGAACCACCGGCTGGTATGGCGAGATAGAGCGCGTCCGTCATGCAGTCGAGCAGGCGGGAACCGGATTTGTCTTCGGCGCAAACTTTTCCTACGGCGTGAATCTCTTCTACCAGATCATGCAAGCGGCTGCGCCTGCGTTGAAGCACAACTACAGCGGACACATCACCGAAATCCATCACATTCACAAGAAAGATGCGCCGTCGGGAACCGCCGTGACGCTGCGGCGCGTTTTGGAACAGGCATCCGGAGTGCGAGTCGGCATTACGTCCGAACGCGAAGGCGAGGTGACCGGCATTCACACGCTGGAGCTGAACTCAGCAGGCGACCGCATAGTACTGACGCACGAGGCCAAGTCGCGGCGAACGTTTGCCGAGGGCGCGGTGCTTGCAGCGGAGTGGATCGCCGGTAGAACCGGGTTCTACGAGTTCAAGGACATCTTCACTCAGTTATGAGGGGCGATTTCACCACGGAGAACACGGGAATTTTTTTCATTACGGAGACGATGGAAGGAAAGGCTATCGCCATAGACACACAGGGCATTTCTTTTCCTTTAAGATCGCGGAATTAGAACCGATCTAATACATCTCATCAATGTTTTATGTCAGGGCACGGCTGAAACGATCTAACCCATCTCATTATCCGCTTTGTATCAGGGCACGGCTTCAGCCGTGCCGCAAGGACTCAACGTAACTTGGGCTTTAGCCCCTGAGGGCATGATTCTTGCAGGGGCTAAAGCCCTGATCGTTGTTGCGCGTCGTTCGGCACGACTAAAAGTCGTGCCCTGATTCAACCCCAGAACGATTCATCAGATGGCTGGTAGCAACTCTTGTCCGCCCAGGATTATCATGCAGCCAATTCTCGAATACCTCGCAGGGGAAACCATAGATCTGATCTTCTCCGTGCCTCGGTGTTTCCTGGGTGAGAGTGTTTTCTTCTATGTCCTCCGCGTGAAAGAATTTCCCCGTGCTCCTGGGGTCCTTCGTCTTGAAAAACGTCGTTTTTGAGATTCACTGCTCCGAGGTTTATCCTTGCTGACATGAGATTGCGTGGATGCGGTACCGCCCTGGTGACTCCCTTCAAGCAGGATGAAAGCGTCGATGAATCCGCGCTGCGCGAGTTGGTGCACTGGCAACTGGAGTCGGGCATCGACTTTCTCGTGCCCTGCGGCACCACCGGCGAGACACCAACGTTGTCGCACGACGAGTGGCTGCGCGTGATTGATCTGACCATTGAGACCGTGGGCGGCCGTGTTCCCATCATGGCCGGTGCGACCTCGAACAACACGCGTGAGGCGGTGGCGAGAACCAAAGAGATGTCGGCGCGCCCCGGCGTCAATTACATTCTGACGGCGACGCCGTACTACAACAAGCCCACCCAGGAAGGCGTTTATCAGCACTTCAAGGCGATTGCTGAAGCCTCGACCAAGCCGCTGGTACTCTACAACATTGCCGGGCGCACCGGCACCAATATTGAAACTCCAACGCTTCTCAGGCTCGCAGAGATTCCCCACATCGCGGGCGTGAAGGAAGCCAGCGGCAACATCTCGCAGATCGCCGAAGTGTGCGCGTCGGTCCCCGACGACTTTCTGGTTTTCTCCGGCGACGACGCGGTTACGCTCGCGGTCATAGCGCTGGGCGGTGTTGGAATCATTTCCGTGGCCTCCAACGAGATCCCCGCGGAGATGACGCGCATGACCGGCGCCGCACTCTCCAATGAGTGGGACACCGCGCGTCAACTGTTCCGCAAGTATCTCCCACTGATGCAGGCGAACTTCATCGAGTCCAATCCCGGCCCGGCGAAGGCCGTGCTGGCGATGATGGGCCGCGTCGAAGAGGTCTATCGCCTGCCAATCGTTCCCATGAAGAAACAAAACCGTGCCAAGCTGGAAGAGGTAGCCACCCAGGTAGGTCTGCTGCAAAGCCAGCCGGTGACTAGCTAAACAAGTGGCCGTTGCTGTACTAGAAATCACAGCTCACAATGATATTGGCTTTTGGCCGGACTTTTGTCCCGCGATGGCGAGGCGGGCTGGAGCGCGCCGCACGCAACGCGTATACTGCCCGCCATGCATGAACTTCAGCGTGAAATCGAGCGCCTGTACGCCATGGGGCAGGACGCCACGAAGGACCTTGGATCCGCTACAGCGTTTTTGCGTTTCCGCGATTCGTTGACGGCAGGCACCATTCGCGCGGCCGAGAAGGCCAACGGCGTCTGGCTAACCAATGCGTGGGTGAAGCAAGGCATCCTGCTCGGCTTCCGCATCGGGAAGCTGGCGGAGAGCGGCGACCCGCGCGTGCTCTCCTTCGTCGACAAAGACACCTACCCGACGCGCCACTTCGCCGCCAGCGAACAGGTGCGCGTCATTCCCGGCGGTTCGTCGGTGCGCAGCGGGGCCTATGTTGCCTCGTCCGTGGTCTGCATGCCTCCGATGTTCATTAACGTCGGCGCCTATGTAGACGAAGGCACCATGGTCGATTCGCACGCCCTGGTGGGCTCGTGCGCGCAGGTCGGCAAGCGCGTACACATCAGCGCAGCGGCGCAGATCGGCGGCGTGCTAGAGCCGATCAATGCCTCTCCGGTGATTATCGAAGACGACGTGCTCATCGGCGGCAACTGCGGAGTGTACGAGGGAACGCAGGTCGGCGCACGCGCAGTGCTGGGCGCGGGCGTGATCCTGACGCGCTCCACGCCGCTGTTCGATACCGTGAAGGGCGAGATTTATCGCGCCTCGGCCACCGGACCTCTTCGCGTTCCGGAAGGCGCGGTGGTCGTGCCCGGCTCGCGTGCAATTACCAAGGGCAAAGCTGCGGAGTGGGGCCTGTCACTCTACACTCCGGTGATCGTGAAGTACCGCGACCAGCGCACCGATCGCGGCGTGGAATTGGAGGACATTCTGCGATAAATCATGGTCAGCCCCAGCCATCGCCGCCAGAACATCGCCCTTATCGTTGCCGCCATTGCTGCGTTGGCCGCCTTGTTTTGCTCACGGATGAGCGGCCCATCCTCCGCCCTGATTTTCGTCGCTTTGCGCTGGATCACGCTTGCCGCGCTGGTGGTCTATGGGTGTTTGCGGCGGACGCTCACCGCGTGGATCTTCATCGCCATGCTGCTGGGCGCCGAGATTGGGCATGACTTGCCGAACCTCGCTACCCATCTGCGCGTGCTGGCGCTTATCTTCCTGCGGCTGATTAAGGCAATCATTGCACCGCTGCTGTTCGGCACCTTAGTAGTCGGGATCGCCGGGCACTCCAACCTGCGGCAGGTGGGAAGGCTCGGACTGCGCTCCATCATCTTCTTTGAGATCGTCACCACAATCGCAATTTTTCTCGGGCTCGGGGCCATCAACTTGAGCAAGGCCGGGGTCGGCGTTCACCTGCCTGCCACGACAAGCGCCGACACCTCGTCGGTCAGCAAACTCAGCGGTGAGGACACCATCCTGCACATTTTTCCCGAGAACATTGCCAAGTCAGTGGCTGACGGCGCAGTGCTGCAAGTGGTCATCTTCAGCCTCATCTTCGCCATTGCTCTGGCGATGATCAGCGAGCCTAAGCGCCGCCCCATGCTGGCATTCTGTGAGAGCTTGAGCGAAACCATGTTCAAGTTCACCAACCTGGTGATGTATATGGCTCCGCTCGGCGTAGGCGCCGCCGTGGCCTACACTGTGGGACATACGGGGATCGCCGTCCTCGGCAGCCTACTGAAGCTATTGCTCACGCTGTATGCCACGCTGATCGTCTTCATCCTCGCCGTCTTGTTGCCCATTGCTTTGATTTTCCGCGTGCCGCTGCGGGCCTTTATCAAAGCAGTCGCCGAGCCCGTCACGATTGCGTTCGGCACCGCCAGCTCGGAAGCAGCGCTTCCCCGCGCCATGGAGGCAATGGAGGCCATCGGCGTCCCGCGGCAAATTGTGGCCTTTGTCATTCCCACCGGTTACAGCTTCAACCTCACGGGCAGCTCGCTCTACTTGTCGGTAGCGGCAATTTTTGTGGCGCAAGTCTCGGGCATCCATCTATCGTTGGGACAGCAGCTCATGATCATGCTGACGCTGATGCTCACCAGTAAAGGCGTGGCCGGCGTCTCGCGAGCGGCATTGGTGATTCTGCTGGCGACGGCCAGCTCAACCGGGCTTCCCACCGAGCCGGTCTTTCTGCTGCTCGGAGTCGATCAACTGCTGGATATGGGACGCACCGCGGTCAATGTACTGGGCAATTGCCTGGCAGCGGTGGTGATGGCCAAGTGGGAGGGCGAATTCAACGCAGAGACACCTTCCCAGGTTGTCGCCGACGCGCTACAGTAGAGCGGTTTCAGCGAGACCCCATGCCCGAGAAACACGCCCACAGCGATAGCCGTCCCGGCACCGAATTTCGTCCGCGCAGCCGCGAGGTCTCGCGCATCGAGGCCTTCAGCGACGTGGTCTTCGGCTTCTCGCTTACCTTGCTGGTGGTTTCGCTGGAGGTGCCACGCACGTTTACCGATTTGCTCGGCGCCATGCGCGGCTTTGTGCCATTCGCGGTCTGTTTCGCCGTCTTCGCCCAGGTCTGGTGGCTACATCACAATTTCTTTCGGCGCTATGGTCTGGATGACATCGTCACGGCCACCCTGAACTTCGTACTGTTGTTCGTCATGCTGTTCTACACCTATCCCCTGAAGTTTGTGTTCGTCGGCCTGTTTAACCAGGTGACCGGGCACAATGAAATACGCGACGCGAGCGGGAGAATGATCCCGTGGATGGAACCGCAGCAAGCCCCCCTGCTAATGGTCATTTACGGCCTGGGCTACGCGACCGTTTTTCTCATTTTCGTTCTGCTGTATTGCAATGCGTTGAGCAAGAGGCAGGAATTGGACTTGAACCAGCTGGAAGTCTTCGATACCTACACCAGCATTATCGAGAGTGGATTCATGTCTGCTTTAGGAGTGCTGTGCGCCATCGGCGCGGCTGTTCTGCCCGTAAACACGGCCGGACGAGTTGGGTTTCTCTTCTTTCTGATCCCAATCGGGATGACGGTTATTGGCACCCGCCGCGGAAATGCCCGGCGAAAATTGGAGGCGATTGCCGCCGAGCAGCCGGCCAACCCTTAGGGAGACTCTGATTAAGTCACAGCAATTCCCTCAGCGGCTGAAGCCGAAGTGATTCTGCGGCATTACGGACGGCCTCAAAGGCCGTCCCCTTCAAGAAATCACACTTAATCAAAGTTTCCTTAGCTCTGGCTGGCCCGTAGCGGAATCGCGTTTTTCGCCTGCCGGATTTCCCGATGCCTCCGCCGGAAGTGCGCCACGGCGCGCTCGCCCCATATCTTCACGAAGTAGTAGTTCAAGCCCGCCCCGATCACTGAACTGACGAGCGGGATCAGTCGCGCCGTCCACTTCTCTACAATCTCCGCGCTGGCGCTGACCGCAATGCGCTGAATGACGCGCGGGACAAACTTCGACACGAACTGCTTCTCCAGTAATTCGCGGCTGATATCGACCCCGGCGGCGCTGGCAGCCGCCACCCACAGCTCGGCTTCCTCCTGCTCGGTGTTGTACGGAAAGCCATAAAGCAGGCTGAGCTTTTGAATCATACGCAGGGTAATTCCCGCCAGTATCCCAAGGTCGGGCAGCATGGTGAACAGCCCGCCCAGTCCAAGTCCCGCACCTTCGGCGGCGGCCATGCGCATGTGGGCGCGAATGGTGTCTTCGGCGATGCTATCGAGAATCTCGGGATTGACCGAATACACGCCGTCATAGGTGAGCGCGGGAAGGTGATAGGCCATCCGCAGATGGTCGAGATAGTTCTTGGGATCGACTTTAATGGTGTCGTAGGCCTTCAGGAATGCGCTTCGGATGGCGCCTTCCAGCCGCCGCCGGAGCCATGATTTCCGTTCGTCATTTCGCATGGTGGGTCTCTCCCAGTATAGGCGCGAGCGGCCCGATCCCGCCGGGGAGCGGCAAATCTCACGCCGCAAGCTGTGCTAGCATCGAAGATTGCAGATGCCAATAGGAAAGCTACAGGTTGTACCTCTCGGTGGGCTCGGCGAATTCGGCATGAACTGCATGGCCATTCGCTGGGGGAATGACATCATCGTCATCGATGCCGGACTCATGTTCCCCGAGGCCGAACTGCTCGGCGTGGATATCGTAGTCCCCGACCTCACCTACTTGATCGAGAACCGGGCCCATGTGCGGGCCGTGGTGCTGACCCATGGCCACGAAGACCACATCGGAGCGCTGCCCTGGCTGCTTTCCGAGCTGAACGTGCCGGTGTATGGCACCGAATTCACACTGGCTTACGTGGAAGGCAAGCTGGAAGAGCATGGGCTGCTGGACAATGCGGTGCTCAACGAGATCAAGCCTGGCGAACGCTTCAAGATCGGCCCGTTCACCATCAATCCCATCCATGTGACCCACAGCCTGGTGGATTGCGTGGCACTGGCCATCCACACGCCGCTGGGCACTCTGATTCACACCGGCGACTTCAAGGTCGATCCCACGCCCACTGACAACCGTCTCTTCGATCTGCACGCTTTTGCGGAGTACGGCAAAGAAGGCGTCCTGGCGCTGTTTCAGGATTCGACCAACGTGGAGCGCAAGGGCTACACTCCCAGCGAACGCGCGGTCCGCGCGCGCTTTCAGGAAATCTTCTCCCGCGCCGAGCGCCGCCTGTTCATCACCTGCTTCTCATCATCGATCCACCGCATCAAGCTGACCATCGATCAGGCTTTTGAGAATGGCCGCAAGGTTTCGCTGGTCGGACGCTCGATGATGGAGTCCGCTGAGATCGCCCAGGATCTGGGTTACCTTGAGATTCCCGACGGGCTGCTCATTCATCCGGCGCAGATTCGCGACTTCGCGCCGGAAAAGGTTTGCGTGCTGATCAGCGGCACTCAGGGCGAGCCGATGTCGGCTTTGTCGCGCGCTGCGGTGGACAATCACAAACACGCGCGCATTCAGCCGGGCGACACGGTGGTGCTTTCGTCGCGAATTATTCCGGGCAACGAGAAGGCCATCTATCGCGTGGTCGATCACCTTTTCCGTCGCGATGCCCACGTTATCTATGACGACGGTTCGTCACCGCCGGTACACGTCAGCGGACATGCCAGCCAGGAAGAGTTGAAGCTCATCATCAACCTGGTCAAGCCGCAATATTTCATCCCGATCCACGGCGAATACCGTCAGCTCAAGTTGCACGCCGAAATGGCGGGAGCGATGCACAGCTCGGTCGGGAAAGTAATCATGATCGAGAGCGGCGACATCCTGGAGTTCGACGAAATGGGCGCCCGCAAGGCGGGAAAGATCAATGTCGGCCGCGTCTGCATCGATTCCAACTCGATGGGCGACGTAGTGGAGGACCTGGTGATCCGCGATCGCCGCCACCTTAGCGAAGACGGCATCGTGCTGCCCATCATCGCCATCAACAAGCTGACCGGAAAAGTGGAAAGTTCTCCCGAGATCGTAATGCGGGGCTTCGGAGCCAGCATGAGCGAGGAGGACGGCTTCATGGACCAGGCGCGGCGTACCGTAATGAACACGCTGGAATCGTCGAGTGACGAAGAGAAGGGCGATTACGGCATGATCAAAGAAAAGATTCGCCAGGACCTAAAGCGCTTCATCGTGAAGAACACTTCGCGCCGTCCGCTGATCATGCCGGTGATATTGGAAGTGTAGGCAAGGATTGATGGGGGGTGGAGCATCGCTTTAGCGATGCGGCGCACCTTTACAGCTTGCGGAAAAAGTCGGGTTTTTGAGTGTTTTGAAGGGCGCAGCTTTAGGAGCGCCGTTGCGAGCTGAAGGCGTGCTCTACCCAGCTTCCTGCCGTCATGACCAGCGTTCCCTGGCAAGCTCGTCCATCCCGCAACGCGCGATTACTGGCCTGGCTTCTGCTGCTGCTTCCGATCGTGGTGACCTTGCTTTATCCCATCGCGCAAGACTATCTGCAAGCCGCTTCCCTGCTGCAGCGCATTTCCAATCCTAATGCCGCGGGATGGATCGCCAACTACGAAGTGCGCCCCGTCGATGTTCACGACACCACTTTCAACTTTCGCGGCAAGCCAATTCCCGCTCGCATCTATCTGCCCCGCGGACTCGGATTCGCGCCCGGCATTGTCGTCGTTCACGGAATGCACGAGCTCGGCATCAACGAGCCCCGGCTGGTAAACT
Source organism: Acidobacteriaceae bacterium (assembly GCA_003165795.1). GTDB lineage: Bacteria > Acidobacteriota > Terriglobia > Terriglobales > Acidobacteriaceae > Bog-257. Next base: position 34,095 of record PMWW01000179.1, read on the forward strand.
TTGCGCGTGCGCTGGCGGCCAGCGGATTCTTGGTGATGACGCCGCTGGTTCCCGGCATCGCCGACTATCGCGTGCAAGGCGAGTCGGCGGACCTCATTGGCACGGCGGCGCAGAGTTTCGCCCAGCAGCTCAGCGTGCCCAAGGTCGGCATCGTGGCGATCAGCTTTTCCGGAGGCTTGTCGTTGCTGGCGGCCAGCGGTCCGCAATATGCGCCGTCGATCGCTTGGGTCGCTTCCGTCGGCGGATACTACGACCTGGCCCATGTGCTGCAATTCTTCGCCACTGGCAAAGCTGTTCGCCCCGATGGCTCGGTCGCGCACCTGCCGCCGCATGAGTATGGTCCGCTGATCGTGGTGTATGACGAGCCGCAGGACTTCTTTTATGCTCCGGATGCGCAGACTGCGCACAATGCTCTAAAGGTGTTGCTGTCGGGCAACGGCAAAGCTTCCGAGGCGCTGACCAAAACCATGACGCCCGCCGATCAGCAGATCATGCAGCACATTTATCACAAGCAGCGTGAGAGCCTCGCGCCCGCCATCCTTAACGAAATCGACAAGCGTCGTGAGGAGTTGGCGGCGGCTTCTCCGGCCGGTCATCTGCGCTTTCTGCAGATGCCCGTCTTGTTGTTGCACGGCTCTGACGATTCCATCATTCCGCCGACCGAGATGTTGTGGCTGGAACGTGACATCCCGAAGGAACATCTGGTCACTGCGTTGATCAGCCCGGCAATCGGTCATGTCGACTTTGGCAGCAAGATCAATTTGCGCGATCGGCTGGCGCTTGTACACTGGATGGCATTGATGATCCACGAGGCGCGCAGCACAACTGGCGGCAAGGCTCCGGTTTTGCCCGCTGGGATGTGGCTGGCTCCGGCGACGGCGGCGAGAGCGCTCGTGCGGTGATCCAGCCATGGTGACACTGGAAGACATAAAGCGAGCGCAGCAACGATTGCGCGGCATCGCCGTGCGTACGCCACTCATTGCCTATTTCCCTCCCGCGAACAAGCCCGCCGCGAATGCGAAAACGGAGAACGAATCCGACCGTGGGCAACTTTGGCTGAAACCCGAGAGTCTACAGCCCATCGGCTCCTTCAAGCTGCGCGGAGCATACAACAAGATCGCATCGCTCACGGAACAGGAACGCCAGCGCGGGGTCATCTCATATTCCAGCGGCAACCACGCCCAGGGGGTGGCCTACGCGGCGCGTGCTCTGGGAGTGAAGGCGGTCATCGTAATGCCACGCAACGCGCCCCGGCTCAAGATGGAGAGCACAGCCGCGCTGGGAGCGGAGATCGTCACCGTCGGTCCGGCCAGCGCCGAGCGCATGCAGAAAGCGGAAGAGTTGGCGTCCCAGCACGGCTACGTGATTGTGCCTCCTTACAACGATGAGCAGATTATCGCCGGACAAGGCACCACCGGACTCGAAATCCTGGAAGACTGCCCCAACGTAGATATGGTGCTGGTGCCGGTTGGCGGCGGCGGCTTGCTCAGCGGGATTTCCGCGGCGCTTAAGCTGAGCGGCTCCCGCGCCCAGATCGTCGGCGTCGAGCCGGAGCTGGCCAATGATGCTCAGCAAAGCTTCCGCCAGGGAGAAATTGTTCAGTTGTCGGCCGACCGCGTCTCCAGCACGCTGGCCGACGGCCTGCGCACGCAATCGATAGGTCCCATCAATTTTGAACACATCCGGCAATTTGTGGATGACGTGATCACCGTGACGGAAGACGAAATCCGCATCGCGATGCGGCGGCTCGCCGGCAACGCACACATCGTCGCCGAGCCCAGCGGCGCAGTTACCTTCGCGGCGTGGCTCTTTCATGCGAAAGAACTGCCGGACTCGAAGGAGGCTGTCGCCGTGGTTAGCGGCGGCAATGTCGATCCTCAATTGCTGGCGCAGGTGCTGCAAGAAGAGATTACGCCGGAGTAGGAATACGCAGTGCAGGAGTAGCAGGTGTCACCCAAATTGTGCCGCAGTTCATTCTTGTTGTTCACTGTCCTTGTTTCGCTATCGGCTCTGGCCACCGAGCGCGGCATTATGCTGCGTGAAAGTGTGATCTATGTTTCGCCCAACACCGCATCGGCGAAGATCTCGAACATCAGCCGCGGCCGCGAAGTTGCCGTGATGGAACGCACGCCCGGCTGGATGAATGTTGTCGGGACGGTCGAAGTGAGTCAAGACCCGGAGAACGAAGGCGACCGCAATGTCACCGGTTGGGTTCTCGACAAAGGAATCATCACCACCACCACTCCCGATGGCGACAGGATTCTGTTCGGTGAGGCCTTCGATTGCGAGATGGAGGCCAGTCATCGCGACGGACGCCGTGGCGCCGCGCAGGACGCCTTGCGGCTTTATGCCCGCATCGCCGAGTACTTTCCCAGTTCGCCGCTGGCCGCCGAGTCTCTCTATCGCGCGGCCGATATCCGCTGGCAGATCGACGCTGCCGATGCAGCTTCGCGGCCCTCGGCGAAGATGCGCGATCCCGACCTGCGTGTCCAAATCGACGAGGACCATATGCGGAAGGTGATGAAGAAGTTTCCGCACACCAAGTGGGCCGACCTCGCCGCTTATCACCTCATCGACAACAAAGTGTGTGGCGAGTGGGAGGCGCTGGCCAAGTGCCCGGAGATGGAGGCCGCGCTCTACTTGAAATATGCGGAGGAGCATCCGCAGTCGCCCAAGGCACCCGAAGCACTCTACAAGGCGGCGTGGCGATACTCGGCGCTGATTGAGATTTACAAGACCGACAATCAGCAAAAGAAGGCGGACGACTCGGCGGCGCACTCGCTCAACGTAGCCAAGAAACTAATTGCGCAATACCCCAACGATACTGACTGGTCTAATCGGGCCGAGCGTCTGGTATATATGGTGCAGAACAAAATCCCCACATTTGGGAACACGGTGGAATAGCTTGCCTATTCTTGAAGCGATCATCCTAGGCATTGTGCAGGGGCTTACCGAATTCCTGCCTGTCTCCAGTACCGCACATCTGGCACTCACGCCCTGGCTCGTCACCCGCTTGGGACTGGCGAATTGGAGCGATCCCGGCCTCACGTTTGACGTAGCTTTGCACGCAGGCACACTTTTCGCCATCTTGCTTTACTTTTGGCGTACCTGGATCCAGATCCTGCGCGCGGCCTTCGGCGGAAAAGTCGTGCGCTTCTCTGAGACCAGCGACAATGTGCGGGACCTCACACCGGAAGAAGAACGGCGCGAACGGAAGTTGCTGTGGTACATGATCGCCGGCACCATACCCGCCGCCATTGCGGGTGCTCTATTGCAGAAGCACATTGAAACCACCTTTCGCGCGCCGAAGCTGGTGGCATCGATGCTCATCCTGGTTGCCATCATCATGTGGCTGGCCGAGCGCATGGGCCGTTTTGAAAAGCCGTTGCCCCAGATCACGCTGGGCGACGCTATGACCGTCGGAGTGTTGCAGGCCTTCGCCGTCATTCCCGGTGTCTCCCGTTCCGGCATCACGATCACAGGCGGGCTGTTTCGTAATTTCACGCGTGAGGCCGCAGCTCGCTTCAGCTTCCTGCTTTCCACTCCAATCATCGCAGGTGCGGCTCTGCTCAAGTTGCATCATGTAATGAAAGAAGGTTTGCCGCCAGGCATGGCAACCGGATTCGCCGTCGGCATGGTGGTTTCTGCAGTGGTGGGTTACCTGACCATCGCGTGGTTCATCCGCTATCTGCAGACCAAAACCTTGACAGTCTTCATTGTGTATCGCATCCTGTTTGGCATCCTGGTCCTGTTGCTGGGCTATTTCGGTCACTTTTCAGGATAATCCGGTGGTTTCGACACGTCTCTCGGGGGATACACTTCGGCAACGTTTAAGATTTTATTTCTGATCGCAGTAGCTGGCCTTTTTGGGATAATCACTTTGGCTCTGGCGTATGTGCAGCTCAATCGGGCCGGCAGCGGTGCCGTTTGGCAAACCCGCATCGGTCATTTTCCCGGATCACGCGCTTCCGTTCGCGGCGCGGTAGAGGCTGGTGTCTGCTTGCGATGGATGGGGCAGACAGCATGAATCCTGGCAAACGCAGTCCGGCGAAACGATCGCACGCCAAAATGAATATCGGTACTCGCGCATTCACTCCGACGGCCAACCGGCGGCTCAATGAGCTGATCGGCTTTCTGGTGTTCGTCTTCGCGGTCCTCCTTGTCCTCGCACTGATTTCCTACTCCCCGCTCGATCCTTCGCTGAACACGGCTGCGACTCCGTTGGCCGGGAGGCCGGCGCACAACTGGATTGGCGTCTTCGGCGCACTGGTCGCCGACTTGGCGTTACAAGTCTTCGGCGTCTCGGCATTTCTGGTTCCAGTTTTTCTTGCGATGTATTCGGTGCGCTGGTTTCGCTCGCGTCCAATCCAGTCGCCTTATGCCAAGACGATCGGCGCGACTGCGCTGGTCACGTTCCTCTCCGGATTCATCGGACTGCTGCCCTGGAATATGCGCTGGATGGGAGCGATTCCATCGGAGGGACTGCTAGGACGCATCGTCGCCGACGCGCTGCTCCATTACTTCAACTTGGTCGGCGCTTATCTAATCTGCGTCGCCGTGATCGCTGTGGCGCTGTATCTTTCGACGGCGTTCTCCTTCGGCGCAATCCAGATCTGGTCGCAGACGCGCTTTGGCTTCGCCTATGCCGCGCTCGATCGTTTCGCCGACTGGCGTATGGAACGCTCGCGCAAGCGGGCCGCCAAGCAATTGGAGAAGAAGCGCACTGCCGCCGCTATTGCCAAGCCAGTGGTGACCGCGCAACTGGTTCCCAAGCGTTACATCGCGCCTGCCGAAGAGCCCACGGCTCCGCAGCCTAATGCTGTCTCCGCTCCGCTGCCGCAGAGTGGGCCTTCCAACGGCAGCAAGACGGGCATCGAGCGGATGCTCGATGATGATAGCCCGACATCTGCTCCCGAACCGCGGGAAGAGGAAGCTCCTGCCGAAGAGATCGCCGTCGCCTCACGGGCTGACAGCACTCATACGGGCAAGACCACCATGCCTCGGCTTGCCGGCAGCTACAAACTGCCGTCAACCGCACTACTGCATCGGGCTGACGAACGCAGCGCGATCAATGAGCTCGAACTAAAGAACCTGGCGCAGGTGCTGGCGGAGAAATGCGGCGAGTTCGACGTTCGCGGGCAAGTGGTGCAGATCAATCCCGGCCCGGTGGTGACCACCTTCGAGTTCAAGCCGGAGGCGGGCATAAAGTACAGCCGCGTGACCGGGCTCTGCGACGACCTCTGCCTGGCGCTGCGCGCCGAGAGCATCCTGATCGAGCGCATGTCGGGCAAGTCCACGGTCGGCATCCAGGTCCCCAATCACCAGCGCGAGACCATCTGGCTGCGCGAGGTGGTTGAAGCACAGGAATTTCTCGGGACGAAGTCCAAGCTCACTCTGGCGCTGGGTAAAGATATCAACGGCCGCATCGTTACCGCCGATTTGAACTCAATGCCACACTTGCTGATTGCCGGCTCAACCGGATCGGGCAAGAGTGTGGCCATCAACGCCTTCATCATGTCCATCTTGTACAAAGCCACGCCGAATGAGGTCCGGATGATTCTGGTCGACCCCAAGCGGCTGGAGCTGGGCAACTACGAGGGCATCCCACATCTGCATACGCCGATCATTACCGAACCGAAGCTGGCCTCGAACGCGCTGCGTAACGCGGTCCGCGAGATGGAGCGCCGCCTGAAAGTGCTGGCGGCTAAAGGCGTACGCAACATCGACCAGTACAACCGGCTGTTTGACGGCAGCACGGCAAGCCTGTTCGAGGAGGGCGATGAAGAGCGGCCATTGCCTTACATCGTCATCATTATCGACGAGTTGGCGGACCTGATGATGCTCGACGGGCCGAATGTTGAAGCTTCCATCACGCGGCTGGCGCAGATGGCGCGCGCGGTCGGCATTCACCTGGTACTGGCGACCCAGCGGCCTTCGGTGGATGTGATCACCGGATTGATCAAGGCCAACTTCCCTGCCCGCATGTCGTTTCGGGTGGCCACCAAGATTGACTCGCGCACAATTCTCGACGCCAACGGAGCAGAGGCCCTCCTGGGACGCGGCGACATGCTTTATCTGCCGAATGGATCGGCACGCGTGCATCGCGTACATGCGCCTTTCGTTACCGAGAAAGAGATCGCCGCCGTGGTGGAGTTCTGGCGCTCGCAAGGCCAGGTGCAGTATCAGGAAAAGTTCCTTGAGGCTCCGCGCGACGACAGCGACTCCGAAGGTGGCGCGGGTGGCAGGGGTTCGGCTGAAGATGATAACGACGAACTTTTCCAGGATGCCGTGCGCATCGTGCTGGAATACGGAAAGGCTTCTACCTCGCTACTACAGCGGCGTCTGCGGATAGGTTATGGACGAGCCGCTCATCTGATCGATCTGATGGAGCGCGACGGAATTGTCGGCGCCGCTGACGGGCCCAAGCCGCGCGAACTTCTGAAACGCCCCGACTGGCTCAGCGAAGTGGAAGACGCGCTGCGGTAGCGCGCCTTCGGTGTCGGCCCGCCTCTCGTGCTACTCTGCAATTCAGGAATCTCGCTTAATGGTCCGACGCTCATTCGCGTTTCTGCTGGCTTTTCTCACTCTGTGGCTGCCCGTCGATGGTATCGCCCAGGCTACAAGTCCAGCCTCCCAAAGTTCCGACACGGCGGCCGCCGATCAGCTCTTCATGTCGGGAATGTTTGCGGAGGCACAAGCGAAGTACCAGGCGATTGTTAATATCAACCCCGCCTCGGTAGCAGCGCAGGTGGGCCTGATTCGCACTTATCTGATCCAGCAAAAGCTTGACCAGGCCGTCGCGTCCGCCAACGCTGCCTTGGCTGTGCTGCCGAATGCTCCCTTGCTGGTGTTGACCATGGGCGACCTGCAATTCCGCCTGGGCAAGATACCCGATGCAGAAAGGTCTTACATTAAGGCGAAGAACCTCGGTCCGAAAGACCCTGCACCGTACTTAGGCCTGACGCGCGTCTATCGCTCCTATTCGCTGTACCGGCGCGCCTATGACGAAATGAATCGGGCTCGCGAGCTTGCGCCCAACGATTTTGCGGTGCAGATGATGTGGTTGCAGTCGCTTCCTTGGAGCGATCGGACCGCAGCTGTTCAAGCCTATCTCGCCCGTTCTGGGGTACAGAATCCGCAAGTAGCCAGACCCTTGCAGCAGTATCTCGAATTCCTGCAGAGAAATCCTGACCCGGCGGCGCAGCACCCCTGCAGGCTGGCGAGCAAGGTTGAAGAAACCAACAGCAAGCTTTACCCGGTGCCGAGGGCCGGTATGCAATTGGGGGCGACCGGGCTCGTGGTGAAACTGAACAAGCAGGAGATGCACCTGGCAGTTGACACGGGGGCCGACGGCATTCTAATCGGACGCGCCGCAGCCGAAAGAGTCGGGCTCAAGCGTCTTGCCTATCAGCCGGTTGCTGGTATGGGCGACACCGGGCTGCAAGGTGGATATACGGCGGTGGCCGATCAGATCCGGATTGGAGACCTGGAGTTCGAGGACTGTGTGGTGCGGGTCACGGATGCGGCAACTCCCGTGACTGGTCAGGATGGTCTCATCGGCACCGACGTGTTCAGTTCGTACCTGATCGACATCGACATTCCCGGGGCCAAGCTCAGGTTGTCGCCTCTTCCCAAGCGTCCGGATGAGGCGCCCGCGCCCGCCACCTTGAAAACGACACCCCAGGAGGCTCCGGAGCTCGACCTCGCGACCCCAGCCGCTTCTCTTCCCCAGAACGCCTACGTCGCTCCTGAGATGGCTAACTGGACGAAGGTTTATCGCTTCAAGCACATTTTACTGGTTCCCACCCTGGTGGACAAAACTGGCCCGATGCTGTTCATGATTGATACTGGCTCCTTCAGTAATGTACTTTCCACCAGGGCGGCACGTGAGGTCACTCAGATCCGGTCTGATCCGGCGACACAAGTGAGTGGACTCAGCGGAAGCGTGGCCAAAGTTTATCGCGCTGACAAAGCGGCGCTGCAGTTCGGCCACTATGAACAACAGAACCAGGACATTGTGACCTTCGACATGTCGTCCATTTCCAAGAGTACGGGCACGGAAGTCTCTGGCATCCTTGGCTTCGCCATGCTGCGCATCTTGCAGATCAAAATCGACTATCGCGACGGACTGGTGGACTTCATCTACAACCCCAATCATCTGCCCAAGGGAATGCGCATCGGCAAGTAGAGGCGGTTACGCGAGCCGCTTCTTACGCTTGCAACCGAATCGTCCCGTGCTTGATTCGCCGTGGTCCTCCATATTAAGTCCGCCCATTCGTATGACATCAAATCGAACGTCCTAGTTGAATCTGGGTGGCTACGACCTGACCAAAACGGTTCGCCACGACGCTCGGTTTTGCAGAAGTTCACGTACCTCATACAATGGTTGCGGATTCCAATTGCCGGTGTTCTTCCGCCCTGTGCCGTCATCCGAATACCATTGGCACATGCGGCCCGGAAATAAGTAAGGAGATATTCATGTCTGCTTCGATCCCGGAAAACTATCTCGACCTTTTCCAGAAGAAGGCATTCGGTAGCTTCACTACCCTTATGCCCGACGGCAGTCCGCAGACCACGCCAGTATGGGTGGATTACGCGGACGGCAAAGTCTTGGTCAACTCTGCCCTCGGTCGCCAGAAAGACAAGAACCTGCGTCGCGATCCCCGGGTGGCAATTACCCTCATCGATCCCGACAATCCGTATCGCTACCTGGAAGTACGCGGAACGGTCAGCGAGATCACCCAGGAAGGCGCCGACAAGCTGATTGACAAGCTTGCCAAAAAGTATCTGGATAAAGACAAGTATCCCTTCGCGCAGCCTGGCGAGCAGCGCGTTATCTACAAGATTGACCCCGTGCATGTCAGCCCGCACGGATAAGCGGGCCGTCATGACAGCGATTGTGAAACGATGAGCGGGCTACGGGCCCGCTTTTCTTACGGGTCAACAATGCGATGCACGATGAAAGCCATTTCCGAGGGGCGACGGATATCTATTCTTGCGTCTCTGGCTCCGGCTGAACGGCCTTGAACCCATACGGACAATGCCGGCATCCTGACTGGCAACAGTATCCGCGACCCTGCAAATAGATCGCGGTGAACACCCTGAACCCGTCTTCCATGTAATAGTCGATACCGTCGACCAGGTCATCTGGAATCATTGCGCGGCAGCCTCGGACGGATGCTCCGTCCAATCTTCTCTTGCTTGAGTGGAGGTTAAGCGCTCCGCGGCTGGGAAGGGGATTCCGTCGCGGAAGCTGACGTACTTGCCAGAAATGGCCGCGACGCGCTCGCCCGGAACAATAATGCCCACGAGGTTGAGCGGATCGGCAGCCGAGATTGTCACGGTATCGCCAGCTACGGCGAGGTTGCGCATCGCACGTAATGACTCTACGGCCTCGGGCAACGCGAACTGCTCACCCAGAAATCCGCTGACAAACCGGCCGCCGCGCACCTCGCCGCGATCTTCGAGACGGCGGAAGGCGATCAGCAACTCACGCCACTTGGGCATATTGGATTCGCGCGCCAACATCTCGCGAAAGACCACGCCGTAACGCCGCAGCAGCATCCAGCAAGTGGCCTCGGCAACCTTGCTGCGATCGCATCCCTCCGCGGGATAGAGCAGCGACCAGCGTCCCGGCGTATGTCGAGGTCTGGGCGCCTTGCCCGAGCCCGGTCCCAAGCGGCGTTTGGGGTTGATCAGCGAGCGCAGATTGTCGAAGCCGTCGGCCGTCACCATTCCCGCGGCAACCAACTCCCAGAGCGCAGTTTCGATCTCTGCTTTCAGCTTGCCGGTGCCGCGTACGATGTCGGCAAAGAACGACGCGCCCCGGCGCCGCAAGTATTCCAGCACGGCTCGCGCGCCCTCGCTGAGCACCCGCTCAAAGCCTTGCTCATCCTCGAGGCGCGGCTGCATCCAGTCGCACTCTTCGCGGACAAAGAACGTGATGGGCGCAACGCTGGTGGGAACAACCCGGCGCCGGCCTTCGTGCGAATCCTCCAACGTAGCCGGATGCGGCGACAGCCTTCCCCAGCCCACGGCTCCCGTCAGGCAAAGCTGGTCGAGTGCGGCCGGATCGTAGTTGTTGATCCGCGAAGCCAGCACCTGTTTCTCCCAGGCATTGGCAGGAATTTCGAAACCTTGCAACTGTCGCACGGCTTCCAGCAGGCCGCGCTCGCCACTCAATTGCGACTGCGGAGCTACGTGCTGCCAGCGCAGCAGCCAGCGCATGAACTGCGCCGCCGTGACCGGCTCGACCTGCTTGCGCAGCGTCGCAACCGTGAGGTGGTGAATGCGCGCCAGCAAACGCCGCTCGCACCACTCGACCGCATCTAAACCGCCCGGTAGTCGTTCTTCTGGGTCCGGGTGCCCTGTCCAAGCTTCCTTTGCTTGGGCGGAGACGTTCGCCTGAAATCCCGTAAAATTTCCGCGCAAGATCGAGCCCGACGCCTCCATTCGCAGGAGAGCTTTTCCCACGTCGGCGGCAGGCAATCCCAACCAGTATGACAGCGCAGCCGCGGTCACCGGACCACAGTGCATCATCCAACCCGTCACCATGGCGAGCACGGCATCGTCGCGCGAACCGGTGTTGGACGGCAGCTCGGGCGGCGTTACCTCAAACTGTCCCTCGGGAAAGATCAGTGCAAAATCTTTCGCCCGCTCGGAGGCGACGAAATAGTGGCGCTCGTTGGTGCCGCCGGCTAAAGCCGGCTCTGAAGTAGAAAGTTGGCTAGACGCAGCGCTGAAGCGCTGCTCTACCCGTACGTATGACCCACCCAAAACGGAACCAGAGGGCTGTTCCGGCTCGCTGCTCGTCGCTAGGTCCAATTGCACGCTGGCCCGCACCGCACGCCAGCCTTCCATTAGTTCGGCGACAAAGGGAAACCAGCTTGCGATCGCCTGCTGCCAGTCGGCATCGGCAATTTCCTCGGGAAGCGCAACCAGGGTTTGCAGCGTATCGTGCAACTCGTCGCTGTCGCGAACATCGGGTCGCGCCTCTTCGCGCACGCGAGCAATGGCTTGCTGGTCCAGCCTGCCAACCTCATTGAGCACCGCCTCGGGCAACATGCGGCGCATTTGGACGGCGCGGGCCCGGCGCTCTTCCAAGGGAGCGTCATCGAGAAAGGCATACGGATTCGCGTTCAGGATCTCGTGGGAGAACTGTGATGGTACCGGCGTATCCACCGCAAGACAGCGAATTGCGCCGCTGCCGATTCCCTCTAGAACGCGCCGCAGTCCGTCGATGTCCATCGCCTCGGTCAGGACGTCTTTCATCACCTCCTGTACCAGGGGGTGATCGGGAATCTTGATGTCGCCCTCAATGTTTTCCTGGCACGCGGCCACGTCAGGAAAGACCGACGCCAGAAGGTCATCGCTGCGGATACGCTGGATCTGCGGCGGAACTTTCTTGCCACCCATGAAGCGCAGCAGCGCCAGCGACCGGTTGGCATCCCATCGCCAGCGGGTGGCGAAGATGGGTGATGCCAGCGCCGCCTGTTCCAGGATTGCCTGGACAGTTTCTGTCTGCAGATAATGAAAGACGTCGCCGAGCGGGAAACTGTGCTGCTCGCTGAGGGCAATGTTCAGTCCGTTGTCAGTTGCCGCAGCCTGCAACTCAAAATTGAAGGAGCGGCAGAATCGCTTGCGCAGCGCCAGCCCCCAAGCCTTGTTCACGCGACCGCCGAAGGGCGCGTGGATGATGAGCTGCATCCCGCCGCCTTCGTCGAAAAAGCGCTCGGCGATGATGGTCTGCGTCGTGGGCACATCGCCCAGCACGGCACGCCCGGTCACCACATACTCGATTGCCTGCTCGGCGCCGGCATCGTCCAGCCCGCATTCCGCTTTCAGCCAGGCAACCGCGTTCTGCACTTCGGGACTGGATTCGAGGCCGCGCAAACGGGCCTTGGGCCGGGCGGGAGGCGTGCCGCCGCTTGAAGCCGGCACAGAAAACGGCAGAGATGCCTTTGACGCGGAGCTAGAGCTTCGCTCTACCGCAACCTCGGCGCTAACTTCAGGATTCGCCGGCACCGGCAACGGCGCGGTGTTGGGCAGCAGCTCGCTGATGCGCTGCCGCACCTCTGCCACGTGCAGCGACAGCTCGTCGGTACGTGCCGGAGCTTCGCCGCGCCAGAATGGAATCGTCGGCGGCGCGCCGTGAGCATCTTCTACCACCAAGCGTCCGGAGTTGGATTCGACCCGCCGGATGCGCCACGATGTGTTGCCCAGCAGCATAATGTCGCCGGCATTGCTCTCAACCGCAAAGTCTTCATCGACCGTGCCGATGACGATCTCTTCCGGCTGCGCCAGTACGGTAAATAGCGCGGTCTCGGGAATTGCGCCGCCGCTGGTGATGGCCGCCAGCCGCGCTCCGCGCCGTGCCCGCAGGCGCCGGTTCACCATGTCGCGAAACAGATACGCCCCATAGCGTCCGCGCTTGGCAGCAATCCCCTGCGAAAGCATTTCCAAAATGCTGTCATACTCCTCGCGCTTCAGATCGCGATACGGATAGGCGCGGCGCACGCACTCGAACAGCGCGTCTTCATCCCAATCCTCGCAGCTGCACATGGCAACGATCTGCTGCGCCAGAATGTCGAGCGGAGAAGCGGGAATCTGGATGCGATCAAGATCTCCCTGGCGAATGGCCCGCACGGCGGCCGCGCACTCCACCAGGTCATCGCGCGTGGTGGCGAAGAGACGTCCCTTCGGGACCGCTCCCCGCCAGTGACCGGAGCGTCCCACGCGCTGCAGAGTAACCGCAATGGAGCGCGGGGAGTTGATCTGGCAGACCAGGTCGACTGTACCAATATCAATTCCCAACTCAAGCGACGCCGTCGCTACCAACAAGCGAATCTCGCCATTCTTCAGCTTGCGTTCGGCGTTCAGCCGTAGCTTGCGGGCCAAGCTGCCATGATGCGCCGCAACCAAGTCCTCGCCGATGCGTTCGCCTAAATGCAGCGTCACCCGCTCCGCCAGTCGCCGCGTGTTGACGAAGACCAGAGTCGAGCGATGCTGCATTGCTAATTCGGCAATGCGATCGTAGATCTCTCCCCACATCTCGTTGGTAGCGATGGGGCCGAGTTCAGAGGCCGGCACTTCCACCGCCAGATCAAGCTCGCGCCGATGACCGATATTCACCACCGCCGGAGCTGGACGTCCCGCGCCAGTGAGGAAGTGAGCGATCTCCTGGATCGGCTTTTGCGTGGCCGACAGTCCGATGCGCGTTGGGCGATTGGCTAACAGGTCCAGGCGCTCCAGCGAGAGCGTGAGATGCGCGCCGCGCTTGTCGTCGGCGACAGCGTGGATCTCGTCGACGATCACCGTCTCAACATGGCTCAGGATGGCACGGCTGCTATTGGCGGTCAGCAGGATGTAAAGCGACTCAGGCGTGGTGACCAGAATGTGCGGCGGACGCTTCAGCATCGCGCGCCGCTCTTTCATTAGAGTATCGCCGGTGCGTACAGCAGTACGAATCTCGGGCATCAACATGCCGCGCTCGGCAGCCAGCGCCAGAATCTCGCCCAGCGGGCTGTCGAGGTTCTTCTGAATATCGTTGCCTAGCGCCTTCAGCGGCGACACGTAGAGGACTTCGGTGCAGTCGCGCAGCGAGCCGTCCAGCGCTTTGCGAACGAGACGGTCAATGCAAATGAGGAATGCAGCAAGTGTTTTACCCGAACCAGTGGGAGCCGAGATCAGCGTAGTGCGACCCGCCAGAATCTCAGGCCAGCCTTGCTCCTGCGGCTCGGTCGGCGTGCCAAAGCGTCCGATGAACCATTCGCCAACCAGCGGATGCGCCCAGGCCAGTGCGACGGGAATCTCCCCAACAGGCATCCGGCTATTTTAGCAGATATTCGCTAATTGTTCGCTTGCACATTGCCTTTCGCTGCTGACAGGGCGGCGGTAGACCGACGTCGTCAAGAATGGAAGTCATTCCGGCGCCGGTAGGTGAGTACCGTGATCCCGATCGACAGCAACATGGGAGGGACCATCAGGACCAGGATTCCGCTGCGCAGCGCCTGAATGAAGCGCGCCGTTGAGGCGGCGGCCTGAGTGTAGCAAAGTGGGCAGCCTTGGGCGAGAAGGGTATGTGGGCCGAACAGCAATACCAGCGCGGCCATGGCGAGAACACACGGTCGCAGCCGCCGCGGAATTTCACGCTTACTTCTCATTGCGAAGGCCCCGTCCGATAGCCTGGCGAACGATCGTTTGGCGGAGCGTCTCTTTCCATCCGATAACTGTCCGGCCAGCTAGATTGCATGATCGTCAGCACCAACAGGGTAACGATCGCGATCCAGGTGACGAATGGTCGATTCTCCGCACCCAGACGCATGAAGAATACCACCATCAAGCCGGCTTCAAGAATCGCCAACGCGAACATGCGGAAAAGCGCCGCGGTCACATTGACCTGCTGATAAGCGATGGCGAACTGAAGGCCGGCAAGCACCAGTATGCCGAAATAGACCAGCAGATATTTTCCGGGATTTCCACCATACGGCGCACCGCGATCATCCTGCCGATTTGTCAGAACCACTTTCGCCCCTCCGTTCGCACCCGGCTACTTCGATACATTCAGCAGATAAACCAACGGCACGACGAACATCCAGACCAGATTCACGAAGTGCCAATAGAGTCCGGTGATTTCGACGTCGCCGGCATCGCACCGTCCGCCTCTGCAGCGTAGCCCGACCACGATGAGAACAACGATTCCTGCCATGACGTGGATCAGGTGCAATCCCGTAATGGTGAAGAATGACGCGCCAAACAACGCGTTGCCCCACGGGTTACGGGACAGCCGCACTCCTTCATCGATCAAGTCCATCCACTCGTGAACATGCAAGAGCACGAAAATTGACCCTCCGGCCGCCGTGAGCATGGTCCATCGATAAGCCGCGTCCTGGTCTCCCATCTTGGCGGCGCGAACTCCCAGGGCCATGGTCAAGCTGCTGGTGACGAGGATGAAGGTCATCACCATAGTGTTAACAACCGTGGGGAAAAACTTGAACGGCGTGGGCCAGTTGAGGGAGCCGTTGCGTAAGAAACCGTATGCTACGAGACACGTGGCGAAGGTGGCAGCGTCGGCGATAAGGAAGAGCCACATCGCCAATTTCTTGCTTGGCATGGCAAACGGCGACGATCTCTCCGGCACAGAGAGATGCGTTCCCATCGTCAAGTCCGATTGGCTCACGACGCCTCCCGCTCGTGCCTCGTCAGATTCGCGTCCATAGTAAGAACAACAAATAAACCCAAAGTAAGTCCATAAAATGCCAATAGTAGGAAACCGTACTTACAGTGCTCAGTCGTAGAGTGGGAACAGGCCTGCTGAAACGCCAGACTACTACCATCAACCCCGCAAGTCCCCCCAGCACATGAATAGCG
Organism: Acidobacteriaceae bacterium; assembly: GCA_003165795.1. GTDB lineage: Bacteria > Acidobacteriota > Terriglobia > Terriglobales > Acidobacteriaceae > Bog-257. The sequence continues at coordinate 49,464 of PMWW01000179.1, forward strand.
TGAATCGCGGTAAACAGATAAAAGAACGAGCTACTGGGGCTGGTCGCCAGGTATAGCCCCTCCGACCTCAGCTTGAGCCAGGCCGCATATTGGCCGACGACGAACAACCAGCCGAGTCCCAGAGTCACATACAGCCAAAGCAACGGAATCGCGCAGCGCGGCTGCAATCCGCGAGCCAGCCATCGAACCCGTTGGCGTGCAAGCTCCAGGGTGACGCTGCTGGTCAGCAATATAGCGGTGTTGAGGTAGAGCACCGAGGGCAAGGCAAAATGCCGCCAGTCGGTCGACGATCCCTGGCGAACCACCATGGCGCTGGTGAAAGCAGCGAAGGTCATGGTAATTGCCGCCAGCCCGACCCAGATGCCGGTTCTCGAAGCTGGCGAGCGGTCCTCGACGGCCCGCCAGCTTCCGCTTTCTGATGTCACATTGCCGTGTCCGCCGAAGTCAGCTTGAGCTGGGTATCGAGCGGAGTCGGGTTGCTGGCGTTCGTGAACCGTGGTCGTCATAAATGAGCTACTGCCTTCGCCGCCGGCCCCAGGTAATCCGGAGCACTTACTTTTCGCCACGAACCGAGTTGATCGACGCCGGCGAATCCTGCATCACGTAATCGTTGGTCGCACCTTCGATGTCGTATTGATACGGATCGTGGTACACGACGGGGAGCTTGCCTGCGAAATTATCAAACGGCGGAGGCGACGGAATCGACCACTCCAACGACGTGCCTTCCCAGGGATTCTGCGGCGCCAGTTCGCCCCAGAAGCGGCTATGGATCAGGTTGTACAGAAAGATCAGTTGCGCCGCACCTGTGATCAGAGCAGCGATAGTGATGAATTTGTGCACCGGCATCAGCGGCGCCATGAAGTCGTCGACGAAAGCCTGGTAGCGGCGCACATTTCCTGCCATTCCCAGATAATGAAATGGCATGAAGATGCAATAGGCGCCTACAAAGGTAAACCAGAAATGGACCTTCCCTAATGTCTCGTTCATCATCCTTCCGGTTACCTTGGGAAACCAAAAGTAGGTTCCGGCAAAGATTCCGAACAGTGCGGCAACTGCCATCACCAAATGGAAGTGGCCGACGACGAAGTAGGTGGCATGCAGCATGATATCGAGCGAGGGCTGCGCCAAGAAAAAGCCAGTGATACCGCCGCTGACGAACATGGAGATGAAGCCCAGAGCGAAGAGCGAAGCGGTGTTAATACGCAGCTTCGAACCGTAGAGACTGCCGATCCAGATCAGCACCATGATCGTGGACGGAATAGTAATCGCCAGCGTGGGCAAGGAAAACGCGATTGACGAGTACGGATTCATCCCGCTGACGAACATGTGATGTCCATAAACCATGTAGCTGAGAAACGCGATTGCGACCATCGAATAGATAATCGCTTTGTGGCTGAGCAGCGGCCGGCGCATGTTGGTGATCAAGACGTGAGAGACAATGCCCATGGCGGGCACGATCGCAATGTAAACCTCCGGGTGCCCGAAGAACCAGAACAGGTGCTGCCACAGTAGGGTCGATCCGCCCGCGTGCGGCTGCAACTGATCGTTGACGACCAGGTTGGAGGGTACGAAGAAGCTGGTTCCGGCGACGTGGTCCAGGACCAGCAGGATGCAAGCCGGCATCAAGACCGCGAACGCTGTCAGGCTGATGCAGGCAGTGATAAACCATGCCCACACGGTGAGTGGAAGGCGCATGAGGCCCATGCCCTGGCAGCGCATATCCAGCGTGGCCGAGATGAAATTCAACGTGCCTAACAACTGCCCCACGCAGAAGATGGCAATCGAAACCGCCCACAGGACCTGGCCGGTCCCTTGTCCCGGCCCGGCAACCTCGCCCAGCGCACTTAGTGGGGCGTACGCCGTCCAACCGGATAGAGGTGGCCCCTGGGGCACGAAAAACGCGGCGATGGCCACCAGGAATGCGCCGAAGGTCACCCAGAACGACAGCATGTTGAGGCGCGGAAACGGCATGTCCTCGGCGCCCACTTGGATGGGCAGGAAATAATTGCCGAAACCCGCCAGCGGCGCGGTGGTCAGCACGAAGAAGACCATGATGGTCCCATGCATGGTCATCAGTTGCAGGTAGTACTCTGGAGTGAGGACACCACCCGGCGCGCCGTTCTTGGAGAGTAGCTGCATTCCAGGAATAGCTGCGGCCGGCCACGCCAGGTGGATCCTCATGATCCAGGAAAGCACCATCCCGATAAATACCGCCGCCAACGCGAGGCCATAATACTGCTCGCCGATGACCTTGTGGTCAGTGCTGAAGATGTACTTCCGGATGAAGCCGGTCGGCGGAACGCGGTGGCGAGCCGCGTGGGCGGACTTATCGTGCATTGCGGACCCTCTGAACTCAACTTTACAGACTTAGCGGAGCGGCACTGTGCGCTACTGCAAGGCTGCCTTCTGCTTCAACCAGTTGTCGAAGTCCGATTGCGACATGACTTTGAGATATGCCTTCATGTTGTAATGACCCAGACCGCAAAGCTGCGTGCACAAGATCTCGTACTTGCCCGGCTTGGTCGCGGTGAAGTGTACCGCGAGATCCAGCCCCGGTACGAAATCCTGCTGAATACGCAGCTCGCGTATAAAAAACGAATGGCCCACATCCTTGGAGTGCATCAGCAGATGGATTTCGCGGTTGACCGGCACCGCCAATTCAGCCGTCACAATGTCATCTTTGGAATCGGCGTCATGCGTCGTATCCAGACCGAAGAAGTTCAGGTTGCCTTCGTTGACCATCTCGGGATGAATGGGACCAAACTTTCCATCCGCTCCCGGATAACGAAAATAAAATGCGAACTGGCCGGCCTGCGCCTGGATTGGCAGTGCGTTCGCGGATGGGGGTGTGAAGTAGATGGCCGCCCACGCCTTGGCTCCAAAAATTCCCAGCGCCATCACCTCGATTCCCACGACGAGGACGGCCGCGGCGACCAGCCCGCGGGCTCCGCCGGGAAAGTGCTGGATCTTTTCGTTCTTAGGTCGGTTCGAGAATCTCCAGACCAACCAGGCCAGAATGAGCTGTGCAGCCAGAAATGCAACTCCGGCCTCGGCCATGGTCTCCGACATCTGTTCGTCGATCAATCTCCCGTGCGTCGAGATGTCCGCCGGAGGCTCCCACGTGTGCAGGATGATGGGCATAGCCGAAGCTAGCGCAATCACGATCAGCGTCGCTGCAAACACTTTGCCCATATTCCTCACCTGCCGTTCCTGACGGGATTGGCGATTTCTTCATTGCTGAACTTTACCTCGAACCGCGGTTAGCCCGGAACAAAAAGAAGCTAATCGCCAACAGCAATGGTCAAGCGGCACCGCCAAGAGTGGGTGGCGAACCGCGGCATTTCGGCTGTTACACTGGCTCATGGCCGACGAGCGCGCAAAGAAGATCAAGCTGATGTTGTTTGACGTTGACGGCGTAATGACCGATGGAACGATTTTCTTCTTCCCTGCGCCGGGTGGCGGAGCGGGCCAGGCAACCCACGAGCGTCGCGAACAGATGGCCGGCAAAGGCGGATTCGGGACTGCCAGCCACGAAATCATCGAGGCTAAAGGCTTCGACGCGCACGACGGTACAGGTTTTTCGCTGGCGCGACTGGGTGGACTGAAGACCGGCATCATCACCAAGCGTATTTCCGAAACGGTCGCCTTGCGAGCTCGCGATTTGAAAATGGACCACGTGTACCAGGGCCAGCAAGACAAAGCCGCGGCCTTTTACGAAATCCTGGAGAAAGAAGACCTCGCCGGGGACCAAGTCTGTTATGTGGGCGACGATATCATCGATCTGCCGGTGATGCGCCTGTGCGGTCTGGCTATCGCGGTCAAGAACTCGCGCGAGGAGGTCGTCCGCGAGTCCCACTATGTAACCCCTCACGAAGGCGGCAGAGGCGCTGTCCGCGACGCCATCGAATACGTTCTCCGCGGGCAGGGATCGCTGCAGCGGGTGATCGACGAATATATCCGCTCGCGTAGCGCTGCACCGGCGGCGGAAAACGGAACGTAGACAAGCGCATCGCGCCATAACCTGACATCCCAAGAACTGCCCCCTCACTTCAGCGCGATCACCAGTACGCGCCCGTCCGACTGAATATTCCCGCCGGTCGCGGTTCTGGCTGACGTGATCGGCTTCGATCGCGTCATGTATGACATCGCCTCCACTTGTCCTGCCTGCTGCAGCGTTGCGCCGATGAAGTCGCGCTCGTTGTCGACCTCCTGATCAATCTTGTGCGTCATCGCATCCGGCGAGCGCTGGTCTCGTTCGATGCCGACGTCGTGCGTTCCCGCACCCACCCAGATAGGCCCATTCTGCGTCGCTGCGAACGGCGCATTCCAGATGCGGAAGTGATGCCGCTGCGCCGCCACCATGACCGCCTCGGCGCGCTGATAGCCAAAGTCCTGCGGCCTGCCGAACAGGTACAGCATGCTCATCGGCACCGAGACGTACACGTTTTTCTGCAGCGTCGCCAACAGCGCGCTGACTACCGCGTCTTTATTCGTCTTGTCCGCCGGAATCCAGGCTGCTGCCTTCAACGCATCCGTCACTTGCTGCTGGCTCCCGACGATCACGAAGTTGACCAGGTCTCCGGGATTGCCTCCCTGCGCTTGATCGCTGACCCGATAGGGCAGCTTGGCGTTGAGGACGGCAAATAGCGGCTTGAAGTCATACATGCTCTGGCGAGCGGCCACTCCGCTGGCCGTCGCAGCATTAGTCGCGGTGCGGTCGATATGCACTTCATACTTGCCATCCGGCGTTTGCATGGAATCGGTATTAATTCCCAGATAGAACCGGCCCGCGATCGGCGCTTGCACCGTTCCATCCGCGCCAATGAAGAACGGCGTCGCCGCGTCACTGTTGCCGATTCGTCCCACCAATGCGCCGCGGCCAACGCTGGGCACCATCAGCGCACGCAGAGTGTCAACCCATCCGCGCGCTACGCCGTTCGCCGTCACGCCGGAGTTGTTGCCCATGTTGACGGTTCCTTCCGCGGTGATGTGCAGTTTGTCGCCGGCTTCGACATCCATACCCGTGTCAATCCACTTCTGACTACCGCTGACCGTGACGTTGAGCCTCGTACTGTTGGCCGTGCTGGCCCCCGTCAGCGGAGCGGCTGCCTCGGAATCGCCCGCACCGCGCAGCGGGAGAACAATAAGAACTACTGCAATCAGGGTTGCACGAGCAAACTTCATCGATCCCCTACTGCGCTCCTCACCGAGTATAACCACGTACTCGCCGCCAGGTTGCGAGAAGGCGACGGCGCAGTTTATTCGCTCCGTTCACCGCTGGGCCTCGCTGAACATGAACTTCCCCAGGTACATGGGATAGGACTTCGGCGGCGTGGTCTTGGCCGTGTCCACTGGATACGGCCCCTGCGCCAGCGTGGGAAATCCCCAGATGTCGCCGTTGCGCATGTCGATGACGACCTTGCCATACACTTGCGCCGTGCCATCTGGCTTGCGAATCATGGTGTAACCCGGCTCGACATAGAATAGATAGCCCTCCTGAACTTGCGCCCGCACCGGCGCCGGTCGAAGTATCGGACGAAATACCAGAATGCCCAGCAGAATTGCGATCACCACCAGGATTGCTTTCATAAACCGATCCAGCTGCATAAACCCCTCCCCAGGCACAGAGTGAACTCGCACCCATTCTCCACCTCGCGTCTCTTATAACCCCCACCCCCCCAAAAAATGCAAAGTATTCAAAACACTAGACCCAAATAGGGAAAGTATTCAATCCAGAGACTTTACAGGCAAAGTATTCGAAACAAACAACTTAAACCAAATATCCTCCGTCGCACTTTTCTAACTTATTGAAAACGCGAGAAGCAAAATCCGTCAACCCGCGACATTGCCCCAAAGTATTCGGAATAAAGCACTTGATCTAGAAAACGACTTTGGGAGTCGCTCTGTCCTCTTTTTCAGTTTTCAAAGAACCCGTCGACCATGGCAGCGCTCAAAGGTGCTGGTAAGCCATCGGGCACACTGAGCCCACGCTTACAGCGTAGAGCACAGGCAGCGGTTGTCAAGATTACGAAAGGCCAGTCGGCCACCTAGTCCTTTCGTAACCCCGCGACGCGAAGCACTCCTTATGGCAAGTGATAACCGGCCACGGGCAGTTGTCTTACGGCGTGATCTCCCAAACCACGCCGTATCCGTATGCTCCTCCCCCTAACGCAGTGCCGTAGAGGTTGCCGTTTGCGTCCAGGGTAACGCCCGCGACTGGATAGAGCCCATCGGCTCCGCCGCTAAAATCGTGCAGTGCAGTATAGATCCAACCGTTTTCGGAGGGCGTTAACTTGAAAACAGAACCAAACCCGTAAGCGCCGTCAGATTCCGTTGTGCCGTAGAGGTTGCCAGAGGAGTCCATCACCACGCCGGCCGCAGGCCCGTAAGGCCCGTACCCTTGAGTATGTCCGAGGACAAACCGATAAACCAAACCATAGGCCCAACTGTCACCGGAGGGTGTGAGCTCGAACACCGTTCCGCCACGATACCAGGTTGTGCCGTACAGATTGCCAGAGGGATCGAAGATCAAACCTCCCCAAGGATTTGCTTCAGCACCGGAGAAGGTATACAGAGTATTTTCCAGCCAATCCGAGCCTGAGGGCGTCAACTGAAACACCTCGTTGCCGGGATAACCGAGCGTGGTCCCGTACAGATTGCCTGACCGATCAAAAACGACACCACCCCACGGCTCGACGCCTCCATTGTTGTTGAAAGCGTAGATCGCCGTTTCCGTCCACTGGCCGTGCGAGGGGGTCAGCTTGGCGACAACGCCTAGATTGTACGCACCTCCACCGGCGCCCGTAACATAGGCGGTATTTTCTGAATCGAAGCTAACCTGGCCAGTCGGGAATGCTCCATCCTCGCCTCTGGCGAAGCTATAGAGCATCGTCTTAGTCCACTTGCCCACGACCCCGGCCGGCGGGCTTAGTTTGTAGACGGTTCCGCAGCCGCTCCCGTTGCAGTACTCTCCTGACCCTCCGAACTCCGTCGTGCCGTAGAGATTTCCATCCGAGCCGAAGACGACTGGTCCCGCGATGGCCCATCCATCATCCTCCGATTGAAAGGCGTAAACCAGCGTGAAAAGCCAGCCAGAGGCGCTGTGAGAAAGCCTGAAGACCGTGCCACATCCGCTGCCGTAGTCGCAACTGTCATTTCCGCCGTTGCTGGCCGTTCCGTACAAATTTCCGGCGCGATCCATTGTTAGGCTGGTTTCAGGATTAGCCCCGTCCGCCCCACCAGTGAAGTTGTAGATGGACGCTGTACGTCTGCGCTCGGGCGGATTGCGTTAGCAATGCCGTACAGGTGGACAGAGCTAGTGTCAAAACCACAAACCGACCTCTAATCCAGTGACGCATGGGACGCTCCTTTTCATTCCTGAATGCTCAAAATACCAGGCCCAATCCGAATTACGGCAATTATTGCTAAAAGCCGTCGCTAGGAACTAACCGCGTCATCCTAATACTTCCCCCGAAACAGATACACCAACTCGATAACTAGAATAATCACCACCATCACCTCCAGCACAAAGCCGCGGCTCTGGTGAAACTCGTCGATGAGGGATCGATAAAGTCCTTCGGCTATGCGGAGCTTCTCGTTAACCAGGTTCTTATACTCGGGGACGCCCACCTTGACCGCCGCCAGCCGGTATAGCCGCGCCGAGTACATGTCGCTGACAAACTTGATGGCGTTATCGGAGCGCTCCACCAGCTCCGTTACTTCCACGGTGATGCTGTTCAGCCGCAAAGCTTCCGCGCGCATCGTCCAACGCCGCAAGATTCCCGCGCGATGCTTCAGCGATGCATAGACGCCGGCCAGCTCCCGCGTCAGCCACTCGTCATAATGACGAAACTCCAGCAACTGCGAGTTGGCGTACTCCAGAATCTGGACCGAGGTTTCCGCACCTGCCGGTGTGTCATACACCAGCGCGGCATTCCATGCCACCACCACCAGATCGTTGGGATAGTAGAAGAGGCTGGACTGCAGCACATCGTCATTGATGCTGCGTGCCAATGGCGTCTGCTCGCCGCGCAACACTTGCGCGATCTCGGGTCCGTGCCTGCTCAACAAATCGAATCCTTGCGGATTCCCTGGCACCTCAGTCAATACGAAAATGTAGTAATCCTCGCTCAGCCATTCGGAGTAAGGGCGCACGATCGCCGGCAGAATCTTCTCCAGCCGGCCGCGAATAATCTGTTGTGCCTGCCGCTCCAGTTCAGGACTGGGTACCCAGCGCGCCGCTAGCTGCACCAACCCTGGCCAGTCGGCGGCAAATTCCAGCTGCAGCAGTACGCTGACCACGCCGTAATCGTAATACTTGATCTGCGGAATCAGCTTCTCTCCGCTGGCCAGTAACACCGGCTCCAGTTGTTCCACGACCGGCGGTTTCTCGAAGCGGACGTACTCGGGAGTGGCATGTTTAAAGCTGGGCTCAACCCGCCTGGCGCCCAGGATTTGGCGCAGTTCCTCCAGCCGGATCTCCTCGCACACATCGTGCAGGATCACGCCCAGCACCGCGCCCTTCATGATCGTCGAATCCGTGCCGGCCAAGCTGCGATCCGCTTGCTCCATAGGGCAAATTGTACGTGAGTAGCAAGACAGACGGGTTACCTGGGGCGATCGCCACCTCTGATGTCAGCTTGGAACAATCGTGGTGCGCACGTCCGAAAATCACCGCCGTGATTGCAAGAAAAAACTCCCGCCGCAGGGCTTACCACGGCAGGAGCATTATCAGATGACGGAAACCGGAATTGTGCGCTCGTCCCGAGTTCAGCTCTTACTGGGACAGCGACGACATAGGACAATATCCGACTTTGCGACGACTCGGCTACCCAGTCGTGCAGATTTCGTCACCAGTTCCTCCAGTCCGCCGCGGACTTGGGGGGCTTGGAGCGCTGAAGCTACGGCGTGATCTCGAACACGGTGCCGGCGTTGTAAGTGCCGCCCTGGTAGGTCGTGCCGTAAAGATGGCCGGCGGCATCGAAAATCAGGGCGGCTGGAGGGTTCTGCCCGTCTCCGCCAGTGCCGTAGACGAAGTCATGCACCTGCTTTTCCGACCAGCGGCCGCCCCCAACCGGCGTCAACTCGAACACCGTCCCGGAGTCGTGAATGCCGCCCCCAGTGGTTGTGCCGTAGAGATCGCCGGTGGCATCGAAGATCAGACTGGCCCCGGGGTTAATCCCATCCGTGCCATTACCGAAGCTATGTAGCACTTTCTCCGTCCAAGTGCCGTCTGCGCTGGGTGTTAGCTCGAACACCGTACCATCGCCATAGGAACTTTGGCCCCAGCCATACGTGCCGCCTAGACTGGTTGTGCCATAAAGATTGCCAGCAGCATCGAAGATCAAGCCGGCAACGGGATTCGTCCCGTCCGCGCCATTATCGATAAAGTCATAAAGCACTTTCTCGGTCCAAGTGCCGTCCCCATTGGGCGTCAACTCGAACACCGTCCCGGCGCCACCGCAACAAGGTTCGTTATTGCCACCATCGTAGGTCGTGCCGTAGAGATCGCCGGCCGCATCGAAGATCAGACCAGCTTGGGGATTAGCTCCATCCGAGCCGTTGTTGTTGAAGCTGTGCAGCACCTTCTCCGTCCAGCCTCCGCCCTCTGTGGGCGTCAACTCGAACACTGTCCCCGAGCCGTAATCGCCGCCGCTGTTGGTCGTGCCGTAGAGATTGCCGGCGGCATCGCTGACGAGGCCGGCCTGGGGATTGGTTCCGTCGCTGCCATGGCCGAAGCTGTACAGCTTCTTCTCGGGGTTTACAACGACCTCGAGCCCGGTGGGTCCCCCGTCGTTATAAACGACGAAGTCGAGGCTGTTTATTCCGACTTGAAACCCGGTCGTGAAGGTGAAAGGAGTGTACTGTAAATAGCTCAACCCCCCGCCGAGAGTACATTGTTCGGGGCCGCCGTTTAGGGTCACACAAGATTGGTTGTCAGAGGAAAATTCTCCCGTCAACATAGCGCCGGCAGTACCGTCTAACGTGAACGCTTGCTGGTAGGTGTAGTTTCCAAAGGGTGAGTTCCAGTCGGCAGTGCCAGTGGGATCGATCCACCAGGAACCAGGCAAAGGTGTTACCCAAGACCCGCAACACCCCGAAGCAAGCGGGGAGGAATAGACATTTCCAAGAGTCACCCCTTGAGGAGCGGCCACGAGCGTGTAGTGGGGATCGAGTAAATCGCAGCAGCCTTGGGTTCCTGTACTGTAAACCGTCTGCCCAAAGGCGAGGGATGGTGTGATCGCCGGGGCCAGTACCGCTATGACAATCAAATACTCTAAGTTTTTCATTGTCTCTTCTCCTTCTAAACCAGGGCCCCGGCTTAGATTGTGGGAGATAAGTCTCAGCCCCTCAGCCTACGCTTAGTAAGCCGACCAGAGAATCCAATGCGAATAGGGCCAGCGAAACCATGGTCAGACCAGTTTTCAACGCGATAGAAAGTTTATTGCCGCGCATGATCAGTCCTCCCTTGGCCCAGAACTTTCGTGAACATGGCCGCTAGCTTAAAGCACACCTTCGCGAATCTGTTTTCTTACCCGTGCGGGCAATCTCTGGCGTTTGGCAGATGTCATGACCGTCCCAGTCCGGAATCCTCGGGGAAAACGCTTGTCAGAATTTGACGCCGGCGACCGGTGGTTTGTCAGTGACACCTGCGGCCCAGGGACGTGATAGCCGGAGACGCCGAAGGAGCATCTCACGGTCAATTTTCCGGTGGGCGGGCTTGCGGAGAAAAGATTCCAGCCATCCGATAGCCGTCTTTCGGGACGGCGCCTCGGATTGCAGATAGGGCTGCGTAAGTTCGTGGGGAAGTGGAGGAATTTTAGTTATTCAGCCCATTTCACAACTTATCTGGTATCTGGGGCAGTAATGGCGTGGATCTCCCGAATTCCGTGCCTCGATGGTGAATTGCTCTACTGCGCGAAAGTTTTCTCGCGCTGCACGTAGTGCTTCTGGAAGTAGTCGCGATACTGACCGCTGCGCACATCGTTCAGCCATTGCTGATTGTCGCGGTACCACGCGATGGTGTCCGCCAGTCCTTGATCGAACTGTACCTGAGGCTGCCATCCAAACTCGCGGCCTAGCTTTTCACAGTTGATGGCATAGCGCAGATCGTGTCCCGGCCGATCGGTAACGAACTGGATCAGGCTCTCGGACTTGCCGAGCGCTTTCAGAATTAGCTTGGCAACTTCCAGATTGCGCATCTCGCAACCGCCGCCGATGTTATAGACCTCGCCCTCGCGCCCCTGCTGCAGCACGACATCCAAGGCGGCACAGTGATCGTCCACATGCACCCAGTCGCGCACGTTACTGCCTTTGCCGTACACCGGCAGGCGCTCGCCCGCCATCGCTTGCGCGATCATCAGCGGGATAAACTTCTCTGGAAACTGATACGGCCCGTAATTGTTCGAACAACGCGTCACCAGCGCCGGCAGCTTGTGGGTGTGCACGTAAGCCAGCACCCCTAAATCGGAAGCCGCCTTGGTCGCGGCGTAAGGACTGTTCGGCTGCAGCGGCGACTCTTCCGAAAACAGCCCTTCGTCGCCCAGGCTACCGTACACCTCGTCGGTGCTGACGTGAACCAAGCGCGGCACGCCGGCTTCGCGGCAGGCTTGCAACAGGTTGTAGGTTCCATCGACATTGGTACGCACGAAGGCCGACGCGTCTTCAATGCTGCGATCGACGTGGCTCTCGGCAGCAAAATGAATCACCGCATCGCAACCACGCAACGGATCGAGCACGGCGCGGTCACAGATGTCCATCTGCACAAACTCGCAGCGTCCCTCGCCCAACTCCGGCTCCAGGTTCTTGAGATTGCCGGCGTAGGTGAGTTTGTCGAGCACCACCAACTTCCACTCCGGATGCTTCGCCAGCGTGCGATGAACAAAGTTTGAGCCGATAAATCCTGCGCCGCCCGTGACCAGTAACTTCATGCGCCACGCACCGGTAACGGGGCCCCCAACGAGCGCCGCTGTTGCGCTTGGTGGGGTGTTGGAGCAACTTCTTCCACGCCGCGCAATACCTTCTCGCGAACCATGTTGCTGGCGTGCCACAGCGATTCGAAGGTGCCCGCGTCCGTCCACCAGCCCTCCAGCTGGCTATGTTGCAACGTGCCATCTTCAATGTAGCTGTTGTTAATGTCGGTGATCTCGTACTCGCCTCGGCCTGACGGCTTCAAGGCCCGAATGCGATCGAAGACCGACCCGTCGTAGAAATAAATCCCGATGACTGCATACGACGACAACGGTTTCTTGGGCTTTTCCTCGATGCGAATGATGCGGTCCTTCTCGAACACGGGAACGCCAAAGCGCTCCGGGTCGGTTACCTGCTTCAGCATCACCATCGCGCCCTTTTCCAATTGTTGGAAACGCTCCGCCGCCCGGCTCACGTCACCTTCGATGATGTTATCGCCCAGCACCACGCAAATCTTGTCGCCCTTCGCCCATGGCTCCGCCAACCTAAGTGCGTCGGCGATGCCCGCCTCGCCTTCCTGATACGCGAAGCTGAGTTGCTGCAATCCGAACTCCTTGCCGTTCTGCAGCAGGCGAAGAAAGTCACCCGCGTTCTGGCCGCCGGTGACGATTAGGATGTCGCGAATGCCGGCGTCCACCAGCGTCTGTAGTGGATAAAAGATCATGGGTTTGTCGTACACGGGGAGCAGATGCTTGTTGGTGACGCGGGTCAGCGGATACAGGCGCGAGCCAATGCCACCCGCCAGGACTATGCCCTTCATAGGTCTCCGTTCATTTGCCGGAACAGCGCGAACCGCAGAATCTTGCTGGCGCTTCCGCTCGGGGGTCAAGCGAAAGCACGTTGCCGAAGCGCGCAATCCAGATAAAATTGCTTGTAGCCAGTAACTCAAGATTATCGGCGAAGGGCATCCTGCATGGCAAGCCGTAGTTGATCGCGCCAGTCCGGCATCATGATGCCGAAAGCAGCTTGCACCTGGCTATTGGACAGCACCGAGTTGCGCGGCCTGCGCGCCGGTGTCGGATACTCCTCAGTCGTAATCGGAACCACATGCTTCGCCTTCAGCGGTGCGCCGAATTCTCCTGAGCCGTCTTCTGGACGCAGCTCCTGGTATTCCTCCAGAATCGCTTGGGCAAATCCTGCCCAAGAGGTTCGACCTGCCGCGGTAAGGTGGAACAAACCGCTCGGCCACTTGCCCGACGCACTGTTCTGCTGCAGACATCGGCCGAGAATGACCGCGGTCGCTTCCGCCAGGCCGCGCGCCCACGTCGGTGCGCCGTGCTGATCACCCACCATGCGCAGCTCGTCCTTCTTGCGCGCCAGATGAAGCACGGTGCGCAGGAAGTTCTTGCCACGAATGTCATAGACCCAAGTCGTGCGCAGGATGAGGTGCGCACAGCCGCTGGCCTGGATGGCCTGGTCGCCGGCCAGCTTAGTGTGGCCGTACACACTCAGAGGAGCCGTGTTATCTAATTCTTCGTACGGTGCCGGCTTGCTGCCGTCATACACGTAATCCGTCGAATAATGCACCAGCAGCGCTCCGGTTCGCGCGCACTCCGCAGCGATTTGCGCTGGCGCGGCTGCATTGATAGTGCGCGCCAGCTCCGGCTCACTCTCGGCTTTGTCCACAGCGGTGTAAGCGGCCGCGTTCACCACGATGCCGGGCGCAAAATCGCGAACCGTTCGGGCGACGGCATTCAGGTCAGTCAAGTCCACTTGGTCCACGTCAATCGCTCTCACATCACCGAGAGGAGCGAGCGTGCGTTGCAAGTGCCATCCAACTTGGCCGTTCGCGCCCGTTATGAGTACTCTCCGACTCATGGCTGATACCTCGGCAACTGCTCTGGTGCAACTTGTGCCAGCGGCAAATAGCGCTTGTCCTTGTCCGACAGGATGGGACCAGGCGTCTGCCAGTCAATGCCAATTTGCGGATCGTTCCACAGCACCCCTCGATCGTCGTTGGCCTGAAAATAGTCACTGCATTTATAGAGAAAGTCCGCTGTCTCCGATCGTACGACAAAACCATGCGCGAATCCCTTGGGGATGTAAAGCTGGGCGTGGTTCTCGCCGGACAACACTACGCTCACCCACTTGCCAAAGTTCGGCGACCCAGCGCGAATGTCGACTGCGATGTCGAGCACCTCGCCCTGCACCACCCGGCAAAGCTTCGCCTGTGGGCTGCGCAATTGATAGTGCAATCCGCGCAGCACGCCGCGCGAGGAGCGCGAGTGGTTGTCCTGCACGAACATCTCGCGGATTCCTGCGTCGGCCAATACATTCTGCCGATAGGTCTCCATAAAGAAGCCGCGCGGATCGTCAAACACGCGCGGCTTGATGACTACTACACCAGGAAGTGATGTCTCGCTGATCTGCAAGTTTTCTCCCCCTACAACGATAAACCTGGAATTCGCTCCGACAACATGAACCGACGATTATAATGCGTGCTTCCTCAAACTATGCTGCGTTGCTCCGCCATCGTCGTCACTTACAACTCGGCTGCGGCCATTGGCCCCTGTCTAGAGGCCCTGACGCGCGAGGACTGCGACATCATCGTCGTCGACAACGCTTCCCAGGACGACACCGTGCGGCGCGTGGAAGAGTTCGTGGCGTGGCATCCCGTCCGACTGATTGCCAACGAGCAGAATCGCGGCTTCGGCACCGCTGTAAACCAGGGAGTGCGCGAAGCCGGCGGCAACGTGTTTCTCATCCTCAATCCCGATGCGATCGCCGAGCCCGGAGCCGTGGCCGCATTGCTTCGTTGCATCGACGCGACTCATGCCGGCACGGTCGGCGGTGCCCTACGGGAGGATAATGGTGGGCCCGCACGCGGCTTCGCCTTTCGCCGAGTCGCGACGCTTGCACCATTGTTGTGCGAGGTGTTGCTGCTGAATCAGCTCTGGCCGGGCAATCCGGTCAACCGCCGTTATCGTTGCCTCGATGCCGACTACTCGCAACAGCAGCAGGTTGAACAGCCAGCCGGGGCCTGCCTGGCCGTCGCTCGCGAAGCGTGGGATTCCATCGGCGGCTTCGACGAGCAGTTCTTTCCCGTGTGGTTTGAGGACGTAGATCTTTGTAAGCGCCTCCTCGACCACGGCGCTAAGATTTTCTATTGCCCAGCCGCGCGCTTCCGCCACAGCGGCGCCCACAGTGTGGGACAGTTGTCGTTTCGCGACCAACAGGTCTTCTGGTACTCAAATATGCTGCGCTATGCCCGCAAGCATTTTTCCAACGGGCAGATCCTGATTCTTCGCCTAGCTATTATCAAAGGAATGCTGCTGCGCTCGGTTGCTGCTCTGTTTGGCGCAAGACAGGCGCCGCTCGCCGAAACCATAGCGGCGTACTGGGCTGTGGTGCGAAACGTCTGCTGAAGTCAATCTGAAAGGCCCTGTTGGATCTGGCAACGAAATCCCGCCCTTTCAGGCGGGATTCATGATGTTCGATTGTAGGGTCCGACCTACACCCCGATCACGCCCACCAACTCCTTCACCGAGTCGGCGCTCTTTTGCAGGGCGGCCTGCTCTTCCGGCGTCAGTTTGATCTCGATGATTTTCTCGATGCCATTGGAGCCCAGTTTGCACGGCACGCCTACGAACAGGCCCTTAATGCCGTACTCGCCTTCCAGGTAAGCGGCGCAGGGTACGATCTTTTTCTTGTCCTTCAAGATGGCTTCGACCATCTCCGCGACTGCGGCGGATGGAGCGTAGTAAGCGCTTCCGGTCTTGAGGTACTTCACGATTTCGGCGCCGCCGTCGCGGGTGCGCTGTACCAGGCGATCAATCGTGGCCTGGTCCATCAACTCCGTGATCGGAATCCCGGCCACGGTCGAGTAGCGTGGCAGGGGCACCATGGTATCGCCATGTCCGCCGAGCACAAATGCCGTCACGTTTTCGATCGAGACATCCAGTTCGCGGGCGATGAAGGTGCGGAAGCGCGCCGAGTCAAGAATGCCGGCCATACCGATGACGCGATTGCGGGAGAAGCCGCTTTGCTTATAGGCCGCCTGCGCCATGGCATCCAGCGGGTTAGAGACGATGATAAGAATGCAATTCGGCGAGTATTGCACCACTTTGCCTACCACATCGCTCATGATCTTGAAGTTGGTGTTGAGCAGATCGTCGCGGCTCATGCCCGGCTTGCGGGGAATGCCCGCGGTGATGACCACGATGTCGGAGTTGGCCGAGGCCGCGTAGTCGTTTGATCCGGTGACATTGACGTCGCGCTTCTCAATGGGCAGCGCTTCAAGCAGGTCCAGAGCCTTGCCCTGCGGAATGCCTTCAACGACGTCGATCAGGACCACATCGGCCAGTTCCTTGGCCGCGATCCAGTGCGCGGCGGTTGCGCCTACGTTGCCTGCGCCCACAATGCTAACTTTTTTACGCATTTCATTTTCTCCTTATTGAACAAGAATCTCTTGAAGAGCGCGACTCTTACGGAGTTCGCGAGTAACAAGGCTCGGGAATGGCGATTCTTGATCGAAGTTCCCCGAAAAGCATACCTCAGGGGCTAAGGCCCACATGGATTGAACGGTCATTTGTGTCGGGGTTAAAACCCCGACCTGCCATTCCGCCAACTGTTCCCCGATCCCTGTTCCCTGTTCCCTGCTTTCACATATTGCCGATGATGCGCGTGGCAAACTCGCTGGTGCCGACCTTGGTTGCGCCGGCGGTCTGGCGCTCAAAATCGTAGGTCACAAATTTCTGCAGGATGGTTTTCTCCAACGACTGCTCGATAAGTTTGGCGGCTTCCTTCCAGCCGATGAAATCGAGCAGCATGACGCCGGAAAGGATTACCGAGCCGGGATTGATCATATCCTTATCGGCGTACTTGGGGGCGGTGCCGTGCGTGGCTTCGAACACCGCGAAGCCATCGCCGATGTTGGCGCCGGGGGCGATGCCGAGTCCGCCAACCTGTGCCGCGGCTGCGTCTGAGATGTAGTCGCCGTTCAGGTTGGGCGTTGCCAGCACCGCGTACTCGTCGGGACGGGTGACAATCTGCTGGAAAATGCTGTCGGCGATACGGTCGTTGACCATCAACTTCGACTTCCACACGCCGTGGCCATGCGTGCCATAGATGCTGTCGAGCACGCCCTTCACTTCTTTGTACAGGGTGTCGCGGAAATCCTGCGGCGCAAACTCCAGCCCCGGTTCCGCCATCTTGGCGTTGTCTTCCACCGATAGCCCTGGATTCTTGTCCAGGTTATCGACGATCCAGCTCTCCCGCTCGGTGATGACCTGGTCACGAAACTCCTGCGTCGCCGTCTCATAGCCCCACTCACGGAAGGCGCCTTCGGTGAACTTCTGAATGTTGCCCTTGTGTACCAGGGTTACCGACTTGCGATGGTTGTCCAGCGCGTATTGAATGGCCATCCGCACCAAGCGTTTGGTCGCGGTGATCGAGATGGGCTTGATGCCGATACCCGAGTCCTCGCGGATTCGCTTGTTGGTCCCTGCCAACAACTTGGTATTGATGAAGTCAATCAACTCTTTCGCCTGCGCCGTGCCTTCTTTCCACTCGATGCCGGCATAAACGTCTTCCGTGTTCTCGCGGTAGATCATTATGTCCATGCGCTCCGGGTGCTTCACCGGCGAGGGAATGCCCGCGTAATACTTCACCGGACGCACGCAAGCATAGAGGTCGAGAATCTGCCGCAAGGCCACGTTCAGCGAACGGATACCGCCGCCGACTGGGGTGGTAAGCGGACCCTTAATGCCGATTCGCAATTCGCGAAACGCGGCGACGGTGTCATCGGGTAGCCAGGTCTTGAAGCGGTCCATGGCTTTCTCGCCGGCGAACACTTCATACCACGCCACGCGGCGCTTGCCGCCGTAGGCGATCTCGACTGCCGCATCGAATACGCGCACCGACGCTTTCCAAATGTCGCGTCCGGTGCCGTCTCCTTCGATGAAAGGAATGATGGGATTGTCTGGGATCACGAGCTTACCGTCGTAAGTGATCTTGGTCCCGGAGGAGGGTAAAGGAATACCGTTGTAAGAAGCCGCCACGAAGCACCTCGAAGAGTTAAGAGTAGACAAGGACCCCAAGCTGTTTAAAGCCATGTGTCGGGATTAGAAAGCAGGAGCGGAACCGGCGGACCCCGAAGCCTGAATCAAAATGATGATAGCGACTTGCGGCCCATCCTCTAGCGACATCGGCCGCGCGTCCGAACCAGAAATGCTTACCCATTGTTCCCGAACCTCTTAACGTTATCACTGGGGGCTGCGAGGTTCAATGGAAACCCCGAGCTACGTGTCCCACTTCTGTGGGAGCTGTCTATCTCGCTAGTTTAGGAGTCATCTTGCCATTTGCTTCCCGACTGCCGCCAAGAACGGCTGCTTCCCTTCGTGGCGACAACCTTCAGATAGATTTCCCGGGTTTGCCGCAGCACTTCGGCCAGTCGCGCCTCGGGCTCGAAGCTGTCATCGGTACCGAGCACGCCCCACAGCAGTTTGTGCACCGCCCGACGGGGATGCTCCGCGACGGGAAGCCATTTGCGCGCGCGTCCGGTCACCACCCGAATCACATGTTCCACCGTGCGCAGAAAGACAGCGCTCTCCGTCAGAAGTGCGCGTGCGTCTCCGTCCAACAAGCCGTGGTCGTGCAGTAATTGCAGCCTCGCCCGCATCGTACCGGCAAGCCAAAGCTGATGCCGGGCCTGCAACGATCCCACCAAATAATCCAGGTCATAGATGCCGCCCGGACCGCTCTTGAAGTTCTGCGAGGTTTCGCTGCGTTCCAGGCGAGTGCGAACATCGATCAGCTGCGACTCAAAGTCCGGCCGCCGCGCTACCTCTGTGATTCCGGTCTGTACTTCCTGCAGCACGCGGTTGGCCACCTCACGATCTCCCGCGACGTACCGCAGTTTGAGATAGGTCAATGCTTCCCAGGGTTGGGCTTCGTCCTTGAAATATGCCGCCAACTGCGAGGGAGTTACGATCAGCTCACCCTCCCGGCCATGCGGGCGCAAACGCGCATCGACGGGAAAAACCGTCCCGTCGCGGGTGTAGGCGGTCAGCGCCTCCACCAAACGTTCGGCCACACGGCGCACCTTTTCTTTATTGCAACTCTCGTCGCAGACGAACAGCACATCCGCATCGGACAGCAAATCGAACTCGCACGCTCCCAGCCTTCCCAATCCCATCACGCTGAATCCGGCGTCAGACGTAGCGATCGCCAACGCCGCCTGGATCGCAGCATCGGCCGCTACCGTGTTGTCGGTCAGCGAGTTGAATACCTCACGCAGTTGAAACAAGTCGAGTGCGCCGGAAAGAAACGCCCGCCGCCGGTAGTGTCGCCGCAAGATCGACATCGCCTCGGAGCGGTCAACTTTTTCTTGTGCCAAGTAGGCAAACACTGGATCTTCGGACGCACTCACTTCGCGCGCATCGCCGGCGAACAGATCTCCTTCGCCAGAACCTGAGCGATTCTCTATGTTCTCCAGCAGCGAAACTTCCGCCGGATGACGAATTAGGATGTCAGTCAGATATTCGCTGAACTCGAAGATGGTCAGCGCTCGCTCCACGGCCTCGGGCGAACGCAACACTGCGCCGTAGCGCTCCGAAGTTGTTCCCGCTGAACTTAGAAAGCGGTCGAGGTTGCGCCGCGCATGTTGCGAAAGGTCGACCCGCCCGGCAATCTCGCGCAGCCGCGGCGAGTCCACGGCCAGCCGCTGCATCATCTGGCTGTAGGAGTTCTCGTGCGTGGCGGCAATCGCCGGTCGCAACTGGAACTCGAGCGCCTTCTGGTCGTGGCTCTGCTCGTGATAGATGACGCGCTGATAGATCTCCGCCACCGCCGCCATGCGCCGTTGCACATGCGCCAGAAATTCCTCCGGCGTAGGCGCGGCCGTCCCTTCGCGGGTAAGGCTGCGCGCCAGGGATTGCAACTCCGCGCGCGACTCCGGCAAGCGATGCGTCTGCTGCCCCTGCCGCAGTTGCAGACGATGCTCCAGACTGCGCAGGAACTCGTACGCATTGGTGAGGTTGTGGAAGTCTTTGCCGCTGATGTGTTCCTTGTCATGCAACTTCTGTAGTGCAAACAGCGTGCCTCGCGACCGCAGCCACGGCTCGCCGCCTCCGTAGACCCGCTGCAGACATTGCACCAGGAACTCGATATCGCGAATCCCTCCACGATCGACCTTTACATCGAGACCGCTTTGTGACGGCTGCTTGAGAAGATTTCGGCGGCGATGGCTGCCGATCTTCTCCCGCGTGTCCAGTGCCGTCTTGATGGCGACGAAGTTCAGCTCGGGACGATATACATAAGGCTGTACGGCCCCTATCAACTCGCGTGCCAAGCCCAAGTCTCCGGCTGAATGCCGCGCCTTGATCATGGCCTGCAGCTCCCAACCGTGCGCCACCTGGGAATAGTAGTGAATTGCCTGCGGCAGCGGGACCGCCGGCTCACCTTCGCCGCCCTGCGGACGCAAACGCAAATCAATGCGAAACACTGGCCCTTCGCGGGTGTATCGCGACAGCACCTCGGTGGTTTGCTGCGCCAACCGGATGAAGTATTCGCGATTGGAAATCTCTGCGCCGGGCGGCTCCATGCCGCCGTCGTAGAGGTACAGCAAATCGATGTCGGAGCTATAGTTCAGCTCGTTGCCGCCCAGCTTGCCCAGCGAGAGCACCGCGAAACGCGAATCGACCACCCGTCCCTCTGCGTCCAGTCGCTGCGGCGTGCCCAAGCGATGCTGAAGCTGGGTGTCCGCCTCGCGCAAGGCCTCTTCGATCAGTACATCCGCCAGCGCGGAAATTTCCGCGGTCGTCTCGGCCAAGGTGGCAATCCCGAGCACGTCGCGGAGCATGATGCGGATGTACTCCCGCCGCTTAAAGCGCGCCAGCAGCGCAGCCGTGTCGGTTTCCAACGACCGCGAGCGCATGCGCGCAAAGGTCTCCTGGAATTCTTCCCGCGAGTGGGTACGATCCAAGGTTCGCTCTCGCACGAAGCCATGGAATAGGTCGGGATTGTGGATGAGCGTGTCGCCCAGCCACGGGCTGTAGCCGAAGACCACCATCGCGTAGTGGACCAGCGAGGGGTGCTTATCGAGCAGTCGCAACAATTCCGCCGAAGTCGTTTCCGCCAGCCGCTCGAACTGGTTAACTGCCGCGTCGGGATTCGGGGAAGTCATTAGCAGCGGTGCCAGCGACTGGTAAACTCCCGGCGGCACAAGTTGTCGTATGTGGGCCAGGTTGCGCGCCGCTGCTTCGGCATCGCGAAATTCCGGATTCGGCAGCGACGAGGCCGGTTCGCGTTGGATGAGTTCAGACACTGCCTCCGAATTCTATCTTGCTGGAATCTCGATTGCAGTTCAGGGATAAGGGAAGAGAATTTATTTCGCTCGGGCGGCATTGGCTGAAATGGGCGGCGGGGCTGGGCCGTTTCGCTGCAAAAAGCAGAGGCACCCTACGGTGGGTGCCCCAAGTCAAAAAAATCAGGATTCCAAAATTCGCGATATACGCCTACTTCTTCAGTTTGCGGCGCACCAATGCGCCCAAGCCCACGACTCCGGTGCCCAGAAGAATCAAGCTGCTGGGTTCAGGAGTGGTGCCCGTGCCGGACGACGAAGACACGGAAACGTTATCCAGAGCGATATACCCTGGGTCGTCCCGGAAAGCGAACGAGATGCTATCGCTGCCGGTTCCCGTCCCGGTGAACGAGTATTGCGTCCAGGCGCCTCCCGTAGTCGGATTAGTCAGGGCTAGTAGCTGAGTGCCATCCCAATAAGCACTAAAGTCGCTTGGATTGTCGCCAACCGCCGCCAGCCAAAAACTGAAGGTGTACTGAGAGCCCGCATGGTCCGCAAATGATTGGCCAAGCGTGCCGTCACTACCCACTGGCCCCAGCGCGGCATAGAAAGTGCCGCTTTGGGCACCGGTGTACTCGTAAAAAGCACCGCTCACCACTTCGGTATCTTCGAAGTTGCCGCCGGTGGTCCAGCCGGTAAAATCTCCGGTCTCAAAGCTGCCGTTGGTGAGAAGATTCTGAGCGAAGATCTTCGGCGCACTAACACTAAAAACTACTGCTAGAGCGACGCCGATCAGCAGGGTCTTTGTTCGCATTAATTCCTCCCGAGATAGGTGTGGAGCACTTCGGTCTATGTGGGGCATTTCTTGTGCCGCTCTCGCCTTAATGGCTTCAGGTAGTTAGCGTTGACAATGTCACGAAAACTGCAAAAAGTTGCGCAGTGTGAGAAGACGGTTACTATGCTGCAGGGATCTCCGCGTCACGCTAAGCGCCTTCCCAGCGCCCGGCGGGGGGAACTCAGGGGGCCGCAGCCCTTTGCGCAGGGGCTTTTCAGGAAGCCGAACCGTCCGTCTTTACTGCGATCCAATCCGCCTCTTGCTATCATCGGCTTTCCTTTCGAGCACACAGCTTCTTGCTGGAGCGCGCTTTGAACTGGCCGCATACGCTGTTCGATTTCGATGGTCACAAAACTAGCCTCTCCCGCGAGGTAATCGGCGGGCTTACGACCTTCACCACGATGTCTTATATTGTGGTAGTCAATCCTGCAATCCTCTCGGCGGCTGGAATTCCCGAGGGGCCATCGTTCGTGGCGACCGCGCTGACCGCCGCGTTCGGCTGCTACTTCATGGCGCTCTACGCCAACCGTCCCTTCGCCATCGCGCCTTACATGGGCGAGAACGCCTTCATCGCGTTCACGGTTTGCAAGCTGCTGGGGTTCCGTTGGCAGACCGCGCTGGCGGCCATCTTCATCGCCGGCGTGCTGTTCGTGCTGATGACGTTGCTCCACCTGCGGCAATGGGTGGTCGAGGGCGTACCCGCATCGCTGCGCTACAGTTTCGCCGTGGGTATTGGACTGTTCCTCACCTTCATCGGGCTGAACCAGTCGGGCCTGGTGATTCTCGGCGTGCCGGGCGCTCCGGTGCGCGCGGGTCAACTCACGGGACATCCCGCCCTGGTCGCGATGTTCGGATTCGTGCTGCTGGCCGGGCTCATCATCCGCAAAGTTCCCGGGGCCATCCTGATCGGCATCGTCATCACCGCAATTGTCGCCTTCGTTACCGGCGTGGCCACGCCACCTCACGGTGTAGTCAGCCTACCGCCCAGCATCGCGCCCATTCTGTGGCAGCTCGACTTTCGCGGGGCCCTTACCTGGCGGGCGTTTCCGGTGGTGCTCACCATCTTCGTCATGGCGTTTGTGGATACCATGGGCACGCTGATCGGACTTTCGGCACGCGCCGGTTTTCTCGACGAGGAGGGACAGTTGCCCCAGATCGAACGTCCCATGCTGGTGGACGCGATCACCACCTGCATCGCACCTGCGCTGGGGACGACTGTTTCAGGCGCCTTTGTCGAGTCAGCCACGGGAATCGAGGCTGGCGGCCGGACGGGCCTCACTGTCCTGGTCACTGGAACTTGTTTCCTGCTGACGTTGTTCTTCTCGCCGTTGGTTGCGGCCATTCCGGCCCAGGCATACGGACCGGCACTGATTATCGTCGGGCTGTTCATGCTGGCACCGATCACCCGCATTGACTTCGGCGACTTTACCGAATCCATTCCTGCCTTTGCCGTGGTCTCGCTGATGGCGTTCACCTTCAACATCGCGATTGGAATCTGCGCCGGATTTGTGCTCTACCCAATATGCAAGCTAGTAGCGGGCAAAGCGAGCCACTTGAAACCTGGCTTATGGGTGCTTACGGCGCTGTCATTGTTGTTCTTCGTTTTCTATCCGTACAACTGAGACGCCGATTTTTCCTGTACCCACTTGTCGCGTACCGCCAAAATTGCATCTCACTCCCCATGTTCCTGGGAAAGAAAGCCATGGTTCGCGAGTTCCCGGCAAGAATTGACGGGAGACTGCTCGCGGCGGTTTCGCAACGGTTTGCGTCATGTACAATCGTCGCGTTTCTGTTGTGCTCGCCCGTGGCAGCGCAAGTGGGCCCGGCTGTACCCACGCAGGACGACTCGCCCAACCAGCGTAGCTTCGGGCATTACATCCATGCGGTCCCGGAGTCGCCAACCGCTTACCATCCGATTACTGCAGATGGGCGACTAGGATGGTTCGTGCGCTCCACCATCGGGCCGCGGAGCCTGGTTGCCGGCCTGTTCTCGGCCGGCATCGGAACCGCCAGCAACAGTCCCCATGAATACGGTACCCATTGGGACGGCTTCGCGCAGCGCTATGGCATGCGCTTAACCGGCGTATCCACCGGCAACGCTATCGAGGCCTCGTTAGGAGCGGCTTGGGGCGAGGATCCGCGCTACTTTCACACCTTGAACGCCTCCTTCGGAGAGCGGGCCAAGAACGTCGCCGATCTCACCTTCCGCGCTTATCGCCCTGACGGGCAGCGCCACTTGGCTTATGCCCGATTTGTGGCTACCTTTGGCAACAACTTCCTCTCCAACACTTGGCGGGTGCAGAGTGAAGCCGACTGGCAGCACGCTATGATCCGCTCGGCCGAGGGCTTCGGGGCGCGCGCCATCTCCAACGCTTTCAGCGAATTTGTTCCCCAAGTCTGGAGGGCCGTACGCCACAAGCCTGCTTCCGATTCCGCTCTCGCTTACAATCCGTGAATTGTTAGGCCCTACATCTGGCCAGCCGCTTGCGAGACTATGATGGGTCGATGCATCTCAACTCGCAGCCGGAGGAGCAGTGGCCAACTACTTAGTCGTCGAAAATTTACTCAAGGCAGTTGAAATCCCCCAGGACGGCACGCTCAGCCGGACTATTCACCGCGACGATCGCGTCAAGATCGTGCTCTTCGGCTTTGCTGGAGGACAGGAGCTTTCCCAGCACACTGCCGCCGTGCCGGCCATTATGGAGATTCTCCAAGGCGACGCGCGCGTCACGCTTGACGGAGACGAGAAAGAATTCTCCGCAGGTTCCTGGGTTTTCATGGAGGCCAAGCTGCCGCACGCCGTCTACGCCCGCACCGATGTGATCATGCTCTTAACCATGTTGACCGGAACGGCGGAAAAGTAGCCTGCCCCAGGTCGCCCGGCGCAAACCTCCCAGACGGCCATGGAACCGGCGCCATGCGGATGTCGCGTTGTCAGCCGCCAAGATTTGCGGGGATTTGGCCCTCGGCGGAGCGTCGATACAATCCTGAAGGTCTTGTTCAGCCGCGACCGTTTTCCCGTCGCTGTCCTCCAGGCAGGTCCCTCGCCGACAATCCTGGCCCCGACGAGGCGAACGACGGCCCCGCTCCGAAGTCAAATCGGGTGCGAGATGGCCGCCGCCTAAGCCGCGGGCATCATCCATCACAAAGCAGTGTGACATGAATCACTCGCGGTCAGCGGCCTTCCGTCCTAACGTTCCGTATTGGCATCGCTTCAGGCGATTATCAAACTGAGTCCTTGCTCTCTCGTTTCCGGTCTGGCTCCAGGAATCTTGCCGCCCAGTTGGCTACCGGTACGGGCGGGATTCGCGTTGGGAGGTCCTTATGAATACCTTTCCCATCTTGTTGGGGACACTGTGTGTCTTTGCCCTCTCCTACCGCTATTACAGCGCATTTATCGCCGCCAAAGTCCTTGCCCTTAACGACAGCCGCGTCACTCCTGCCCACACCTATGAAGATGGGCATAACTATGTCCCATCGCCCAAGTGGGTACTATTTGGCCACCACTTCGCGGCGATTGCCGGCGCCGGTCCGCTAGTTGGACCAACCTTGGCTGCCCAGTTCGGCTTTGCTCCCGGCTTCCTCTGGATCCTGATTGGCGCCGTCCTCTGCGGCTGTGTTCACGACTTTACCGTGCTGGTGGCCTCGGTACGGCACAAAGGAAAATCCCTGGCCGACGTGGCCCGTACCGAGGTCGGCCCCTTCGCCGGCCTGGTCACCATGATCGCTCTGCTGTTCATTCTGCTGGTCACGCTGGCCGGACTCGGCATCGTTGTGGTCAACGCCCTGGCCAACAGCCCCTGGGGAGTTTTCACCATCGGCATGACCATTCCCATCGCGATTCTGATGGGTTGGTACATGTTCAAGAGCTCGCCAGGTCAGATTAGAATTGCCGGACCCAGCGTTGCGGGTGTAATTCTGCTGATCGGCGCGGTTGTCGGCGGCCGTTGGTTCGCCGCTTCCTCTTTCGCGCATACGCTAACCTTCAGCGGACATCAGATCGTCTTCTTCATGATGGCCTATGGTTTCGTCGCCTCGGTCCTGCCGGTATGGTTTCTGCTTGAACCGAGAGACTATCTGTCTACTTACATGAAGCTGGGAACCATAGCCCTTCTGATCGTCGGGGTCTTTATCGTTCATCCCGACATTCAGTTCCCTGCCTTCACTCAGTTCATTCACGGCGGTGGCCCGATCATCGGTGGCAAGCTGTTCCCGTTCCTGTTCGTTACCATCGCGTGCGGCGCAATCTCCGGCTTCCATGCGCTCATCTCGTCGGGAACCACACCGAAGATGTTATGGAAGGAAACGGACGCGCGCTTCATCGGCTACGGAGCGATGATGTGCGAAGGAATCGTGGCCGTATTGGCGCTGATCGCGGCCTGCTCCATGTATCCCGGCGATTACTTCGCCATCAACGCCCCGCCCGCGGTTTTTGCCAAGCTGGGGCTGCATACGGTCAATCTCGGCATGTTCTCCGCCGAGGTCGGCGAGAAACTGGCCGGACGTACCGGCGGCGCAGTCTCATTAGCGGTTGGAATGGCGCAGATATTCCGCGGCATTCCCGGCATGAAGACGTTGACCAGTTACTGGTATCACTATGCCATCATGTTCGAGGCCCTTTTCATTCTGACGACCGTCGATACGGGCACGCGCGTCGCGCGTTACGTCCTGCATGAACTGCTGGGCAAGGTCCACAAATCGTTCCGCAACACGGCATGGCTACCCGGCAACCTGGCGACCTCGCTGCTCGTGGTGGTGAGCTGGGGATATCTGATCTACACCGGTTCTATCTCGACCATCTGGCCGCTATTCGGCACCGGTAATCAATTGCTGGCCACCATCGCACTCGCGGTTGTCACCACCTTCCTGGTCAACATGGGGAAGGTGCGGTACGCCTTTATTACCGCGATTCCGATGTGCTTTGTGGGTGTAACCACGCTTACTGCCGGCGTGCTCTCCATCAAGAACATCTACCTGCCGCTGGCGAAGCAGCCGGGCCACAGCTTCCA
This sequence comes from Acidobacteriaceae bacterium, assembly GCA_003165795.1. Taxonomy (GTDB): domain Bacteria; phylum Acidobacteriota; class Terriglobia; order Terriglobales; family Acidobacteriaceae; genus Bog-257. Next base: position 76,519 of record PMWW01000179.1, read on the forward strand.
GGGCTATCTGGATTCGACCCTTATGTTGATCTTCATTGTGGGAGTGGTGTTGGTACTGATCGAGTCCGGACGGCGCTGCTGGAAGACGCTGCACGGAGCGCCAATTCCGCAGGAGGCGTTTGGCCCGCCAGAGAAGGACGAAGCAGTAAACATGGCCTGCTGTTGAGTTAGGCGGGCATTACGCAACCTCCATAATCGGCCGATGTGGGCCGCAGTTTAACGGAAGCATGGTGGGGGAGACATTCTAATGGCAATCATCAGCCTTGCAACTCGATCTCTCGCCCGCTTCGACAGCACAGGTACGTCATCTCTCTCGATTTGTAATAACGGCAACCGCGCGGTCCCCATTCATCAGCCTGATAACTCCATTCCCCGCGCCGCAGGTCATAGTTTCCCAGAACGACAAAACTTGAGGAAAGGTCTGCCACTGGCTGGCAGACATCGGTGAGAATTTCATGAGTACTCCAACCCCTAAGCCTCCGGTGAAAGCACCGTCCGCGGCGCCAGCGAAGGCTTCTCCTCCTTCTTCGAATCCGCTCGCCTCCGCGATCTTCGTCATCGTCGCGGCCATCATCTCCGTAATCATCCTCAAGCTACCGTCGGTGACCGCTCCCTGGTCGCAGGGATACGATCCGCTCGGGCATTGGTTGCTTTCGACACTGATCGCCGCCTTGCCCGTGGTGGTGCTGCTGGGCAGCCTGGCACTGGGCCATGTGAAGGCGCATTACGCAGCACTGCTGGGACTGACGGCCGCCTTGATTGTGGCGATCTTCGCCTTCCACATGCCGGGCCGCATGGCCGCGGTAACGGCGGTTTATGGAATTGGTTATGGCCTGTTCCCCATCGGCTGGATCGTGCTGAACGTCATCTTCATGTATCAGCTCACTTGTGAAGCGGGACGATTCAATGTGCTGCAGCACAGCATGACCGGCATCACCCAGGACCGTCGCCTGCAACTGCTGCTGATCGCGTTCTGCTTCGGCGCGTTCTTCGAGGGGGCCTCGGGATTCGGTACTCCCGTAGCCGTTACGGCCGCGATCCTGATTGGCTTAGGCTTCCCGCCGCTGCAGGCTTCCGGCCTGTCGCTGATCGCCAATACCGCGCCGGTCGCGTTCGGCGCGCTGGCCACCCCCATCATCGCTTTGGCCAAGGTCACGGGCTACAGCGAAATCACGCTGGGCGCGATGACGGGCCGCATTCTGGCGCCGTTCTGCATTCTGGTGCCGTTCTGGCTGATCGCCGCCTTTGCCGGTTGGGGATCAATGCTGGAAATCTGGCCGGCCATTTTGGTGGCTGGTGTCAGCTTCGCGATACCGGAAGTTCTCATCTCCAATCTGCATGGGCCCTGGTTGGCTAATATCGGCTCATCGGTAATTTCGATGATCTGCCTGGTTGCCTTCCTGTTCGTTTGGCATCCCAAGCGGGTCTGGACCTTCGAAGGGGAAGAAGCCAAAACCGCGCACCGCGCCGACCACGGCTTCAGCCGCGCGGACGTCACCCGCGCATGGGTGCCCTGGATCATTCTCAGCGTCATCGTTTTCCTGTGGGGCACGCAGACCGGCAAGAAAATCATGAACACGCCGGAAAAAACCTTCACCTCAATGGCCAGCTGGCAGACTCCGCCCAGTAAAATCACCAACCCGCAGTTCACCGTCAGCGGCCTGAACAATCTGGCGCTGCGCGTCCCGCCGGTGGTCACTAAGCCGACCAAAGAGCCGGCCGTGTTCGGTCTCAACTGGGTGAGCGCAACCGGCTCGGGCATTCTGCTGGCGGCCCTCATCTCCGGCTTGATCATGGGGCTGAGCGTTAAGACGATTTTCGCTGTCTATGGCAGGACCTTGATGAAGGTGCGATTCTCGCTGGTGACGATTGCGGCCATGATGGCTATTGGGTTCATGACCCGATACGCCGGCTTGGATGCGACCATGGGTCTCGCCTTCGCGCGCACCGGACACTTGTATCCGTTCTTCGGCACGCTGCTGGGCTGGCTGGGTGTGGCGCTGACCGGCTCGGATACGTCGTCTAACGTACTCTTCGGCAGCCTGCAGAAGATCACCGCGCAGCAGGTAAACACGTCGCCTATATTGATGGCCTCGGCCAACAGCGCCGGCGGAGTGATGGGCAAGATGATCGATGCCCAGAGTATCGTCGTCGCCAGCACCGCAACCCAGTGGTATGGACACGAAGGAGACATCTTGCGCTACGTCTTCTGGCATAGCATTGCGCTGGCTGTGCTGGTCGGCATATTCGTGTTCCTAATGGCGTATGTGGCTCCGTTCACGCACTTGGTGGTGCATTGAACAGTTTCGAGTTTCAAGTTTCGAGTTTCGCGTTGCCCTCACGGCAGCCGGAACTCGAAGCTTGCCTTAAGAGCAGTTTCGAGTTGCAGTTAGGGCAGCCGGAACTCTGGCGACGGTCAGTCCGGCACACTCGAAACTCGAGTTGAACTGTTTTCCTCAACCTGTAAAATCCACCACAAATCCACTCCGAAGCCGCATTTCCAAGCCAGTCTGCTCCCGCTCGAAACTGGAAACTTGAAACTCGAAACTGCCCTTGTGATCCGGTCACAATCTCCGGCGACGCAGGTCACAGCATGACGTTCATCGGACTGTCATGCTGACTACGTCGCTCTTCGCCTCTCTCGCTGTTCGCCGTTCGCCAGATATAGGTTGCGTGCGCTTCTGGCGAAGAGCGACGAGCGAATAGCGGGGGTTCGCCATGCCTGCCATCTTCGATACCTTCAAACTTCGCGCCGAAGCCGTAAGCGCCGAGGTCCATCGCTTCCCGAGAAAAACCGAAGCCCTCGATTTCATCGTTCAATACTTGCGATCGGCGGGAGTCGCTGACTCCCCTCAGTCCTACGCTGTCTGGGCCGACTGTCCCTTCCTTAGCGGCGTCGACAAGAAGCAAATCGCCGAGCAAATCCCCGGCCTCACCTTCGAGGTCACCCGCGAGACGGCCGCAGCTTCCAGGGTAGGCATCAGCCAATTGGACTGGGCCATGGCCAATACCGGCTCGTTGATTCAAGATGCCGCTCCGGTCGATCGCCGCCTGGTATCGACCCTGCCCAACATACATATCGCGGTGATTCAGACCGACCGGCTTCTGCCCGATCTGCCATCGGTGCTGGGCAAAATTCGTCCCGAGCAAACCAATTACATCTCTTTCATCACCGGACCCAGCCGCACGGCCGACATCGAGCGGGTGCTCACCATCGGCGTACATGGCCCGGAAAAACTCGTCATTATTTTTGTGGACCAGGTCTTTGCGGACCAGGTTTCCGTAGATGATGTTTTGGTCGACGAAGCGGCCGGAGTGAACTGATGCGCAAAGAATTTCGCGATTCAATCAATACTGCCCTGCACAACCCCAGTCTTACCGGAGCGCTCGGCCGTTTCTCCGAGGCCTACCGCATCAGTCGCGAAAAAGCCTACGAAGGCATCGACTTCGAAGCCGTGCGCACCCAGATTGCCGACCGCAAAGGCTACGCCGCCTCTCATCTTGACGAACTCGCCGACAGATTCACGCAGAAGGCCGAAGCCCGCGGAACCAAGGTATTTCGAACCAACGATCCCGCCAAGGTCCGCGACTATATTCTCGATCTGGCGCGGCAGAACGGCGTGAAAAGCGTCGTTAAGTCGAAGTCGATGGCGTCGGAGGAAATTCACCTTAATCCGCATCTGGAAAAGGCCGGCATCGAGGTCCATGAAACCGATCTCGGCGAGTGGATCATTCAACTCGCTGGACAAACGCCATCGCACATGGTGATGCCCGCCATCCACATGACCAAGGAAGAAGTTACCGAGGTCTTCAATGAACAGGTCGAGGAAGGCCAGACGCCCGACATCCCCAAGTTGGTGAAGTTCGCGCGCGGCAAGCTGCGTACCAAGTTCCTCGACGCCGGGATGGGTATCACCGGCGCAAACATCGCCGTCGCCGAGACTGGCAGCCTGGTCATCATTACCAACGAGGGCAATGCCCGCCTGGTCACGACCCTGCCCAAGATTCACGTTGCCATCGTCGGCATCGAGAAGCTGATGGCCAATTTCTCCGACATCGTACCGGTTCTCACGGCGTTGCCACGCAGCGCGACCGCGCAACTACTCACCAGTTACGTGTCGATCATCAGCGGCCCCGTTCCCAACACCGACGGCACTCCCAAACAGTTGCACATCATCCTGATGGACAACCGGCGCACCGAGATGTCGCACGACCCGAAGTTCAAACAGGCGCTGCAATGCATTCGCTGCGCCTCGTGCTTGAACGTGTGCCCCGTCTTTCGTCTGGTCGGCGGCCACGTCTTCGGCAAGGTCTACACCGGCGGTATCGGAACAATTCTCACGGCGTGGTTCGACGCGCTGAAATCGTCCGACGAGATTCAGGGCCTCTGCATTCAGTGCGGCAACTGCACCCAGGTTTGTCCCGGCAAGATCGACATTCCCGGCCTAATCCTCGAGCTCCGTCGCCGGCTCGCGGTCGAGAAGGGGCAGACGTTTACCCAAAAAGCCATCTTCTCCGTGGTCAACAATCGTCGGCTCTTCCATTCCATGCTGCGCACCGCATCCGTGGTGCAGAAGCCTATGCAGAAGGACGGATTCATTCGTCATCTGCCATTCTTCCTTTCGGATATGACCGAATTCCGCAGCCTGCCCGCGATTGCTGACGTTCCCTTCCGTGACAAGTTCAAGCAGATCGCGCAGACAAAGCAGAAGGAGAAAGCTGCGTTTTACTCCGGCTGCCTCATCGATTTCGCCTACCCCGAGATGGGTGAAGCCGTCGTGAAAATCCTGAATAAGGCTGGCATCGAAGTTATCTTTCCCGAAGGACAGACCTGTTGTGGAGCCCCGGCCCGCTACAGTGGCGCCTACGAAGTGGCAGCGCAAAACGCAACCGACAACATTAGCGCTCTGCTCGAGCAGGATGTCGAATACGTCGTCTCGGCGTGTCCTACCTGCACGGTAGCGCTGAAGCAGGATTTCATCAGTACCTTCGAGAGCCTGGGCCAGACCGATGCCCTACCCCGAGCCCGCGAGCTCGCGGCGAAAGTCATGGACCTTTCTACTCTGGTGAAGAAGCTGGTCGACGAGGGGAGGCTGACGTTCAAGGAAGGTCAGAAATTGGGCCAGGTGACCTATCACGATTCATGCCACTTGAAACGGACGCTCCACGTCTCCGAGCAGCCGCGTGAACTGCTGACCAAAGCCGGCTATGAGATCTCCGAGATGTACGAGGCCGATATGTGCTGCGGGATGGGCGGCTCTTACTCGCTCAAGCTGCCCGAAATCTCCGCGCCTATCCTGGAACGCAAACTAAACAACATCAAGCAAACGTGCGCGACTCTTGTCGTAATGGACTGCCCGGGCTGCGTGATGCAAATTCGCGGTGGATTGGACAAGGACGGCGCGGAAATCAAGGTCGAACATACCGTGCAGCTTCTCGCCGAACAGTTGAAGTAACTGCCTTCGGCTCGCGGCGGACTTCTCATCCCACGAGATTGAGAGCGTTCTTAAGCACGCCTAGAATGTTTGGTCACTGCGGTTTTTGTGCGGTTCCTGCCGGGCCTTGTCCCGCCAGCTTCTCCCGCGCCAGCGGCCTGGCAAACGCATTGGATGGGTTGTGCAGGTTACTGGTCATGACCTTCTCGTAATACTCCCTGGCATGCGCTTTGTCCCCTAGCTTCTCATAGGTCTGCGCCTCCAGGCTCAGGACGAACGGGTCTTTCTGGTCTGCTTTTTGCAGCTCTTTGATCGCGGTGCTGTAGTCGCCGGTGTACAGGGCGACATATCCCACAAGGTAGGGATAGAAGTGCAGTTGATCGGGATTGCCGCCTGCATCGAGGACCGCCTTCGCTGCCGCCAGGTGCTTCAGGGCTTCGTCGCGCTGCCCTCGTCTTGCCTTGATGCGCGCCTCCGCTGCCTCCCAGCGGAAGGTCCAGAGATCTTTTTCAGCCTGGGTGATATTCGGTTTGCGGAGGCCCGTCAGGCGCCCTGTTTGATACCACTGGAAAGCGTTGTCCAGATCGCCCGACTCCAGATAGATGCGCGCCAGCTCGTTCGCTGTGGCCGCCGCGTCCTCGTACTTCTGCCAGTTGTATTGCAAGTCGAACGCTCGCCGCTCATACTCCGACGCCTTGTCGGTGTTACGTTCAAAAGCATAGGAGACCGCCATCACGCGCAAGGCCTGCGTCGTTTCTTCATCCGAAGCCAGTTCGATGGCCTTTGCCAAGTGTTGTCTGGCCTCCTGATACTTCCCCTCTAAATCCAAGGTGACACCCATGTCCAACTCGGCCTGGTAGAGTTTCGGCGACGCTTGCAGCGCTCGCTGGTAAAGCGCCAGCGCCTCGCTGAACTGCCCTTCGCTATTGAGCTTTTCGCCTTGCTTCACCAGCTCCATCGCGTCGTCCGTCTTCGCGCTCGGCGCCTGTGCGGGACTTAAAGATGGAATTTGCGTGGACGAGGCCGGAGCGGAGGATTGCGCCACGCTCGCCGCAGTTGAAAGCGCCAGGGCGAATATTACGAGGGCAGAAAAGAAAAAAGTGGGTCGCGACTTCATAGCGCCGCCATTATTGCATATTGCCGTTTGCATGTTGTCCAAGGCTCGATGAGCGGTCATATACACGGCCAACAAAATGCAACGGGGTGTATACTGCGCCGTACGAAGAGCGCGCAAAGGACCTTCACCGTGAAAACTGCATTGTCTGAGAACCAGATACCGTCCAGGCGAAAATTCTTACAGATGAGCTTAGCCGGAACTGTCGTCGGCTTGGCGACAGGCGGCCTAGAACTCGCAGCTCCGTTGACAGCGTGGGCTCAGTCCACGCTCAGCCCCGATGCTGCGCTGGCCAAGCTGATGGATGGCAACCAGCGGTTCATCACAAATCGCCTTACCGCGCATGAGTACGACCTGGACATCCTTAAGCAACACACCGTTGACAAGCAGGAGCCATTCGCCGCGGTACTCTCATGCGCGGATTCGCGGGTGCCCGTCGAGCTCGTTTTCGATCAGACAATTGGGCATATTTTTGTGACCAGGGTTGCGGGCAATGTGATTACGCCGGAAATCATCGGCAGCCTTGAATATGGAGCGGCGGTGTTGGGAACCAAAGTGATTCTCGTAATGGGCCACTCCGGTTGCGGAGCGGTGAAGGCGGCCATCCAAGGCAAGGCGGTACCCGGCCAGATCAGCTCACTGTTTCCCCACATCCAACCGGCCATCGATCAAGCGGGGCCGAATCTGGAAGCAGCGACCAAGGCAAACGCCAAGATCCAGGCGACCCTATTGAGCGAAGCGTCGCCCGTTATCTCAGGCCTGGTGAAGGAAAATAATCTGAAGGTGGTGGCAGGTTACTATGAACTGGCTAGCGGTTCGGTGACGCTCCTCGCCTAGGCGCATTGCCAACCGCTCTCAACCTCTACTTCACCTTGTCAAACACCGAAACGAAGTTCGCCCCACCGGAAAAGGTTGCCGTTCCCTTGATCGTCATCGTCTTGCCGTCGGGCGAAAGCGAGCGCGTTGCCGTCTCTACCGTGGTACCGGCGTTGTCCTTGACCACCCATCGCACGCTACCGGACGCCGTCCTGGTGTAGGCGATCATGGTCGCCGCTTCGCTGCTCTTGATGGGGTGGTCCTTGCCGTCAATGGGGCCATCGTACGACGATGCGTAAGTATGTCCGTGCCCCTCGGTGCCGACCATGCTCCACTTGTAGGCATCCACGTCGTCGGATGTGATCACTAATTGTTCGAAGCTAGGCGCCGCCATATTTCCATACGACGACTTCGCGACATCCAGCTTCCAAGTTCCCACCGCCGATTGGTTTGAGCGCTCCGCAGCCGAGGCGATCATTCCCCCGAATACGACGATGCACGCTCCCATTAGCATCGCTAAACGAATCTTCCTACCCATTGGGCCCCTCCATACTCTGAAATCCCTAGCGTGCGAATCGTGACACCGCAGCGCGGCGTTGTCAACCGAAGTTACTTCAATGTCACCCTGCAGCTGTAATCTTCTTCGCCTCGCGAAAGATGCCTTCGAACATGGCCGCAGTCAGCTTTCCTGTGGCTGTGTTTTGGTTCGACGGATGATACGACGCCAGCAGCACGATCCCGTTCGGCATCGCGTAGCGTGCCGCATGGGCAAATAAATATCCCGCGCGGCTCCGAATCACGCCGTTGCACTTCAGGCGGTTCAGATAAGCATCGAAACCAATCTTGCCCAACGCAACCACAACCTTTATGTCCTTCAGAATCGCAATCTCGCGATCAAGAAACGGTGCACAGTTGGCCAACTCCGATGGCAACGGTTTGTTATCCGGAGGAGCGCAGCGAACTGCCGCAGTGATGTAACAGTCGAGCAGCTTGAGTCCGTCGTCGCGATGATCGGCGTTGGGCTGCGACGCGAAGCCCACCTTGTGCAGGATGGGGTACATGAACTTGCCTGAAGCGTCGCCGGTGAAGGGCCTGCCGGTACGATTGGATCCCTGCGCTCCCGGCGCCAGCCCCAGCACCAGGACGCGGGCGCGCGGATCGCCGAAGCCGGGCACTGGTCGCGCCCAGTATTCGCAATCACGATAGGCGCGCCGCTTCTCGCGGCCAACCTGTTGGCGATAGGCGACCAGGCGTGGACAGCAGGTGCAATTCACCACTTCATGATTGAGAACGGCGAGCGCGGAAGGCATCCTTCAGGGTAGCAAATGCTTCTTAGTTTAAGGGTGTTTACGCACCTTTCGAGAGAAACTTGTAGGCGAAAACAAGGGAGATAGAACAATGCTGGTTATTCTGCTGGTGATCATACTTCTGTTGTCTGTGGGGTCGTTGCCGTCGTGGCCGTACAGCCGCGGCTGGGGCTACTACCCCTCTAGCGGACTGGGACTGGTCCTGGTTATCTTGGTGCTATTGTTATTGCTTGGCCGTATCTGAACGGTTTTGGCAAGAACGCTCGATGACCTTCACAGCTTCGCGTCCGCGCGCGATGATATGTTGCGCGTGCCTTCTGATGTGCGTCATCGCATTCACGCCCGTGTGCGCTGGCTATTCCGTGCTGACGCACGAAGAGATCATTGATCTACTTTGGAAGCAGCAAATCAAGCCGCTGTTGCTGGCGCGATTTCCCAATTCCACTGCAGACGACCTGCTGAAGGCCCATGCGTATGCCTACGGTGGAAGCGTCATCCAGGACATCGGTTACTATCCATTTGGCAGCCATGTCTTCAGCGACCTTGCTCATTACGTCCGCAGTGGGGACTTCGTACAAGCGCTGATCAATGACTCGCAGGACCTGAATGAGTACGCTTTCGCCCTGGGGGCGCTATCCCACTACGTCGCCGACATCAATGGTCATCCCTACATCAACCTGTCGGTCGGCATTGAGTACCCGAAACTGGCGAAATGGTATGGGCCGGCGGTTCCCTATGACGTGGACCACAAAGCCCACCTTCGCACCGAATTCGGCTTCGACGTGCTTCAGGTCGCTAAAGGACGCTACGCTCCAGATGACTACCATAACTTCATCGGCTTCGAGGTTTCAGCGTCGCTGATGGAACGCGCGTTCTATGACACTTATGGCTTAAAACTCACCGACGTGATGCCGCACGAGCAGTTGGCCATCAACACCTATCGCCGCAGCGTCAGCCAAATCATTCCAGAAATGACCAAGGTCGCTCTCCTCGCCAAAGGCAACCAACTGCAGCAGGAGATCCCGAATTTCAATCGGCAACGCTTCCTATATCACTTGTCGAAGGCCGACTATCAAAAGAACTGGGGCTCGGGCTACAAACAACCAGGTCCGGGCGCGCACATCATGGCAGGATTGTTTAAAGTCGTCCCCAAGGTGGGCCCGCTCCATACCGTCGATTTCAAGGAACCGACGCCGAATACCGAGGACCTCTACTTCAAGAGTGTTGACCAGACCATCGATCAGTACGGTAAGGCCCTGCAGGAGGTGCAGAACAGTGATCTGCAAGCGCCGGAGATCAACCTCGACACCGGCAAGCCGACGAAACGCGGCGAGTATCCCCTGGCCGACGCGACCTACCGCGGGTTGCTCGATGAATTGGCCCACGACAACTTCAACCACATGGACAAGACGCTGCGCGATAACCTCTTGAACTTCTACGATGGCTTTGGACTTCCCTCGCCCGGAACCCGTCTCGACAAATGTGTTGTCGCGCGCTGGCGCAAGACTTGGATCGAAGTCACCCAGGTGCGGGCGTTTGCGCTACTCGACCCGATTGACCAGGCTCCGCCCGCCGCGTCCGGGCCCTCCTCCAGCCTCACAACTGACACCCCTCAGCAGTCCTGTGGCCAATAAGCCCGAAATCCCGAATTCCTCTTCGGCTCGGCGACCCCGGTTTGACCGCTCCGCAGCGCTCTCATAAACTGAAGGACGACGGTAATTGCGGTTTTTTCGTGTACCGTTTAAGCCGGGCCTTGCTCCCGAGGTGTCCGGCTCCGTCAGCGCACTCATCACCGTTTGCATTCGGGTCGAACGCGGCCCTATTCAGTTCTGAAGGCAATTCATTGACTACCGATACAGCTACCAACGACACCAGCTCCACCGAACAATTTAACCCCTGTCAGCGCGAACTCACTATTGAGGTCCCGGCTGACGTAGTGAAGGCCGAAACCGAAAGCATTGTGAACCGATACCAGAAGCTGGCTCGAGTTCCTGGCTTCCGCAAAGGTAAGGTGCCGGCTTCCATGGTTCGCCAGCGTTTTGCTGACGACATCAAGAACGAGATTGTCGACACCCTGGTTCCCCGCTACTTCCGCGAAGAAGCCAAGAAACAAAACCTGGCACCCGTGTCGCAGCCCCAGGTCACCGACTTGCACATCCAGGAAGGCGAACCGCTGAAGTTCAAGGCCTCGTTCGAGATCCTGCCCGAATTCAAGGTCGCCCCCTACGATGACATTCGGGTGACTACGCTCGACACCACCGTTACCGACCAGGACGTGGAGACCGCGCTGAACAATCTGCGCCAGCAGCAGGCGACTTACACCGCCGTCGAAGAAGATCGCCCGTTGGCTGACGGCGATTTCGCCGTGGCGGGCTTCAAAGGTACGCCAAAGGAAACCGAGCAGGACGCCGATTCGAAACCCGTCGAGGTGGACGAGATCATGGTCGAGATCGGCGGGCAAAATACCATTCCGGAATTTTCGGAAAACTTACGCGGCGCCAAGGCGGGCGAGCAGCGCACCTTCGACGTCAAATATGCCGACGATTTTGCCGACAAGCGGCTGGCCGGCAAGTCGATGACCTACGAGGTCAACGTCAAGGGTATCAAGATGCGCAGCGTTCCCGAGCTGAATGATGACTTCGCCAAAGAACTCAGCGCTGACTTCAACACTCTCGACGAACTCCGCAATCGCTTGCGCAACAACATGAAGGCCGAGAAAGAACACGAAGCAGAACATCAAGGCAAAGATAAGTTGGTTGAAGAGCTGGTCAAGCGTAACGACTTTCCGGTTCCGGAGGCGATGTTGAACGACCAGATTGACCTCCGCCTGGAGCGTGGTCTGCGGGCCCTGGCGGCGCAGGGGATGCGCACCGAAGACATGAAGCGCGTGGACCTTCCCCGCCTCCGCGCCGGACAGCGGGACGCCGCGTTGCGCGAGGTGAAAGCCTCGCTGATCCTGGAACAGATTGCCGACCAGGAAAAAGTAGAGGTCGGCGACGAGGAGATCGAGCGCGAGGTGGAGGCGTTGGCCCACCAGTCAAAGCAGACCATCGAGCAAGTCCGCGCTCGTTTGACGCAGGATGGGGGGCTGGATAGAATTCGGCATCGCATCCGCAATGAAAAGGCTTTGGACTCTTTGTACAGCAGGTCCGCATAGGGCGGTCTGCATTCCACTTTCCCTGCTTCGTCTTTCGGGAAAAAGGGCGGGCAGGTTTTGGCGCTTAGCAGGCGTGAGCAATTGATCGCCTCCTGCCGAAATCCTTGGCACCGCGAAGGACCGGCTTCCCAGAGCGGGAGTAACCAACTGCAAAGGAGCAGCAAATAATGCTTGTGCCCATGGTGATTGAGCAAACCAGCAGGGGCGAGCGGGCCTACGACATTTATTCCCGGCTGTTGCGGGACAATATCATTTTCCTTGGCACTCCTATTGACGATAATGTCGCGAACTTGATCATTGCCCAAATGCTCTTTCTCGAGGCCGAAGATCCCGAGAAAGACATCTCGCTCTACATTAACTCGCCCGGCGGTTCCATTACCGCGGGGATGGCGATCTACGACACCATGCAGTTCATCCGGCCGGATGTCACCACCATCTGCATTGGTCAGGCGGCAAGCATGGCTGCATTGCTGCTGGCGTCGGGCGCGGCGAAGAAACGTTTTGCTCTGCCCACATCACGAATTCTGATTCACCAGCCGCTCATGTCCGGACTGTCGGGCCAGGCGACCGATATCGATATTCATGCCCGCGAGATCTTGCGCATGCGCGAGATCACCAGCCAACTGCTTTCCAAGCACAGCGGTCAACGCCTGGAGAAAGTAGAGCGGGACGTGGAACGCGACTTCATCATGAATGCTCAACAAGGGAAGGAATACGGAATCATCGACGATATTATTTTCAAGCACAAGTAAGCGCGGCAGCCCGGTCATCACTAAGGCGGAAAAAAGTCGGTGGCTGCTTCCAAAGTTGTACCCAATATTGCACTAACGGTACGTTGCGGCGCGCGGAATTGTGGTTCAATAGCTTTCACAGTGCAGTTGCACTCAAGGGTTCGCCAAGGGTTGCCGATGGCCGATAAAGGCAGCTTCTCAAAAGGGGCAGCACGGCTCCTCCCGGATGTGAGCGGACGGGAAATGCGGCCCGGGAAACAATCCCGGCCAAAGCGTGCGGCATAAGGAGTTTTTTTCGTGAGAACCAGAACCGGTTCCGATGAAGTACTTCGCTGTTCGTTTTGCCACAAGTCGCAAGACGCCGTCGCTAAGCTGATCTCGTCGCCCACCGACTATCCGCGCGCCTACATTTGCGATGAATGTGTTGCCGTCTGCAATTCCATTCTGGAAGACGACCGCTCCGAAGCCCAGCCGGCGGCAACGCCTAACCAGCTTCCCAAGCCCGCTGAGGTAAAGACTTTTCTCGACGAGTACGTCATCGGTCAACAGCAAACCAAGAAGAAGCTGGCCGTCGCCGTCTACAACCATTACAAACGCGTCTACATGAACCGCCAGCGCGGCGGCGAAGTCGAGCTGGCCAAGTCGAACATCATGCTGATTGGCCCGACCGGCACCGGTAAGACGCTGCTGGCGCAGACCCTGGCCAAGATGCTCGACGTTCCCTTTGCCATCGTCGACGCCACCACCCTGACCGAGGCGGGCTATGTGGGCGAGGATGTCGAGAACATCATCCTCAAGCTTCTGCAGTCCGCCGATGGCGATGTGGCCCGCGCCCAGACCGGAATCATCTACATCGACGAAGTCGACAAGATTGGCCGCAAGGACGAAAACCCGTCCATCACGCGCGATGTCTCGGGCGAAGGCGTACAGCAGGCACTGCTGAAGATCCTGGAAGGCACGGTCGCGAACGTGCCTCCGCAGGGCGGCCGCAAGCATCCTCACCAGGAGTTCACGCCCGTCGACACTACCAATATCCTGTTCATTTGCGGAGGCGCGTTTGTTGGGCTGGAGCGCATCATCGGTCGGCGCCTGGGCAAACGTTCCATGGGTTTCCGCACCGATGAGGCCAAGGAAGCCGCCTTCACCGAGAGCAACAAGCGCGATACCGAGCTGTTGGCGCAAGTCGAACCGCAAGACCTGATCAAGTTTGGGCTCATCCCCGAGTTTGTCGGCCGGCTGCCTGTGGTGGGCGTGCTCAGCGATCTCGACGAAGACGCGCTGATCGAAATTCTCACCAAACCCAAGAACGCCATCGTCAAGCAATACCAGCGGCTGTTCGAATTCGAGAACGTCAAGCTGCGTTTCACCGAAGACGCTCTACGCTGCATCTCGCGCGAGGCCATGTCGCGTAAGGTCGGCGCCCGTGGGTTGCGCATGATTCTGGAAGAGTTGATGCTCGACATCATGTACGCCTTGCCCGGCCAAAAGCGCATCAAGGAATTCGAAGTCACGCGCGAGATGGTCGAAAAACGCAATGTCAGCCTTCCGCTCATGGAGAAGGCGGGTTAGACGGAGTCTAGGCAGGGCGGCACCTGCGTCTGGCCTACTCGAGGCAACGGAGTTTTAGGCCGACGTTAGGCGAGACGACTGTGGGCACAGCGTATTGGGTTCCGAAACATGTTTGGCGCGGCTTCGGTCGCGCCGTTCTCGTTAGCAGGCTTACTTCTTGAGAGGAAACTTCTTGCATGCGTTCAATCCTTGCGATGTTGCTTGGCGCCGGTTTGTGCCTCCTGTCGGGAACCGCTCTGGCAGCTCAAGAAACCACACCTCCCAACTGGCGGGACTGGAATTTTCTGATAGGCGAATGGGTGGGAACGGGCAACGGTCAGCCTGGTCAAGGCACTGGCGGATTCACATTCAAACCTGACTTGCAGCAACATGTCCTGGTGCGGACCAATCGTGCCGAGTACCCCGCCGCTAAAGAGCGCCCCGCCTACAAGCATGACGATTTGATGGTGATCTATCACGAGACTGCGGCCAGCCCGTTGCGGGCCATCTATTTCGACAACGAGGGGCACGTGATCCATTACGCGGTGCGGATCGATGCCGCCGACGAGACCGCCATTTTCCTGAGCGAGTCCGAGGCCGGGACGCCAGGGTATCGCTTAAGCTATGTCGGGAAAACTGCCGACACGGTGAATATTAAATTCGAGGTTGCGCCTCCGGATAAACCTGAGCAGTTCCAGACCTACATTGAGGCCACTGCCAAGCGCACTTTGAAATGACCTGCGCTCAAGCACAGGCCAACGGGCGCTCCGGTCTTGAAGCTACTTGTATTCAGGGAAATTGCTCGCGCCACGGGACTTTGTTCGCTTCTACCCCTTCCCTTGCGTGGTATTCTTGAGTGAGCTGGGCTGCTGCAGGGCAGCCGGCGCCAAGAAGCGGCGCGAACGGTATCTATATTTCTTTTCTTTCCCAGAGCAGGCCGATTGCTCTGAATGACAAGGCGGTTTTGAGTGACGCAGCGCGAGAAGTTCGAGACCAAGAAACTCCCCATGATGCCGATCCGTGATGTCGTCATCTTCCCCTACATGATGACGCCCTTCGTGGTTGGACGGGAGTCCAGCGTCCGCGCATTGGAAGAAGCGCTGGCGAGCGACAAGAAGATATTCTTGGCCACCCAACATGACGCCAGCATCGATGAACCGAAGCCCAATGAAATTTTTCAGGTCGGGACGATCGTCAACATCGTCCAGAGTCTAAAGCTGCCCGACGGCAATATCAAAGTTCTAGTGGAGGGCTTGGAGCGCGGCAAGATTTTGCAAGTAGTCGATACCGACGGCTATTTTGAATCTACGGTCCGTACGGCCAAGTATTCTGCCGAGCCGACCCCGCAGATCGAAGCCAGCATGCAGCGCGTGACTGGCCTCTTCGAGCAGTACGTCAAGCTCTGCCAGTCGCTCAATTACGAGACCATGATCGCCGCCGTCCGCAACGACGATCCAGCCAAGCTCACCGACACCATCGCTGCCAACCTGCAGCTCTCCATCGAGGAGAAGCAGGAGCTGCTGGAGATCTTCGATCCTGCTGAGCGCCTGAACCGCATCGGCGACGTCCTCGACGTTGAGATCGAAAAGCTCAACATGGATCGCACCATCCAGTCGCGCGTCAAACGCCAGATGGAGCGGGCCCAAAAAGAGTACTACCTCAACGAAAAGATTAAGGCCATCCAGAAGGAGCTGGGCCGCGGCGAGAAGAGCGAGTTCGACGAGCTGAAAAAGAAGATTGACTCTGCCGGCATGCCTCGCGACGTCCACGAGAAGGCACTGCAGGAACTGAAGAAGCTGGAAGCCATGCCGCCTATGTCGGCTGAATCCACCGTCTCGCGCAACTATCTTGATTGGTTACTGGCGGTGCCGTGGAAAAAGCGGTCGAAGGAAATCCGCAACATCGATATTGCCGAGAAAACGCTGAACGAAGATCATTATGGGCTGGAGAAGATCAAGGAGCGCATCCTTGAGTTCCTTGCGGTCCGGCAATTGGTAAAAAATCCTAAGGGCTCAATCCTGTGCTTCGTCGGACCTCCGGGCGTCGGCAAGACATCGCTCGGTATGAGCATCGCCAAGGCGACTGGTCGCAAGTTCGTGCGCCTGTCCCTGGGGGGTGTGCGCGATGAGGCCGAAGTGCGCGGCCATCGCCGGACCTACATTGGCGCTCTGCCGGGCCAGATCATCCAGATGATGAAAAAGGCCGGCACCAAGAATCCCGTTTTCATGCTCGACGAAGTCGACAAGATGTCGATGGACTTCCGCGGCGATCCATCGGCTGCGCTGCTCGAAGTGCTCGACCCCGAGCAGAACTTCATGTTTGTCGATCACTACCTCGACGTGGAGTACGACCTGTCGCAAGTGTTCTTCATCGCCACCGCGAACGTGCTGCACACCATCCCGCCTGCCCTGCAAGACCGCATGGAAGTGCTGCGCTTGCATGGCTACACTGAGCCGGAAAAGGTCGAGATTGCTAAGCAGTACCTGGTCCGCAAGCAGCGCCAACAGACTGGTCTCACCGAGCAGAACATCGACTTCTCGGATGAGGCGCTCACCACCGTGATCCGGAATTACACCCGCGAAGCCGGCGTCCGAAACCTGGAGCGTGAGATCGGCAATGTCTGCCGCAAAGTTGCCCGCAAGGTGGTCAGAGAAGGCGACAAATACGCCGTGACTCTCACTGCGGACAACGTTAACGATTATCTGGGCGTGATGAAGTTTCGCGACAGCGAAGTCCACGAGAGCAGCGAGGTCGGCCTGGTCACGGGCCTGGCATGGACCGAGGTCGGCGGCTCAATTCTGACCACCGAAGTCGCCACCGTGGACGGCAAGGGTGGAAAACCAATTCTGACGGGCAAATTGGGCGACGTGATGCAGGAGTCGGCTCAAGCGGCCATGACCTATGTGCGATCGCGCTGGAAAAAGTTGGGCCTGCAACGGGATTTCTATCGCAGTCTCGACATCCACGTACACGTACCCGAAGGCGCGATCCCCAAGGA
>PMWW01000021.1 GCA_003165795.1 Acidobacteriaceae bacterium
AATCGAGGAACCAGATGAGAACCGTTACGAACTCCCTTATGCTAACTCTCGCGGCCCTCGCCGCGTTGTCAGTGGTCGGCCAGGCGCAACAGCATGCGGCGACCACGCCCATCCAGCACGTGATTGTGGTGTTTGGAGAGAATCGCAGCTTCGATCACGTCTTCGGAACCTATATCCCGCGCCAAGGCCAGTCCATATGGAACTTGGTGTCTCTCGGCATCGTCAACCCCGATGGCACCCCGGGCCCGAATTACGCGCTTGCCCATCAATTCTCGGCCAGCGATACCGCTAACTACACCATTAATCCGGGCGACAAGACACTCTACCAGTACCTTCCGGACCCGCTCGCCGGGGGCAACCAACATTGCAGTGACACTCACGGCGAGCCCTTCTGTACCGAGTCGGTAGGAATATCGTACGAGCCGAACCTCGACCCGGCCTACAACCAGTATCTGAATACGGGTGCGACCGGCCTGCCCACGAAAACTCCGGACATCCGCATTACGGACGTTAGCACTCGGCCCCCAGGTCCATTCCAATTGACCGGACCCACTCTGAGTTACGATGATTACGCCGCGAGCCCGGTGCATCGCTTCTATCAGATGTGGCAGCAAACTGACTGCTCCACCGCGACCTCCAGTCAGTCCAATCCGAGCGGTTGCGTGGGCGACCTGTTCCCTTGGGTCGAAGTTACCATTGGCACGGGTTCGAACGGCAGTCAGCAGCCGCCACTCTGCAACCCCTCCCACCCCGTCTTTCCCTGTTTCAGCTATAACTATTTCCCCGGCGCAACCATTTTGCCCGGCGGAACGACCACAGGCGAGGGTGCTACCTCGATGGGCTTCTATAACGTGCAGACTGGTGATGTTCCCTATCTGACACAGTTGGCTAATCAATACACTTTGCTCGACAACTTGCATCAGGGCGTCATGGGCGGTACCGGCGCCAACCACATCATGCTCGGCTATGCGGATGCCATGTGGTATAGCGACGGCAACGGAAACCCGGAGACGCCTCCGAGCAATCAGATCGAAAATCCCAATCCGCAATCCGGCACCAACAACTGGTACGCCCAGGACGGCTACAGCGGCGGCAGCTACACGGACTGCGCCGATACGACGCAGCCGGGCGTTGCTCCCGTTGTGTCGTACCTGCAGTCGCTTTCAACTCCAATCAATCCCAACTGCCAGACTAACCATTACTATCTGCTGAACAATTACAACCCCGGCTACTACTTCTCCTACGGTCACGGTGTTGCGGCGCCCCTGGGACCGAACGATTACACCATCCCGCCCACCAGCCAGCCGCACATCGGTGACGTGCTGAGTGCGGCCGGGCTCACCTACTACTTCTTCGGCGAGGACTGGAACATCTATGCCGGCCTGACCGGTCCCAGTCCTGCTGGTGACCCGCTGGGTCAGAATCCAAGGGATGCGTACTGCAACATCTGTAATCCGTTCCAGTATGCGACGGATATCATGACCAATCCGGCGCAGGTTGCCGCGCACATTGCGGATATGACCGGACCCCACGGTTTCTACACGCAACTTGCGGCGGGTACCCTGCCGAACGTCTCCATCATTCAACCGAGCGGCTTTGCGGACGGCCATCCTGCGAGTTCCAAGATCGATTTGTGGGAAGGCTTTGTGAAGAACATCATTGAGTCGGTACAGGCAAACCAAGAGCTATGGAACAGCACCGCAATCGTCCTGATTTTCGATGAAGGCGGTGGCTATTATGACTCTGGCTACATCCAGCCGGTGGATTTCTTCGGCGACGGAACGCGCATGCCAGCGTTGATCGTTTCTCCCTATGCGCAGGGTGGAAACGTCTACCACGGTTATGCGGATCACGCTTCGGTTGACAAGTTCATCGAACGGAACTGGAACTTGCCGACGATCTCGAGCCGCAGCCGCGACAATCTGCCAAGCCCTGTCACTTCTTCCAGTAATCCATATTTGCCGCTGAACACGCCGGCTCTTGACGATCTGTTCGGCGCGTTCTCGTTCTAACCGTAGTAGCTGGTTAGAGCCGTTAACGTTGTGGCAAAGGCCGGCGCGACACAAAAGCGCCGGCCCTTGCTTAATGAGTTCAGCCCGGATTGAACAAAATTGCGAGTTGATTATGATCCAAAGCAAACTGTTTCAGCGCGAGTGCTGCAAGCTCATCATTCTTGCCTTCGTTGTCGTAGCGGCTTGCCACGCCGCTCATTTGCCTGTCGATGCTGCGGATTCTCCTGCGCCAAACTCGGCCACGGTTAAGCCAGCAAAGATCACAGGAAAGTGGCAAATCGCCTGGGACGTCCGCCTGGGGACCGTCCGCGGCATCATGGATCTCAAACAAAAGGGCAATCAAGTCACCGGTACGTTCTTTGAACACACAACTAGCCAGACCTACTCGCTTTCGGGAAGCCTTCAAGGCAAGGACATCACGTTCGATGTAGCTTTTCCAAACAGCGAGCGCCCCTACACGATCGAATTCAAAGGGACCGTTGATGGCGACAAGATGACTGGCACGTCAGCCATGAAGGGTTCCGGGCAAGTCTTCTTGGGCCACGCGGGAGAAGTCGATGAGCCCCAACGGCCATGGACGGCCCTGAAAGGCCTGAAACGCCAGCTTAATCACAGTGCCAAGCCACCCAAGGACGACGACGATTAAAAGGCCGGCAGAGCCACTGCTCAAGTCCGCCTTTTTACTTGGCCACGGATGGACCCGCTCGGATCAAGCCGTCCGGGCCAAGTCGTAATCCCACTCCTCAGCAGTTCACACGAGCCATGGACTGCAATTGCGGCGGCTTGCCTGAGCCGCTGAATTTGTGTTTACTGCGCCGAGAATTGGCCGCTTCCCCGCTGTCCGTTCCTCCGCATGATTAAAGATGTTGAACGCCTCGGCGCTCTCCCGTCAGAACTGTAGTTTCAGCAGAAACTGGAATTGGCGCGGCGTACCCAGGCCTATCGGAGTTGTATTCAAAGGCAGATATATCTTGCCGAAGTCGGAAGCCGAAATGAGGCCGTCCGGGTTAGCAAACTGCGCTCTGTTGAAAATGTTAAAGACCTCAGCCCGGAACTGAACTGATGTCCGTTCTGTGATAGGAAAGCTCCGGGAAAGCGCCCAATCAGATTGCCATACCCCGGGACCTCGCAGAGAGTTGCGGGGGACATCGCCGAACCCAGCCGGGCACATGCCCCCCGGATAAAGCGGGTCTGCCGTGCCGGGAGTGCAAAAGGCGTTGGGATTGATATCTCCACCCGACAAGTAGAGCGGCTGGCCGGGAACTAAGTTGGGACGCTGACTGTTGGTGTTTCCGTCCGGACCAGTACCGCTCGTCGTGAGGTTCACGGGGAAGCCGCTACGGGCGAGGAAGATACTGCTGATCTGCCAGTGACTGAAGACGGCCCTGGTGAAGCCGTTTTGGGAAAGGTACGGGTTGCCTGCCCCCAAAGGAATCTCATAGATAAAATTTGCATTGAAGACGTTGGGAGCGTCGAAGGCGCTGTCAGCGCGCTCCCCGCATTGCGACGCTCCCGTTGGAAAGCAGGAGACGTTCTGTGGCGCAATGGAGTCACCGTCGNNACCGTCGTCGATGCTGTGGGACCATGTGTAATTAGCCGAGACCAGCAAACCGTGAGAGAAGGAACGCTTCAGCGAGAGCGCTAGCGCATTATACGAGCTGTTGCCGGTGTTGCCTCGCCAAGGGATCTGCGAGAAGGCCGGGTAAGGACGCAGGCCGGTGAGCGGGTCTTCGACGTTCACATAGGATAACTGCAGCAGATGAGTGCCTTTACTGCCTGCGTAGGCCATATTAAAGGTGAAATTGGCGGGCAGCGCCTGCTCAATGGAAAGCCCCCACTGGGTTACATACGAGTCTTTGCGATCGCGCTGTTCCGCGTTGGGTGATTGTGTGCCCGTCGAGCAGACCGGATTACCTTCCGAGTTTAGAACTATGGGAAAGCTAAGCCCTAGGCAATTCTTCGAGGTCAGCGCATAGCTTAACACCTCGTTCTTGTCGGGGATGTTCTGATCGTCCAATTGGCCGTCCTCGTGATAAATACCAAAGCCACTGCGGATGACGGTCTTTCCCCCGTATCGGGCTGGGGCCCAGGCGAAAGAGATGCGCGGATCGAAATCGTTATAATTCGGCGGGCCGAAGCTCGCGCCTACGCCGCAGTACCCTTGCGGCCCGCAGGTGGCGAAATCAAAAGGATTCCCGCGGCCCTGTACTTCATGAAAAATACCAAAATAGCTGTAACGCAGGCCCAAGTTCAGCGTGAAATTCGGTCGCCACTTGAATTCGTCCTGAACGTAGCCGTAAAACTGCGTTTTGCGAAGACCGTTGATGGGATATTCGCCGGTGATACTGGCCTTGTAGGCCTGGTCGTCCTCCAAGCTGTTGAGCGAGTTATAACTGATCGTGCCATAGGAACTGCTTCCCTGGTTCATCTGTATGCGGCGGACCTCGACTCCGGCCTTGATTACATTTCTCCCCTTCACCCAGGTTAGATCGTCAAGCCATGAAAACGAATTGCCCACGTTGGTGCTGACACGGCCATTGTTTAAGGAAGTGAGGCCCGCTACCGAAATCGCGTAGAGAGATCCGGTCTGATTAAGGTAGGTGGTGTCGCCCGTGCCGCGATTGAAACCAAACTTGAAGTCGTTGACCAAGGTCGGAGAAAAGACGTGCGTCAGCGAAATAGCACTATTGACCGGATCGGACGTAAGCTCCTCTTGTTCATTGAGATATTGCCCAGAGCTGGGGGAATACGGCAGAACGTAGTCGGCCTGGTCGATGTTGACACGAAAAAACAGACTGGTCGCGTCGGAGACGCGATAATCCAGGCGGAACATCCCCGAGTTTTCCTGGCCCTTTTGACTGCCCTCCCCCACGAATTGGGAAACGTCCGGGTTACTCGTGGGGTTCTGCCCTAGGGGATAGGCGTCGATGACGGGCGCAAGATCTGGCGACTTCGTCAGCACTTGTGACCGAAAGGCAACACTGGGTACATAACCGATAAGGGTCTGACCGAGGTCTTGCTGGTAGCCTTCGTAGGCGACAAAGAAAAAGAGCTTATCACGCACGATGGGTCCGCCCAAAGACCCTCCGAACTGATTCAAGTGGAAGGGTGGCTGGTGGTTTGGATTCAAGGAGTCAATCGGATCCGTGGCATCGAAAGCGCTGTTCCGCAAGAAGTCGTAGACATCCCCATGGAACTGATTCGTGCCTGAAGATGAGGCTGCACCCACTTGGCCGCCTCCCGTGGCGCCGGTCTGCGCCGTCGCCAGCAGGGGGTCGATGCGGATCTCCTCGATGGTATCGAGCGGAATCGCCGCGCGCACAAAATAGAGCTGAGACTGATTAACGATATAGGTGGCATCGATGCCGTCATAGGTATAGTTGTTATCGTCGCGGCCCCTGCCGGCGTAGCGGATTGAGCGCTGGTTGCCGGCGCCGGGCCCGGCGGAGGTATCAACCGCTGTTGGAACCAAGGCGGTCAAGGTGGCCCAATTTTGCCCATTTAAGGGAAGCTCTTCAGCCTGTATGCGTGCAATGCCCGTGTTTAGCGTATTGTTAGTCTGATCTAGCGATTGCGGGGTGGCCAAAACTTGCACTTGCTCTGTGGGTCCCCCTACCTTCATCGTTACGTTGAGGATTCGAGTTGTTCCCAGCTTCTGCACCACATTGTCGAAACGCAGCGACTGGAAATCGTGGTGGTCAAGAGTAACGGTATAGCTTCCAAGCGGGAGTTTAGGAAAATAGTAGGCTCCCTCCGCGGAAGAGACCGCCGTCCGTCGAAGCCCGGTAGCGTCTTGTACTGCCGTCACATTGACACCGGGCAGTCCGTGTCCGGAAGAATCGCTGACGGTGCCGGTCAATCCGGTGCTGTCCAGTTGTGCCCACCCGGGCGAGACAAGACAGAGAAGAATAAGCAGTACGCCTAAGAGCCGACCTCTGCGCCATGAAATCACTCCTTTGCAGAGTTCGTGTTCCCACTCAATTTTCGATTGCATGAAACCTCCTGACAGCTTGGTGACACTCGCACAGGGGCCTTGGGCGAGAGGCCAGGATGCGTTGACACTGACGTTACATTCTTGTTGTCTTCATAAAATTCCAGGAACATGGCTACGAGACGAAGCCATAAGCCGCCATCTTCATAAGCGGAACCGCGTGCTTTCGGCCGTGCCGCCTAAACAAAATGGCCGACAAGCATTCACGAATGAAGACAAAAACTAAATTGCGATCGTCAACAAAAGGTGAGTAGATCGTTAACGATCGTGCAATAATCACCTATCGGCGGTAAGAGTTCCCAAATTGGGATATTAAGTGTCGGGGACAATCACGCTGATCGTTGACAGCCCATGCGGTCGGTCTTACAGTCCTTCTTGTTGCCCCTGGTGAATGCATGGATCCTGTCACTCGCACCATGGAAGATGACCAGCCGACGCCCCTCGGCCCGCTGGAGCGGCTGATTCACCGCGCCGTATGGATGCGGGGTTCCGCTACGGTTCGCGAGGTGTTGCAGGATCGAAGCATCTGGCAGACATACAGTACCGTGCTGACCACCATGGATCGGCTTTTTCGCAAAGGACTCCTGGACCGTACTGGCGAAGGGAAAGCCTTCCGTTATCGGGTGCGCTGCAGCCCTGAAGATCTGGAGCGCCGAGTTGCAGTGAGCGGACTCCGGCAACTCCTTCATACCCAGGACGTCGCATTACACCTGTCGTACTTTGTCGAAGCAGTCGGACAACTTGACGAGAAGCTGCTGGATGAGTTGCAAACGCTGGTCGAACAGCAGCGTGCCGAGTTGATTGTCAAGAAGAGTGATCGGTAATGATGTTCGCGGCACGTAGCACAATTGTGTGTCTCGCGTTTTTTGGGGTGATGTACAGCACTCTCTCGTGCCTCGTCGCATCGGGCTGGTGGATTCTGCGGCGCAGGCGTCGAATGAAAGTTCCCGGGTCCGCAGGCTTGCTCTTCGCACTGCGGATCTTTCCATTGGGATTCTCCGTCCTGGTCGCGATCTTCCTGACCCTGCCCTCCTTCTGGCTCATGGAGCGCAGCTCCTTCGACGAAGAAGCGACCACCTTCCTGCTTGCAAGTTTCTCATTGCTGCTGCTAACCGCTGGGGCAGCTCGGGTGCTGCGGGCAAGGTCACGAACAAGCCGGGCAGTCAGAGCATGGCTCATACAGTCCGGCTCGGCTGACAAGCCAGGAACTGCAGCCATGACTGCTGCCAAGGGTGCGCCGGCTCTGATGCTCGTTGGCGTCTGCAATCCCAAGGTTATGGTCTCCGACATGGCAACGGCTGTGCTGAGTGACAGCGAATTGCGAGTTGCCATTGGCCATGAGTTGGGGCATAGGCGTTCTTGGGATAACCTGAAAAAGCTTCTTATCAATGCAACGTCATTTCCTGGGATGAGCGGAATCGAACGAGCCTGGCGTGAAGCGGCTGAGCTGGCGGCAGATGATTCGGCTGTTGAGAATCGGCGGGACGCGCTCGATCTCGCGTCCGCATTGATAAAGCTTTCCCGATCTTCGCAACAATGGTCAGAACCGGAGGTCGCGAGCGGACTGGTGTGCGCCTCCTCTGTAGTCAGCCTGCGTGTGCAGCGCCTGCTGGAATGGCACATTCGTCCACGCATTCAAGAGATTTGGGCCTGGATACTCCCGTCCCTCCTCATCGTCATTGCCGTTGCGAGCAATTACGGTACAGCGCTCGTGCTAACTCACCGACTGACGGAACTCCTCGTTCCATGAGATCAGCCTTCGGCATTAGCCAATAGCAATTCACCGCAAGATGACGGGCTATTCGGAAGTAATCCGCCGACGGAGCAAACGGAACACTTATCCGCTCTGAGGGTGAGACTCACTTATTGGCTAAACCGACCAAAACCTACGGTCATCAATTACCGAGTTGTCACAACGACACTTGCCGCCCCGGAGGCGGTCGGCCTGATCCCCGGCCTTAAGATTCTCATTGGAACTGAGCCCGTCACTGCCCTGTACGCGCATAGCATTGACCTAGCTCCGGAACGAGGTCCCTTCCTTGACAATGTGGATTTTGCCCTAACCTTCCCGTCATCTGTTCACGTGTACGCAAGTCCAAAGTTGGAGAAGCCTACTAGTCTGCATAACCTCGACTGCGCTCCGGTTGATCCACAGCCTGCTTCACCTCCGGCTGGCACACAATTTGTGACACATGGGTTTAAATGCCGCATGTCACCGATTAAGGTAGACAGCGGCCATTTCCTCGTTACGATTGCGTCAAGTGAGCCACACCCGCCGAAAGTAGAACTTGTTGCTAAAGGCGTTGAACTTACGACTCTGGATTCGCCCAGGGGACAAGATTATTCAAGCACTTTACTGCTAGAGTCATCAGTACTTGCTAATGTTGGTCTCCTTTTGTCGGTATTATCAGTGTCGTACTTGTTTGGTAAGAAAAGATCCGACAGCAAATCTTGAGTCTGATAGTCGCGCCCATCGTAGCTTCTTTCTCGAACCGAACTCCTCTCGGAAAGCTTGTGGGCGCTTTTCAAGAGCTGCCGGAAATAGCCGAGAGAAGGCGTTCTTTCATCGCTAGCGACAACGTGGCACGTGTTTCAAACAGAGCTTTCGTTGTGGATGAACGTGAGGTATAAAGAATCTGCGCCATGAAATGCCCACATTGCCTTGTTGAGTTTCACGAATACCGGCAACGAGTTCCCCTCGCTGCCGATGTGGATGGAGGCTGGTGTGCGGAGCACAGCACATGCCCAGCGTGCATGCGACTTGTCATCTTTCTAGCCAAGGGTTTGGCGAGTCAAGATCAGCGAGGGTTCGCTGGAATTAGCGGCCTAGTTACCTATATCTTGGTACGGCCTAACCCGCTTTATTCGTGAAGGCGCTCAGAGGGGTTTGTGGGGCGACCAGATTACGCCGAACATAATGGCGTGGGG
>PMWW01000151.1 GCA_003165795.1 Acidobacteriaceae bacterium
AGCGGCTTTTCCAGGAAGTCGAAGGCGCCAAGTTTGGTGGCCCGCACCGCGGTTTCGATGTTGCCGTGTCCCGAAATCATGATTACTTCGGGATGGTCTTGGCTTTCGACCAGCTTCTCCAGCGTTTCCAAGCCATCCATGCCAGGCAGCCAGATATCGAGCAGGACCACGTCGGCGGATTTATGGCGCAGCATCTCCAGACACTGCTCACCGCTTTCGGCGAGCAGGGTTTTGTAGCCTTCGTCGGTCAGCACGCCTTCCAGCGCGCTGCGGATTTGGGACTCGTCATCGACGATCAGAATGGTTTGCATCTTGCTCGACAGCCGCGACGGCAACTTCCTGGGCCACAGGTAACTCTACGATGAATCGCGCGCCAACGGGTGAATTCTCTTCCACCCGGATGGAGCCGCGATGATCTTCGACAATGCGGCTGACGATGGCGAGACCCAATCCGGTGCCGCGCCGCTTGGTGGAGAAGTAAGGCAGAAAGAGCCGCTCCTTTACCTCGGGAGTGACCCCGTATCCGGTGTCGGCGATGACGATCTCGACGGCATCGCGTTCTTCGACCAGCGCGGTGGAGATGACGATCTCCTTCATCAACGAGTTGTGCATGGCCTCGGCAGCGTTGTCCACCAGATTGGCGACGGCGCGCTTCATCGCCTCCGGGTCAGCCTGCACTTGGGGCAAGTCCGCCGCCAGGAAAGTCTGCACCCGGATGCCGTCGAGTCTGCCATCGAACAGGAGTAGCGCCTGATTGACGATGGCGTTGATGTCGGAGGGCTGCGGCTTCGACGCGGGAAATCGGGCGAGGGTGGAAAACTCATCCACCAGAGTGCGCACCGTCTCGACCGATGAGCTTATGGTGGCGGCGCACTGGCGAATCACGTTGAGCGACGCGGCATCGGGAGGATTGCCACGCTCCAGGTGGCGCTGAATGCGCTCGGCGGACAAGGCCAGTGGAGTGAGCGGATTCTTGATCTCATGCGCAATGCGGCGGGCCACCTCGCGCCAGGCGGTTTGCTTTTGCGCATGCAGAATGTCGCTGAGGTCTTCCAGCACCACCACGTATCCGGTGCGCAGCCTGCCGTTGCGCGATGACGATGAGGGCGGATCCAGGGCAGCCACCGTGACTGCAACATTCAGATTCACCCGAGGCGTAACGATCTCCATCTGACTGGTGGTACTTCCCATGCGGTCGGCTTTGCGCAGCATGTGTTCCAGGTCGGCGACGGCATCTTCTGGAAACAGATCGCTCAGCGTCTGCGCCGCGACCGGCGGGTCCTCGGCGAGGCGCAAGAGCCGGCGCACCGCCCCGTTGGAATGAACGATGTGCCGGGCCGCATCCAGCGAAAGCACGCCTGACGGCACGCTTTCGAGAATGGTCTCAATGTGCCGGGTGCGTTGTTCCAACTGCACATTCACGTCGGCGAGATCGTGGCGGGAGGCCTCAATGCCGCCACGGCTGGCTTCCAAATCCGCAGCCATGCGGTTAAACGATTCCACTAGCTGGCCGATTTCACTTCCGGCGCGAATGTCAACCCGATAGTCGAGCCGGCCGCGGGAAATCTCGTGCGTCGCTTCCGCCAGGGCGACGAGAGGACCGGTCACCATCTTAGAGAGATAGAGCGCCAGCCAGGTGGAGGCAAACAACACGCCAACTGTGAGCAACAACAGAAAGCCCAGGTAGGTGCGCCGCAGGCGCCGCCGTTGCAAGCGCAGATCGCGATACTGGTTCTGGCTGTTCTCAATGTCACGCAGCACCCCGGCGTAACTTTGCGGCAATGGCATCGCGACCAGGACCCAACCGTCGCTGCCCATGCGGGCGCGGCCCAAGACGTACTTCTGGCCCAGAATATCGAACGACTTGGCCTGTCCCGGCAGGGTGTTTTGCAGCGGCAGGTTGTGGCGCAGGAGCTGCCAGGGCTCGGGGGCGTGGAAACTTCCCTCGGCCCGATCGGCGACGATGGCAAAAGCGAAACCGCCTTGCAGAGTGATCTCGCTGCGGCGGAACTCGTCCATGACGTAGGTAAAGTTGCCGGTGTGAAAAGATTTCTGAGCATCGGGAGTAGCGGCAATGCGGGCGGCTTCATCACGGGCGTTGGTCGCAGCATACTCGGTCAGCAAGGAAGCAATTATGTTGGTGCGGTATTCGACGTCTTCGGCGGGGCGCGAAAACCACTTCTCGACGGAGTGGTTGAGGATCCCATAGGAGAACAGGAAGAGGAAGATGACCGGCCCCAGCGACAACAGCAGGGCGCCCATCACCATGCGGCTGCGAAACTTCGAACCCAGCATGCCGGTCTTGCGCTCGGCGTAGAGCCGCAGCAGAGTGCGAATCAACACGAACGCCAGAGCAATGAAGAGCAAGATAATCAGCGCCGAAAGCGCGGCCAAGATGAGCGTTTCTTCGCTGGTGTCGGGCTGCAGGAAGGTCAGCTTAAACGTTGCCTGGGCGAAGATGACCGCGAACAGGAAGAAGACAAAGATGGACAGCGCGATAAGGGCCGGGGTACGGTTCGGCTTCTTCTGGGGACGAATTGGAGGCGTAAAAGGCAACATCGTGGACTTACGATTTTCGTGACTTGAAACTTCCGTCACGATGAGCAGGGCATAGAAACGTCTGGGAGCGTGACTTTATTATAGCCGCGTTTTTCAAGGATGATACGAAGATATTGTCGGGCGCTGCAGGTAAGCACGCGTCCGGCAAGAAGGATCTTGGCGATGGCTCCGGAGACCTATTGCAAAGCGGCGAAGCGGATCTGGACAATCTAGACCGGTTTCAGAGTTGGCGTGGTCCCGCGAGCCCGGGTAGAGCGGCGCTTCAGCGCCGCGTCCACTGCGGAAGAACAAATTGCTCAAGTTTCGCGGGGTGGCGCAATCCCGGGCGCCAGCCTAAAGGCTGGCTCTACCCGGTCTATGCCAACTCTGAACTCGTTCTAGCCTAGCGGTCCGACTTGATTGTCTAGCCGGCTGCTGAGAAAGTTGGGAAAGCAGATTTCTCGCGGGCTGAAGCAGATTTCTCGCGGGCTGAAGAGACTGGGTTGCAACCGTGCCGCCGCTCTGCGGCTGAGACTAATTTCCCACTTGACCGGGGCCTCACGGCCCCGGCTAACATCATCCCGCCGCGTTGCGGCTGTTACGGCTACTATTACGCAGCTCTTGTTCCACTGGAAAATTGCAGTTGCAGTTGTGACCCAGTCTCTGAAGGCCGTCCCCTTCAAATACCACAGTTAATCAGGAGTTCCTAAGCCGAGTTAATCAGGGATTCGCTAAGCCTAATTAATCAGGGATTTCCCTAAGCCGAGTGTTTCAGCAAACTGTGAAGCCGGCAAATAGTGTACGACGAAATTGCAGAACTGCTGTGGGGAAAGCGACCGAAACGAGCCGCCAATCTCGGACCGGGACGGTTGCAGCAGGACATGGGAACGATGCTAGATACCGTAGCGTGGCTTAGACTATAGTTCTAACAGGCTGCTGAAAAAGTCAGGAAAGCAGATTCCTCGCGGGCTGAAGCCCGCTGGGAATGGCAAAAATAAAAGGCTTAGGACGGCGCACCTGAAGGTGCGCCCCTTACACACATGTCGAATCCGACTTTTTTCAGCAACCTGCTAAGGCATTCAGTCCAGCGTGAAGTGCGGAGGAGACACGCCTGATGGGCGCTACTGGCATGTGGTTGCGCAAACCGGACAACGCCTCTACCGGCGACCCCTTGGTCCTGGTGGTGGTGGAAGGTAGCGATCGCCGCACCCTGGTGCTCGACCATTTTCCGTTTACGGTTGGCCGTCGTACGGACCGAGATCTGGTGATGGCTGACCCTCGGGTCTCGCGCGAACACGCCCACTTCATCCGCGAGCCCGATGGGACGTACCTTATCGATCAGGGCAGCCGGCACGGCACTTTCGTCAATGGAGAACGGGTGAACCGGCGCAAGCTGGGGCGCAACGATCGGGTTGAATTCGGGGTGCAGGGCGCGGCCTACGTGGTCTTCAGTCCAGACCGCTCGCCCTCCAGTGCGGCGCAGCAGTTTCTGAGCCAGTTCTCGACCTGGAAACCGGCGACCGGCGCGGGTTCTGATCTGGAGATGCTCAACGTGTTTCTGGAAGCGGCACGCAAGCTGAACACTAGCGGAGTGCTGGACGACGTTCTGAATGCGTTGCTGGAAGCCGCGCTGCGACTGACTCGCGCGGAACGGGGGTTTGTTTTCCTGCGCCATGCAGATGGTGAGCTTCGTCTGGCGGCGGGCCGCGACAAGACCGGCGAGAGTATTACCGATGACAGCACCATCTCGCGGTCGGTGCTGCGCGATGCCGCCAAGAGCGCGTCGGAATTTCTGGTGACCGACACCGACGACACCGGCAAGCTGGCGGGCCGCGAAAGTGTAGTCGCCCATAACCTGCATAGCGTTATCTGCATTCCGCTGCGCAAGACGGTCATCCAGGAAAAGGCGAAGGAAGACACCAAGTCTGGGGACAACGACGTTCAGGGCGTTTTGTATCTCGACGCCCATTTCTTGTCGGGCAAACTTTCTTCGGTGAGTCACGACATCCTGCGCACCATCGCCAACGGCGCCGCCACGCTGGTGGAAAATGCCGCCCTGGTTCAAGCGGAAGACGCGGCCAAGCGCTATCGCCAGGAGCTGGCCATCGCGGCCGAGATTCAGCAGCGACTGATGACCGTGACCGTTCCCGAAGTGCCGTTCGCCAAAGTAAACGCGGTCAGCTACGCCTGCAAAGATATCGGCGGAGATTTTTTCGATTTGGTGTACACCGACAAAGGGTTGTCGCTGATCGTGGCGGATGTGTCGGGCAAAGGCGTTTCCGCGGCCGTGGTCGCTTCCATCCTGCAGGGGATGCTGTATTCGCAGTTGGCGCGAGACTCACCGCTGCCGGAGATGATCGCGGCGGTCAACCGCTTTCTGTGCGAGAAGGTCGGGGGGCAGAAGTACGCGACCCTGGTGGTCGCTCGTCTGCTGGGCACCGGGGAGCTGGAGCTGATTAACTGCGGACACGTGCCTCCATTGCTGGTTTCAGGCGATACGGTGACCAAACTGGAAGAGGGTAATCTGCCGGTGGGACTGGTTCCCATGGCGGAGTTTCAAGCCTCGCGGCTGCAGTTGAAGCCGGGCGACCGGTTGTTGCTGGTCACCGACGGCGTGACCGAAGCCGAAGATGCGACCGGTGAGTTCTTCGGCAACGAGCGGCTGGAGAGCTGCTGCCAGGAGGGCCTGGCCGCGATCGAACTGGCGGTGACCGCGTTCCGCGGCGACACCGCGCTCACCGACGATTTCACCATCACGGAAATGATTTTTCGGGGACAGACGGGTTGACGTTGATGGTCCTTTGTCCGCGTAAGTTGCTGGGACGACTGGGCAAGGGCGAGGGTGTGACGGATGGATTGTTCCACGTGGAACAAATAGGGTACATGGCAATACCACTTTATGGGTATGTGATTTGTAGGGCCTTGGTATCTTAGCCACTTGTGTGTTGTAATAACGATATAGTTGCTGGGCCACTTCAACTGAAGGTTACGCTATTGTTGCCATTTCTAACTGTTTGGTCGTCGGGTCGAATCGGGTCTCAATTCATG
Organism: Acidobacteriaceae bacterium; assembly: GCA_003165795.1. GTDB lineage: Bacteria > Acidobacteriota > Terriglobia > Terriglobales > Acidobacteriaceae > Bog-257. Next base: position 5,587 of record PMWW01000151.1, read on the forward strand.
TCGGGTGTGTGGCTACGCAGGTTAAGCTCCGCCGTGTTTTTTAGCCTGTTTGCACCTCTGGCTGGCCTTCCGGCCCTTGCCGTGACGCATGCCGCAAAAGTGCACCACAGCAGCCATCATTACGCGGTCCGCGCCGCCCTTCCCGGCCATTACCAGGTGCAGTCCAGTAACTGGAATTCCATGTTCCCCGGCTCCCACGACATGCTGGTGCGCCAGAACGAAGAACTGGATCGGCTGCAATTGCCGCGCATCGCCGACGACTATGAGCTCATGCGCTACGAACTGGCGCAGGAGCTGGTTCCGGTCAACGAGACCGAGGCCCTCAAGATTGCCGCCGACCTGCCGGAGAACCGGCGCTACTGCCGTCCCTGGACCCGCGATTTCCTGCAGGACTTCACCCAGGCTTACTACAACGAGTTCCATTCTTCGTTGCAGATCAACTCCCTGGTGCGTACCGTCGAGCAACAGCATCGGCTACGGCTCTGGAACCGTTTTGCCGCCCCCGAAATCGGCGACACGGCTTCCACCCACCTGACGGGCGTTACTTTCGACATGTCGCGCCGCGGACTGACTTTCGAACAGTACGAATGGATCCGCAATTATCTGCTGCCGTTGCAGGCCCAGGGTATGGTCGATCCCATCGAGGAAAGACAGCCGGTTCTGCACGTCGTGGTCTTCGAGCAGTATTCCAGCCGCAACGATCAGAATAGCGCGTGGTCAGAGGCCAACGAGCCTACCGAGATGGACCCCTACGGCAGCGCAGTTTCTGCCGCTAGCTCAACTTCAACTCCAGTTGCAACCGTAGCCACAACCGCAACCGCATCGGCGGGAAGCCAGCCCTAATTCTCCACCGCAAACTCGCCGGCAGGATGAGAGCGTCCGTTTGGGGCACTCCAGCGGAACGGTTTCAGAGTTAATATGGATCGGGTAGAGCCAGCCTTCAGGCTGGCGTCCAATATCGCCTGCAGCTATAAAGCAGGAATCGGCACCGTCCTTTTAGCGACCGTGCCGATTTGTTTCTTCGCGGCGAACCCGCCGCTGCAGCGCCGCTCTACCTGCGACTTGCGTTGTGGACATCGCGACAATTCCATCGCCACTCATCCACCCTCGCTAGCGTAGCGCTATCACCAGTAGCTTGCGCTCGGTCATGTCCTCGATCGCATAACGCAACCCTTCCCGCCCCAGGCCCGAATCCTTCACCCCGCCATAAGGCATCTGGTCGACCCGGAAGCTGGGAACGTCGCCCACAATCACGCCGCCAACCTCCAGCTCCTCGAAGGCTGTCTGGATCAGTCCCGCGTCGCGTGTCATCACCCCCGCTTGCAGCCCGTAATCGGAATGGTTGATGCTGCGCAAGGCCTCGTCGAAAGTTTCATAAGGTTCCACCGTCACTACCGGACCAAAAACCTCGGCGCAGTTGACCCGCATATTCGGGTCCGTGCCGGTGAGCACCGCCGCTTCCACCGTCGAGCCGTTGCGCTTGCCGCCGCACAGCAGCTTGGCCCCGCCCTTCACCGCTTCGTCAATCCATTCCATCACGCGGACCGCGTCCTGCTCGCGAATCAGCGGAGGAATATCCGTGCTCTCCTGCATGGGATCACCTGATTTCAGCTTGCGGACCCCTTGCACCAGCAGCTCGGTAAACTTCTCGAACACTGCATTATGGACCAGAATTCGCTGCACCGAAATGCACGTTTGTCCGGCGTAGGAAAAACCGCCGGCTACACAGCGCTGCGCCGCATATTGCAGATCGGCATCTCGGTGCACGATGACCCCGGCATTGCCGCCAAGCTCCAGCGTGACCTTCTTCTTGCCGGCCTGGCTTTTCAGTTGCCATCCCACCGCGGCGCTCCCGGTGAAGGTTAGCAACTTAATGCGATCGTCGGCGACCAGCAGGGCGGCATCGTCATTCGACAAAGGCATCACCGCCAGTGCTCCCTCGGGCCAGCCGGCTTCGCTCACTATTTCGGCCAGCATCAGCGCACAGATTGGGGTCTGCGGCGCCGGCTTCAGGATGATCGGGCAGCCCGCCGCAATCGCCGGTGCCACCTTGTGGGCCACCAGGTTCAGGGGAAAGTTGAACGGCGTGATGGCGAACACCGGGCCTAGCGGAAAGCGCCTCATCAAGCCCCAGCGGCCGGTGGTCGATTCCATGGTGTCGAGCGGGATGTACTCGCCGTAAATCCGCGTGCTCTCCTCGGCCGCAATCTGGAAGGTATTGATGCTGCGCTCGACTTCGATGCGCGCGGTCTTGATGGGCTTGCCGGCCTCCTGGCAAATGGTGCGGGCAAACTCTTCGCGCCTCGCCGATATGCCTTCGACAATCTTGCGCAGCACCGTGGCCCGTTGATGCGACGCCATCTTGCGGGTGACGGCGAATGCCTGCACCGCGGCCTCCAGCGCCGTCTCCACCGCATCGCGGCCCGCCTCGCTCACCACCGCTATGACGCTGTGATCGTACGGAGAGCTGACCACGGCCTCGCGTCCGTGGGTGCTCCAATTGCCGTCCAGGAAGTAACCGAAGCTGCGGATAATGGAAGTGGTTTGATTCATTGTAGGCCCTCATCGCCGTCTGCGCTGACCGTCCGGCTTGATCCAAATTCCCTCGCCGGACTGTTTCCTAGAGTAACCCGTCGCCCGGCAACTTCCAACCCAGGCGAGATTAGATCTGGGCCTTCGAAGGGGACCGCCTTCAGAGACTGGGTCACAGCCGCAACTGCAATTTTCCAGTGGAACTAGTGTCGTGTCCCGCAAGTTCGTGGCAAAATTCAGCGGTTGTGTTTGAAAGGGCACGGCT
>PMWW01000082.1 GCA_003165795.1 Acidobacteriaceae bacterium
AACTGCGTTGCCGAGCCGGCTAGAGGTCAAGCTGCCACCCGATTTCCAGCAGCAAATAGAGTCTGCCAAAGCTACCTATCATCGCTTCGGCCGGTACTCGCGAGGATTGGATCAGATCCGTCTGCGCCTGGAACATCGGGCGGTCGAGCGAGCGGAGTTGCAGCGAATTTGTTCCGAGATGCGTATTCCGGGTGACTTTGATGTCGCCCAGATCAGCTGGCGCTCTGATTACGATCCGTTCTTTTATCGCCAGCTTTCACGCCGAGCCCGCCTCATCTATCTGTTTCGCGATGAATACATTTTCGACGTTGAGAAAGCCGTCGTCGTCGAAACCCCTCAGCTGGGCCACGCGACGTACGTGTTCGCCAAGCCTAGGAGTATGGACAATTTTCTAGCTCTGTACACCAAGATCACTAAGGACGACATCCGGCGAAACCGCAACAACGCCGCCGAGCGGCTGGGCTTTCTGGGGCGCGTGATTCACGGCACCAATCCCAAGGCGTGGCTCAAGGAAGTCAGACAACGCATCGGTGAGAGGATCGACTTCGCGTCGACCATGGCGGAGTGCATCACGAACTGATCACCACGCATTTTCCTGGGCATTCGCTTGGGCCGGCTGCTTCGGGCGCATGCGATGCTGTGACCAGTCAAAGTGTGATCGGTGAAATAAAGTCGAAATCATTCACGGCTTAATCCGTCTTTGCCGCGTTCAGCCGATCAGAGCCTATTTCTTCATACCGTAATGGTTCTCCTGGTGCATTGGTACGGCCTCGAGCCGGCACAGCCGCTCGCAATCTGTTTCTGCCTGATTAGACGTTTGACCGGGCAATTGCGGCTAAACCGTCTTTCACAGGATCGCGATCAGCAGGAATTTATTGGCAACGACGCGACGGCTAAGGGCTTAGTGGTACAGCTGCTAAAGCCCGGCAAATCTTCATGATCGGCACGCTAATCAGATCCTGAAGACGGATTTCTACCCCCGCCCAATTTCGCGATAAATCGACGATGCGGGCCGCATCGCTTCTGCGGCGCCCGTTTGACCGAAACTAGATTTGCGGTTACTACAAGCACGGGCATGAAGAGCTGCTTCTCCTTTGCGACTCATATGTGAGACGCGGGATCAAGCTGATCGTCTGGAGTTTGCTATGCAATCCCAGGCAAGGCTTGCGTGTGCCCGACACACCGAGGAGGGCCGACATGGCAAGATCAATAAGCGCTACCACAAGAGAAGTCTCAATACCGCAGCTCGTGGACACCCGTGGAGCCGCGGAAATCCTCGGTCGTTCGCCCGCCACACTCAAACGCTGGCGCTGCGAGGGAACAGGCCCCAGCTGGATAGAAATCGAGGGCAGGGTTAGCTATGATGTAGCCGTTCTCCTCGAATACATCAGGAAGAACACACGAACGCCTTCCGTGCGGGCAATGCTGGAGGACGCGCGTGGAATTGCTTAGGAAGAAGAAGTCCAAGTTCTACTGGTATGACTTCACGGTCGGGGGCCGTCGTTACCGTGGGTCGACCAAGGAGAGCAACCGAAACAGGGCGGGTTCAATTGCGGCCATTAAGCTGGCGCAAGTCATGGAAGGCAAGTATCCGCTACCGCGAAAAGCTCCCGGGCTCATTGAGTTCGCGGAGCGATTTCTTGAATGGGTCAAGGGCGCGAAATTGGAATCCAAGAGCAGGACGTATTATCGCGACGGCTGGCGGCTCCTGGCTGCGACCCCGCTCGCGGGGATGCGATTGGATCAGATCACAGCGGAGGATGTCGACAGAATCAACTTTGCCGGCGCCGCCGCCAACACCAATTGTGCCCTCCGGACCTTGCGCCGCATGCTTCACAAAGCGGAAGAATGGAAGTTGGTTCACAGCGCTGCCAAAATCAAACTGCTGAAGGAATACGGCCGGAACTTGCGGCTTGACGACGAAGCGGAAGAGAAGCTTCTGTCGGCTGCCGAAAAGCTGGTCGAGAGCGGTGATTGGAAACCCAGGCAGAAGCTGCTTTTCCGCGACATAGTCATGCTGATGCGCGATACCGGAATGCGGAACGAGCGCGAGCTCTACCGTGTGCGCATCGAAAACATCAACTGGAAAGACAAAATCATCCTTGTGCCCGACAGCAAGACTCCCGACGGCAGGCGAATGGTCCCGATGAGCGACCGAGTCATTTCGCTGCTACGGGCTCGCTGCGGAGCGCGACGCGAAGGCTGGGTTTTCCCCTCCAAGCGTTCTCGCTCGGGCCATCTCACAACAGTGGCGAAGCGCTTTCGTGAAGCTCGTACCAAGGCGGGGCTTCCGGAAGCGTTGGTCTTATATTGTGGGCGGCACGATTACGGCACGCGGGTCATGAAAGAGACCGGAAACCTGGCGGCCGTCATGAAGACCATGGGGCACAAGGATGTGAAGACCGCGATGCAATATCAGCATCCCGAGCTGGAGATCGTGCGAGCCGCACTGAACCAGACGGGCTCGGCAACGGAACCGGGAGCGTAGAGGGCCGGGGAAAATTTTACGGCACACTTTACGGCACACCCGAAAATATTAACCTCTGTAAGTGATTGAAAAGATGGTGAGCGCGGAAGGAATCGAACCTTCAACCTACTGATTAAGAGTCAGTTGCTCTGCCAGTTGAGCTACGCGCCCGCTTGTTAGGGAAATCTCCAGAAGGGCAGAATTGATTATAGCATTCGACGCCGCAAGCGCCATTCGAGCGCGTGGCACGCGCCTCGAGGGCTAATGGTTCCTGTAGCACACACGAGGCGCAACCCCGAATTCGAGCAGTGCATCTGGAACCAGGACCGCAGGAAGCAAGCTCAAACCGCACTTAGTGTGCCCATCTGGTAGCTCGAAATCCTCAAATCGGCAAGGCCATCTTCCATCCATTTCGCGCGGCTGGCGATTTCAAGAGTTTCGATTAGCCAACGTGATGCACGATCGGGAAAACACCTCGTCCGGAAACCAGCGGCAGTTCCCTACTCGATCTGTACAAGTTGTCTGGCGTCAACCGGGGTTTGCGGAGTTCGAATCGTCTGCGGAGCGCGCCAGTGGTCCATGTACGAAACCTGATGTACGCACGAAACCGTGCAGTGGGGCGCACAACTTTTTTCGGTGAGGAACTCGCGACGGATATCGGCGACGGAATATTGATCGAGCGGGGTTCCGGGATAGCCGCGCTGTTGGGAGCAGTAGTGCACCAATCCGTCCTCGCAGATGTAGAGGTAACGCGCGCCCGCGCGACAGCGCCACTCGTTGGGCTTGCCATTGGCAATATTGTTCTGGAACCAGTTGAAGCGCGAGTAGTGGTGCTTTTCCAGGCCCTTCATCTGCAGGAACACTTCGCGTTCCACTTCGCTCAAGGGCTGCAGTTGCCCCTCACCGTCGTGGATGATGCCGATGGTGGAAGTGAATCCCAGTTGCACGGCACGCCGTCCCACGACCAGCGCGTCATGCGGATTGTGAATGCCGCCGCCGACGACAGAATTGATGTTGACATGGAAGTCAGCGTGTTCGGCCAGCAATTGCAGTTTCTTGTCAAGCACCTTCAGCGACTTCTTAGAAACGTCGTCAGGCATCACGTTGTCGATACTGATCTGAAGATGGTCGAGACCGGCGCGGTTAAGGCGCTTGATACGGTCCGCGGTGAGCAGATATCCGTTGGTAATCAGACCCGCCAGGATCGGGTGCTTACGCACATAGGCGATCAGGTCGTCGAGCTCGGGATGCAGCAGCGGCTCGCCCCCGCTGAAGGTCACGATGGACGTGGCCAGCCGCGCCAGATCGTCGATGCGGGCTTTCATCACGTCCACAGGAACTGGCTTGGAGAAGTCGTCGTACTCGTTGCAGTAGGTGCAGGAGAGATTGCAGCGCCGAATAGGAATGATATGCGCCAGGATCGGGTGGTCGGTCGAGGCCAATCCCTTGGCGATCATCTTTAGTTCGCGAGCCCGGCGTTTGTAGGCTACGACACGCCGGTGCACCCCTGGTGAAGGTTTCGACATACTAAGCTCCTGCTATTACATCACAACCGCTACCGCAAAGGTGAAGCTTGCGCCCTTGTGCGGGGAATTTTGGCCCCTGAGTGGCGTCAATTGGCGTTCAGACGACACGCAACCTGCTGCCGATGCTCTGGTCCAGGCTGCTTACGTCGGGCCCCCACAACCGTCATAACTGGTTTACAATGAAGAATTCACCCCAACCATTCTGGAGTTCCTAACCCATGCTTCGATTTCTGCAAAAGCCCGGTCCACTCAAGAAAATCATTCTGGGCAGCATCCTGGTTGTCATCTGCGTGATGATGGTCATCACTCTTGTTCCCGGTGGTCTTTTCGGCGATTACCTCGGCGGGGGCCTGACCACACAGGGCGTAATTGCCAAAGTCGGCGATCAGGAGATCGGACTGCAAGACGTAGCCCAACAAGCCCGCCTTATTGGGCGCCAGCAGTTCAAGGGAAACATTCCCCCGGCGATCATGCCTTATTTGATGCAGCGCGCGGCGCAAAATCTCATCACTCAAAAAGCGGTGGTTTATGAAGCCGACAAAATGGGTCTGGGAGTAAGCGATGAGGAACTTCGGGAAAACCTTCACCAGGGAGATATGGGGCAGGTGCTATTTCCCGACGGCAACTTTATTGGCCAACCAGCTTATGAGCAGATGATCTCGAGCCAGTTCAATCTGAGCGTGGCGGAGTTTGAGCGGGAGATCAAAGCTGAAATCGCTCAAAGAAAATTGCTGGCCGCCATCAGCGCCCCGGTCACGGTCAGCGATAAGGACATCGCTGAAGAAGTGAAGAAGCAAGATACCAAAGTGAAGTTCGATTACGCGGTGTTGACTCTCGAAGACGTACAGAAGCAGATCAAGCCCACCGATGCTGAACTAAAAGCCTTTTACGAACAGAACAAACAGCTGTACGCCAACTCTATTCCCCAGAAGATCAAGGCGCGTTACATTCTGATCGGCACGGAAAAGCTGGCGGACCAGGTTTCCATCACGCCGGCTGAGCTACAGCAGTACTACAAAGCACATCAGGACGACTATCGCATCCCCGAGACCGTCACGGTTCGCCATATCCTGATTAAGATCCCCACTCCGGACGCCAACGGCAAAGTGGACCAGAAAGCTGTGGACGCGGCCCACGCCAAAGCCGAGGACATCTCCAAGCAGTTAAAGGCGGGAGCGAATTTCGGCGACCTGGCGAAGAAGTATTCCGACGATCCAGGAAGCGCCAAGGATGGCGGTTTACTGCCGCCGATCACCCGCGGGCGCACCGTTCCAGAGTTTGAGCAGGCCGCGTTTAGCACCCCCGTTGGACAGACCACGGGGATCATCCGCACCAGCTACGGCTTTCACATCATTCATGTGGAGGCCAAGCAGGAAGCGCGATTGAAACCGCTCGATGAAGTGCAACCGCAAATCGGGCCGCTGCTCAAGAAACAGAAAGGCTCGGCCGAGGCGCAAAGCGTGGCCTCGGCGATGGAGACTCGGGCGCGGACCGCAGGAATGGAAAAGGCTGCCGCGGAGAAGGGCCTGGCTATCACCACCACCGATCTGATCACCCAGTCGGACCAGTTGCCAGGGGTGGGCAGTGCTCCCGATTTCATGAGCGCGCTGTTTTCCGCGAGGAAGAACGACCCCCCGGCCGCGGCCCCAACCCCCATGGGTTATGTCATTTACCAGGTGACCGAGATTCAGCCTCCTCAGACGCCCACCTTCGAACAGGTCAGGACGAAGGTGCAGGACCAGTTCCGAGACCAGCGTGCCCAGGCACTGCTGGCCCAAAAAACCCAAGAATTGTCGGATCGTGCACACGCTGATCATGACTTAAGCAAGGCCGCTAAGGAAGTTGGCGCTACCGTCAAGACCAGCGATTTAGTCGATCGCACCTCGCAGGTACCCGATCTGGGAGCCATGACCGGGCAGGCCAGCATCGCGTTCACTTTGAAGACCGGCGAAATCAGCGGCCCAATTCAAGGTGGGCCCAACGGAGTCGTGCTCAAAGTTGTCGAGGTACAAGAATCTTCGCCGGAGCAAGTAAAGCTGGGTTGGGACAAAGCCAAGGAAACCCTGCTGCAACAAAAGCGCGATGAGTATGAAGGTCTCTATGCAGAAAATCTGCGCACCCAACTGGAAAAAGAGGGCAAGATCAAAATCAACAAGAAAGAGATGGACCGTTTGACCTCGACCTCCGAGGGAACGTAGCAGTGAGACGCACCTAACTTCTGTGGCCAGCAGAGACGCCCTGCTGGCCCCCTTTTTTTATGCAGCCGTATCGACAGCTTCTGATCGGCCCACGAATTCAGCTGGAACAATTGCCCATGCTTTCACAACGATCCTCCGGCCTCCTTCTGCATCCCACCTCCCTGCCTTCGCATGGTGGGATCGGCGATCTCGGGCCGGCAGCGTACGCCTTCGTGGACTGGCTCGCCGCTGCCAAGCAGACCTTATGGCAGGTCCTGCCTTTGCAGCCGGTTGGGGCCGGCAATTCACCTTACTCCTGCACCTCCGCATTTGCCGGCAATGTGTTAATGATCAGCCTGGAGCGCCTGGCGCAGCGTGGCCTGGTCGACCCCAAACTGGTGGCGGCAATCCCCGATGGCGGATGCTCGGTGGATTTCGAGAGTGTGCGCGTTCACAAGCTCCCGCTGCTGCGCCAGGCGGCGGGAAAATTTCTGCAATCGGCAAGCGGTCGCCCGCGCGAGCGCTATGATCGTTTTTGCCACGACAATCGATGGTGGCTGGAAGATTACGTACTCTTCAGTGCGTTGCGCGAACAATATGGCGAGCAGCCCTGGAACGCATGGCCCGCCGAAATTGTCCGGCGAAATCCTGACACGATTGCGAAATTGTATTCCCAACTGCAAGGCCGCTTGGACAAAGAACGCTTCCTGCAGTTTGCATTTTTCGAGCAATGGTCTGCGCTGCGCTCCTATTGCGCCGAGCGCGGTATCCGCGTCATCGGCGACGTGTCGATCTTCGTGAACTACGACAGCGCCGACGTTTGGACCCATCCGCAGATGTTCCGCCTGAAAGCGGACCTGTCACCGGAGGTCGTCGCCGGTGTCCCTCCCGATGCCTTCAGTGAGACCGGGCAGCGATGGGGCAATCCGCTATATGACTGGGAGGCCCTGCGTTCCGACGGCTATGACTGGTGGATCAAGCGTATGCGCTGGGCGGTCGAGACCTGTGACATCGTTCGCCTCGATCACTTTCGTGGCTTCGAGGCCTACTGGGAAATTCCCGCAGACGAGCCCACGGCAGTCCACGGTCACTGGGTCCAAGGACCGAACGACGACCTGTTCAAAGCCTTGCGGAGCGCCCTCGGAAAACTGCCCTTCATCGCCGAAGATCTGGGCTACATTACTCCTGAAGTACACAAGCTCCGAAGGGACCTGGCAATTCCCGGCATGAAAATTCTGCAATTTGGATTTGGAAATCGGGGCGCGCATGCTTACTTGCCGCATAGGTACGATCCAGACTGTGTCGTCTACACCGGGACCCATGACAATGACACGACGGTCGGCTGGTGGAACACGGGCGCCACTGCCGAAGAAAAGCAGTTGGCATCGGCCTACCTGGGAATCGGCGACGACGGAGTACATTGGGCATTCATTCGTGCCGCGTTAGCATCGGTTGCCAATTTGTGTCTCGTACCCGTACAGGACGTGCTCGGACTGGGCAGTGAGGCGCGGATGAACGTTCCCAGCGACACCGGCGACAACTGGTCTTGGCGTCTGCGGGCCGAGGCCCTGACTCCCGAACTGGCGATGAAAATGGCAACTCTGGTGGAGATTACCGATCGCGATGCGTGCGTCAAGACCCCATCACCGCGCAATGAGCAAGGCCAGGGGAAACTTGGCGAAGACTTCGCGGCATAGCAGTGACTGCCCCGGGGTAAAGACTTCTCCGGTAAAGATGTTGCGCAATTGCTTGCCGATCGCGTCTGGCAGCAGCGCCAGTTCCGAATCGCCCCAGACGCCGCCAATTGGCGGCTGTTCCCTTCCCTTCATCAGCGTGTAACTCAGCCGAGGAGCCGCAACTATTATTGCCTCGCCCGCGTGCACTCGCGCAAATGCTACCACGTGCTCTTCCTTCCCATGGGTCACTTGCAGAGGAACGTAGTTTCCCCGCTGGAACAACTCTTTATGCTTGCGTCGTAAATTCAAAGCGCACATCGTGACCCACAGCTTGATTCGTCCATCATGGTACTCGCGCAACAACTCCTGACAGAGACTTGCCAGATCGTCTGCTTGCCCTCGCGTCAGCAGTTCGTCGAGTGCCTGCGAGCGCACCCTGAAATCAACCGGGCGGCGATTGTCGGGATCGACCAGGCTGAAGTCCCACATTTCCTGTCCCTGGTAAACATCGGGTACTCCGGGTGAAGTCAGCTTCAACAGGGTCTGGGTGAGGGAGTTGATCGCGCCGAAATAAGCTAAGGCTGGCAGAACTTTTTGTAGCGAGTCCCAAAAGAGGTTGGTCTTCCCCCGATAGGTCGGCGAGAGAATTTTCTCTAGGAAATTGTTCATGCCGGCCACGTAATCGGGATTTGGATTGAGCCAGCTCACATTGACCTTGGCCTCGTGCACCGCTTTTACCATGTATTGCTGCATGCGGCCAACAAACTCGGTCCGTTGTTCATCGCCGGTCATCCGCAGCGGCCACGCGCCCACCAAAGTCTGGTACAACAAATACTCTTCATTGTCGTCGGGGACAATCCGGCCGTCGTCCAGCCTCGACTTGCGATTGCGGTTGACGCGCCGCCACTTCATGACCAGCGCGGCCCAGCTGCGTGGCATCTCGGAAAGCACATCCAGACGGGCGCGCACGTCCTCGCTGCGCTTGGTATCGTGGGTTGAAGTGCTGAGCATCGAATGCGGCCAATACTCGGCTCGGAGTTGGTTGGCCCGGTGGTATTCGGAGAGCGAAAGTCCGAAGTTCGCAGGAGAGCCCCCGACTTCGTTGACCGAGATAAATCGCGTGTAAACGTAACAGGCGGTGTCTTCCAGTCCCTTGGCCATCACTGGTCCCGTCAGCTGCTGGAACTTCAGCGTGAAGTACAGTTGCTCACGATAGCCGTAAATTGTCGCATCGCCGTTTGCTCCCTCCGACAGAAGAATACTTTGCAGGAAATCGAACACCGCGGGTGCCAACAGCGTATTGCGTCGCTTGGCCAGGTCGATGGCCTGGTGGATGTAGCCACGGTCACGCTCATTCACGTTTCCCCGTTCGTCTATGTAAGTGCGATAGACCGGGAAGCAGGCGATAGTCTCGCGAATCGCTTCCCACAGTACTGTGAGGGTGAAATCGCGGGCGCGGCGGTCCTGATTGGAGATCCGGTTGAGCATATGGGTAAGCACGTTGACTTCGCTGGCAAGCGCTCGCTGCATGATGAGCTTCTTGCTTTGGTAGATCAACCTGTCCACCCGGACGGCTTCCCCAATCACGCGATGATAGAGGTTGGTGAAGAGTCCTTCGTTACGATGATCGATTAGGATTCCATTGACCAGGTTCACGAAATCGTAACCGACTGAGCCGTCCACCGGCCAATAATGAGGTAGGTCCTCACCCGGCTCCAGAATCTTTTCAGCGAGTAGATAGAGCGGTGCCTGTTGGTTCATCCAGTCGTGCTGTGCGAAAGCGCTGTGGGCTTCCAACTCTATGCCATCAGCTGCCAGCGGCGGTTGGGGCTGGGCGCCCAGACACTGACTGGCGCCAAAAAGCCGCTGCAGGCGCCTGAAATATTGCGTCGGGTTCAGCAGTCCGTCGGGGTGATCAACTCGCAGGCCAGCAATAAGGTCTTCGGCCAGAAGCGTACGGATAAGTTTGTGCGTTTCCGCAAATACCCGCGGGTTCTCCATGCGCAGTCCGACCAGATCATTGATGTCGAAAAATCGGCGGTAGTTAATTTCTTCCCCCGATACCCGCCAGAAAGCGAGCCGGTATACCTGTGCCTCGAGGAGCCCGTGCAGGCGGTCGAAGCTATGACTTTCATCCGGAGTTCCGTTCAGCATTCGCAGAGTTTCGCCGATTTCCACCCGAGCGGCAGCTGATTCACTGGTCAACCGTTGCAATTGATCGAATAAGGGCGGCGTCTCGCGTCGCCGGCGAGATATTTGATCAGGATCCGTAACATTGTGGATGGGAAGCTTACCAAAACAATGGACGAGCGAATATAACTCCACCACCGCAGGATCCGCGGCGTTGCTTCGAGAGCGGCGAGGGTCGGCTGCCGAAGCGAAGATCAAAGGAATTGTTTGCGGGTCGATCGGGAACGCCTTGTCGAAGTACTTCACGACGAAATGGGCATCTTCGAAATGGACTTTGATATTCCCCTCTTCGAGGTCGACCCCGTAAGCTTTTCCCAGAATCGGGAGCAAGACCTTATTTCGCAGCTCCAGCTTCAACGGCTCCCAGTCGATGTCGAAAAAATCGGCGTAGGCTGAGGTCCGCCCATTCTGCATCACGTCTTGCCACCACGGGTTGGTTCCATGCCCCACGCCCATGTGGTTGGGTACTGTGTCAAGGACCAGACCCATGCCATGCGCTTTGAGTTCCGCTATCAAACTCCGGAATTCTTCTTCGGTTCCGATCTCAGGGTTGACCTGGTTGTGGTCGATGATGTCGTACCCGTGCTGGCTGCCGGCGCGCGCCTTCAAGATGGGCGAAGCATAACAATGACTCACCCCCAGCTGGCAAAGATACGGGACCAGCTTGCGCGCATCTTCGAAGTGAAAACTGCTATTGAACTGCAGCCGGTAGGTAGACAGCGGCCTCGCAGCGTGCTTCTCAGCGGCAATGCGCTCGAAGCACTCGGACAGCTCCGAAGATTGGACGGTCAGGACCGGCGAACTGGTTGGCATAGTAGCTGGCGATTTTCCAAACGGCGAGGCCCGCATCGCAAAGCGATGATAATTGGATGCACCTCAGAGGTTCTGTGCTGTTTGGCACATTCGACTAGGCTGCTTTACTTAATCGCGAGCGGCGGCGAAAATAAGAGATTGGCGTGTGTTCGCAACCGAGTTCTGTGCAGCCTGCGTTTTTCGCGCGGCGCTGATGAATGGCGCAACGGTATTACCCTGCGCTAGGTCTTGGAATGAAAGGAATTTTATGGCCGCCACTGGCGAATTAATCCGCATGATGAATTATGTTGACGACATTGCGGCAACCCTCCGCCGCATCAACGCAAGCCTCTACCTGATTACAGGCGACGAGAAACGACGCCTGGCCGAATACATGCGCAAGTCTGACCCCTACTTTCTCAACGTCGTCGAGCAATTGGAAAAGGGGGGAGATTAGCCGATGGCCGAAGTTCGCACCGTTGCCGTCATCGGCGCTGGAATCATGGGCCGCGGCATCGCACACGCCGCGGCGCTGGGAGGCTATCGCACCATTCTCGAAGACATTCTGCCCACCACTTTGCGCAAGGCGGAAGGCGAAATCCGCACCAACCTCGACAAAGCCGTCGAGCTGGGCAAGGTGACCAAGGCCGACGCTGACCAAGCTTTCGGCCGCTTGGAATACGCTTCTTCCGTCGAGCAGGCCGCGCGCGAGGCCGACCTGATCATCGAAGCTGTTCCGGAAGAGATGGAATCGAAGATCGAGATCTTCACCCTTCTCGATAAGGTCAGCCGCCCATCGACCATCCTCGCCTCCAATACCTCTTCGCTCAGCGTCACAGAAATTGCGTCGGTGACCTATCGCGCGCCCAAGTGCGTGGGGATGCACTTCTTCAATCCGGTGCACAAAATGAAGCTGTTGGAGATCGTGCGGGCGCTGGAAACCGACGAGGAAACTCTAGCTGCGGCGGTCGAAGTCGGCAAGCGGATGGGCAAAGAAGTTGTGGTGATCAAGGAGTCGCCGGGATTCATCACCAGCCGCATCAATGCCATGATCGGCAATGAAGCGTTTTACATGTTGCAGGAAGGCGTGGCGTCTCCGCAGGACATCGACAAAGCGCTCAAGCTGGGATTGAATCACCCCATGGGCCCGTTCGAGATGGTCGATCTCGTCGGGCTCGACACTCGCCTGCACATTCTTGAGTATCTGCATAAGTCGCTGGGCGAGAAGTTTCGTCCCGCGCCCCTGCTGGTGCAATACGTGAAAGCCGGACGCCTGGGACGCAAAGCCGGACGTGGCGTGTATGAGTATCCGGGGGAAAGTGCGGGACGGGCCGAAAAGGCGGCTGCGGTTTCAGCGATTGAAGAGAAACAATAGGGCTGTGCGTTAGTGAAAATCGTGCGAGCGCACGTCGGCGTCGGTGATATCGACCTTATAGGCGGCGTAGGCTTCGCGCAGGGGCGCAACTCGCTCCACTTTCACGGAGATCACGCCATCCTGATTTTGCAGAACGCCTTCCAATAGCAAGAATTTCTCCGACACAATCAAAATGCGGTTCTGCTCCAGCAGATCGGGAGTGATGATCGCATTGCTGATTCCGGTCTCGTCTTCCAGGCTGAGAAAGACAAACCCCTTGGCGGTTCCAGGCCTTTGCCGCGCGATCACGCATCCTGCCGTCCGCACATGACGGCCATTCGGAACTTGCGCCAACTCTTTCGCTGAAAGCACGCCAGCGCGGCGCAGATCGGCCCGGCGATACGCCATGGGATGCGGCCCAACCGTAAGCCCGGTACCGTGGAAGTCGGCCACCAGTCGCTCTTCCGGAGTCATGGGCGCCAGAGGAGAAGCCGCATCCGACTCGGGAATGCTCTCCAGCAGTGGACCGGCAAAACGTGCCGCGCGCTCCACTTGCCACAGCGCATCGCGGCGATGCAGACGCTGCTTTTTTACCGTATTGCGGGGCAGGTCAACATTCACGCGTAAATTCTCTTCTCCCGTGTGGCCAATCGAAGTCAGCGCGCCAATCGAAGCTAGTAATACCAATTCATTGCGGCGCAGTTCGGGGACGCGGTATGTTAGGTCCGTGATTGACTCGAACGGACGCTGGTTGCGCTCGCTGACAATGGCCTGTGCGGTTTCTTCGCGCAAGCCTTTCGCATAACCAAATCCCATGCGCAAGGCGAAGTGCGCGGTAGAGCGGGCCTTTAGGCCCGCGTCAACTGTCTCCAAATAATCCGGGGCTTTAGCCCCGGCTGGAAGCAACTGGCTATCCCACATTGTGGCACAGTCGTCCTGCTCCAAAGTACACAGCCAGTCAGAACACGTTATATCAACCGGCCTCACCTTTAGCCCATGACGCTGCGCGTCTTTCACGATAGTCGAAGGATGATAGAACCCCATAGGTTGATTGTTGAGCAGCGCCGCCGTAAATGCCGCCAGGTAATGACACTTGAGATAGGCGCTGGCATAGGCGATGAGGGCAAAACTGGCGGCGTGCGACTCGGGAAATCCGTAGAGCGCGAACGAGGTGATCGCCAGAATGATCTGCTCCTGCGACCCAGGCGAAATGCTGTTGCGCTGCATGCCCTGGCGAAGCTTGATCTCGATATCGCGCATGCGTTGCTCGCTGCGCTTGAAACCAAAGGCCCGACGCAATTCCTCTGCTTCGCCGCCACTGAATCCGGCGGCAATCATCGCTATGCGCAGCAATTGCTCCTGGAAGAGCGGCACGCCGAGTGTGCGCTTCAGCACCGGCTCGAGCGAAGGGTGTGGATAGACCACCGCTTGCCTTCCCTGCCGCCGCATCAGAAAAGGGTTCACCATCTGGCCGACGATAGGGCCGGGACGTATAATCGCCACCTGTACCACAATGTCGTAGAAGTGAGTGGGACGCAATCGTGGCAGGCATGACATTTGCGCCCGGCTCTCGATCTGGAACATGCCGACCGTGTCGGCCTTCTGCAGAGCCTCATACACCGCTGGATCATCGGACGGAAGCTTGGCCAAATCAACCTCTTCCCGATAATGATTGCGGATCAGCGTGATGGAATCTTCCAGCACGGCCATCATTCCCAGCCCCAGCAGGTCAACTTTGACGATGCCCAGGTCGGCACAGTCTTCCTTGTCCCACTGCACTACCACGCGGCCAGGCATGGTCGCGGGCTCCAGCGGAACAATGGAATCCAGTTGTCCCTGGCAAATTACCATGCCGCCGGAGTGCTGCCCCAAATGCCGCGGCAGGTCCTGCACGGCCAGGCAAAGCTCAAAGAACGTGCGCATGCGCGGATGCCGCAGGTCGAAGCCGGCATCGCGAAACTGCCGCTCAAGCGTGTCACCCGGATCCTTGTATTCCCAGGAGCTTACCAGTCCGGCCAGGCGATCGAGCGTTTCGCCATCGAAGCTGAGCGCCTTGCCAACCTCGCGCGCCGCCGAACGTCCACGATAGGTGATGACATTGGCCGTCATGGCCGCGCCCAGCTTGCCGTAACGCTCATAAACATATTGAATGGCGCGCTCTCGCTGGTCGCCGCTGGGAAGATCGAGATCAATGTCGGGCCACTCGCCACGCTCTTCCGACAGAAAGCGCTCGAACAACAGATCCATGCCCACGGGATCGACTGCGGTTATGCCGAGCGAATAGCAGACGGCGCTATTGGCCGCCGAGCCTCGTCCCTGCACCAGAATGTCCTGCTCGCGACAGTGGCGCACGATGTCCCACACGATAAGGAAGTAGCCCGCCAAATGGAGCTTCCCGATCAGCGCGAGTTCGCGCTCGATCTGACGCTGCGCGCGCTGCCATAATTTGCTCTGGCCGGGGCGCAAATAGCGGTCGCGGGCGCCTTCCATAGTTCGCGCTCGCAAAAACGAGTCCATGGTTTCGCCTTCGGGCACGGGGTATCGTGGAAATTCGTAACCCAGATCGTTCAGGGTGAACTCGAGTCGCGACGACAACTCCACCGTGTTCGCAATGGCCTCCGGCAGGTCGGCAAAGAGTTGCAGCATGGCTTGCGGCGTCTTGATGTAGCGTTCGCTGTTACGTGCCAGCAGACGTCCAGCGGTATCGAGCGTGCGATGATTGCGAATACAGGTGAAGACATCGAGAATCCGGCGCTCCTCCGGCTTGGCATACGACGCGCCTTGCGTTGCCAGCAGCGGCAACTGCAGGCTGCGTGCCAGCTCGATCGCTGCCTGATTGCGGGCCTCTTGCGCGCGGTTGTAGTGGCGCTGCAGCTCGACGTACACATTTTCGCGGCCATAGATCGCGATGAGTTCTTCGACAGTGCGGCGGCCTGCCTCCCGACCACCCTTAGCCAGCGCATCAGCCAGCAGACCTTCCTCGCCGCCGGTAAGACAGATAAGTCCCGCGGCATATTCAGCGAGATCGGCCATCGAGGCGATTGCTGGCGAATCTAGAAAAGGATGTTTTTCATTTGTATTGGGACGGTGCGACCGTGCAACCGGATATTTTGGTGCACGCAATTTCATGCGAGTCACTAAGCGGCAGAGGTTTTGATAGCCTTGGCGCGAAGCGCAGAGTAGAGAGACGCGTTTCGCAACCTGTTCGCTGCCGAGAACTGGTGTTTCCGACGAGCGCCGAAGTGGGGATGGAAGCAGTGAAGTGATCTCTGCTCCAATATGCGCCTTGATATCGAACTGCTTGGCCGCGAGATGAAAACGCGGCGCGCCATAGACTCCGTCGCGATCGAGCAACGCCATCGCCGGCATCTGGTGCTGGGCACATACCTCGGCCAGTTCCTCAGGAACCGAAGCTCCTTCGAGGAAGCTGAAAGCAGAACGGGCGTGGAGTTCAATGTACATGAATACAATGGCCAGCAGTCAGTAGTCTGTTGTCAGCTATCGGTTGTCAGATTTCTTAATGCTTTTCTCTGTGTCTCCGTGGTGGATGTCAGTCATAGCTGGCATCGGCAAACCAGTGGCCAGTCGCCAGGTCGCGATAAACACGATAGAGGGCGACAGGAATGTCAGAGCCTTTTGCCATAGGGGCGTTGCTTCCACTCGTTCTTTTATTGCCGTTACCCTGAGCAAGCGCTATGTCCCATTCCTCGCGCTCCCACGGGCCTGACTGATCTTTGTTGCAGCCTTCTTCCTTCCCGCTCTCTGTCCACCAATCACCCGACGAGCGCCAAGGCCCGGCTGACCACAAGATTTCCCCCTGTAGTTCTCCCCGATCGGTCTTCATTTCAGTAGCCAGGCCCACGGGCCGTCCTTCCGATAGTCGCACCCGAAGCGGCCACGCAGGCCGGAAGATTCGCAAGGCCAGAGGCGGCCGCTCTTCGATATCAGACATTGTAGGAGGGGGTGCCAGTTTGCGCTCTTCCGCTGGGGCCACAAAGCGGTCCAGCTGAAAGCTGTCGCGACGATGCCTATTTAGCAGGCGGGCAATTCCAGCCCGGCGTTCGCCAACAATGCCGCTGATTCGCGCCAAGGTGATTTCCAGCTTTTCCGCCTCGGGAGTGACCGGCAGGAACAGCCCGCGTTGTGGCCTACGAGGCGGTGCCGGCTCTGCCGCTATCCACACCTTCGTGACCGGAGCACCCGGAGGATGGGCTGCCAATTCCAACTGCAGCAGCTTCAATAACACCTTGACATCACGCATGGAGACCGGCAGCCGCAAAGTGCGCGCGTGGAGTGGCCTTACTCCTACATTGTGGGAACGTGCAGAAGTCGTGTTTAAACCACTGACGGTGGTGGTTTGTTCGTCTGCCACGCGCCGTTCCAGTTGCAAGCGGAGATGCAGTTCTTGTACGGCGAGGGCCCGCGCCTCCAGCCGGGCACATAATTGCTCCAATAGCCGATTCAGGACGAATGACAAAGCCTCCAGGGTTTCAACCGGAGATCCCAATTCCATCGCTTCCTCAAAATGCGACGGCGGTTCAGAGAGCACAAGCGTACGCATGCCTGCTCCGCGGGCCAGGCACTGCAGCCGCACTCCCACTTCGCCTAGCCGGGAAGCCAATGCGTGCTCGGGCAAAAGCGCCAGAGCGCGAAAATCGCGTACTCCCCAGCACTCCAGGGTATCGAGCAGCTGTTCGCGCAGCTTCTCGCGCTCACACCCGGAAGCCCGAACGCCAATCTTTACCGAGGAAATCTCGAATGCATCCAGCAAAACCCGCAATGGCAGCACTCCTAATCGCTGGGCTTCTTCACCCTCGGAAATCACAGTGGTCCCGTTAAACCCTCGCGCAGCATGCATCGCGGCATCCGGATTGGCAGCCAGCGCAAGATTCGTCTCCAACCCAACTGCGCTGACCCGTGACGCCAGGTCGCGTGCCATCTTTGCGAAGGCACCGTAAAGTCGTCCCAGTCCGGCAAGGTCGAGTAGCAAAGTGTCAGGGGCGGCGTCTTCCACCCGCGGAGTAAAAGCATGGGCGACATCGAGCAGCGCGGCATGAGCTGAGATCTCCTGCGCCAGCGAACGCTGACTTAAAACCGCGGCTGGAGAGCAAGCCCTCACGAAAACAGAGGCCTGCATTTTGGTCATGTTTGCTTCCATCCCCAGCAGCCGGGCTTTATCGTTCAGCGCAATCACGCGCGCCAGTGGAGGTTTGCCTTCCAGCACAGCCATCGCTCGTTCGCGCAACCATGGTTGGGCACGAACCATGGCCTCCACTGAAAAATCGGGAATGTAGATACAGGCAAACATAACCAGTGTGCGGCAGCAGTTACCGCGAAATACATGTGTGGCAGGCACGCGCCCAGATACTGAAAAGCGGAAAAGCAGATTCCTCGCGGGCTGAAGCTCACTCGGAATGACAAAATAAAAGAGTTGTACGGCGCACCTAAAGGTGCGCCCCTTCAAAACACCAGAAAACTCGGGTTTCTAGTCCGTGTAATCCTAAATCTCATAACGCGACGCGCAGCCCGAAGCGAACTCCGCCGGAGGGGAATGGTTTGCGCTGCGTCCATGAACGCACTACCTCGGCACGAAAATTCATCCCGCGCAATAAGGCGGCGTGGCTTACGACATTGTTCGCGGAAAGGTATGGCTGGTTTTCTCCAGCCGCCGAGCTTTCCCCAGCTTGGACATCGGGAAAAGGACTTGCCTTGCCTGCCTTCGAGGTAAGGAGCCCTGGCCATCCTTTCGTCGTAATTGGCCGTCCTAGATTCGGTACCGAATCGCGCGCGCAAACTTCCTCACGCTGCAACCGGACCACCAATGACGCGCATGTCTTGGCCCAAGGCTCTTGCTCCACCAACAACAGCACCGTTGCGGTGGGCTCTACCGCACGGCGAAAACGAAACCACGAGGTAAGCGGAACGCGCCGCATATTCTCCGGTGGTATATCTCCCAGGTCAAGTACAACCATGCCAAAGCCGCCTCCCTGCAGAAGCAGATCGGTCACCTGCAACACTTGTTCTGCTGCCTTGGCAAACGCAAACCCAGCGCGCGTCGAAGACCCCACGCGTTCGAGCGCAGCCCTGGGCTCTTCTTTGCCGCCTGACACGCTAGATCGTTCGCTGCAGCGCACCCAAAGCAACCGGGCAAGATCGATGCCCGCGGTCTCCGCCGAAGCAGGATCGAAGCTGTCACTCGCGTCCACCAGCGCACAAATTTCCTGCCGGCGAGTAGCTCCGGCCAGAGCTGCCAGCATTACCCCAGTGCGTCCCGCGGAAGCTGGTCCGACAATTTCGCTAAGCGCTCCGCGTGGCAGTCCGCCGGTGAGTGTGTCCAGCGCGGGCACCCCTGTCGACACCGTTAGTGGGGATTGGCGCTCCTGCAGCAGGAGCATGGAGGAAAGCCGCTCGCCGAGTGAAGACTCAATACGGGCGCGCAGCGTTTCAGCAGTCGGCATAGGAAACTCTGGTGGCGAAGCGAGGCCTAACTTTCGCTTTTTATTCGCTATCAATAAGATTCTGCTACAGGGAGCACAAGTTGTCAATCCCCCGCGAAAACCGGCCCCCGCAGCGGGTTTTACTATTTTTTATTAGAGGCGTTGGGAATGCAGGAATGGAGCTATTTGCAAGCCCGATGGTATGCCGGGCGGTATCCCTTTTGCTGGGCCTCGGATTGTTTCATGTAGGCACCTGACTTAGTCGTGCCGTACCAGTGTGTACCCGGACAGTGATAGACGCCCGTATTTGTATTGACCCAGACTTGAACCGTGGGACTGGCTTGGGTTGAGGAAGTTTCTGGGGACGCAACCGATTTCGGCTGCGTGGGCTGAGGGTTGGGCGCGGTAGCGGGCGTCTGCTGGGCGCGTGCTGTTCCCGCGATAAGAAGCGCGAACAGGAGAGCCCAGAATGCAGCTGATCGCCTCATTACCGCACCGCCGCGCCTTGGTTTTGGATGGGGAATTTTGAAAGCATCTGTGTGGTTCAATAATCGAAGCTGAGATTAGCACTCGACAAGTGATTTGCACAGTGATCACTGCATCAATCGTGTATTCTGTGCGGAATGCGGGACCCTGATCAGCACTGGGGATTTGTTATAATGAAGAGTCTTTCTGAAGTGGCGCTATCGTCTAGGGGTTAGGACGGAAGATTCTCAATCTTCAAACCC
>PMWW01000127.1 GCA_003165795.1 Acidobacteriaceae bacterium
CGGATTCTAGGGGCAAGGCCACAGCAACCGCAAGTTACCGCAGGCGAACTTGTTGAAAAGAAAGAGCAGCGCGAAATCTCCCATTTTTCCGCCGGGAGTGTACGGAGGCGGGTGGCCCACCCTTTCGGCATGAACCCTTCCTAACTAACTTGGGGTGCCGGGTGCCCCACACATTCGCGACTTTCGAATGTGTGGGAGACTCGCGAATACGCTGCTGTAGAGGAATGTGTCGTCCCGAGCGCAACCTTCGCGCAGGTTTCGCGAAGGCGCAACCGAAGGACCTCTAATAGATTGTGTCGCAACCGGAAAAGAGATCTTGCGGCGGAACAAGTAGCGTGATCGCTCAGATCAGCCGCGCAGCGGCGGCTGAGAAGTGAGCCCGGGGTGCAAACCCCGGGTATCCGTGGGAAATTGATCCGAGCCGCGTAGCGGCGACACGGTTATGCCACCGACCGCGTAGGGACGCCACAGGTCCTCACCCCGACTCCCAAAGTACGGGCACGACAGACCGGAGCGGCACCCAATGCGTATTTACGGTTGCAGATTCTGTCGTGCCGTGAATCCCCCACCTTCCAGCCCATAGGGCGAAACAAATTTAGCCCAGGGCGTAAGAGACTGTGTCGCAACCGCAACTGCAATTTTCCAGTGGAACAAGAGCTGCGCAATGGTAACCGTAACAGCCGCAACGCGGCGGGATGGGGTTAGCCGGGGCCGTGAGGCCCCGGTCAAGCGGGAAATTGGTCTGAGCCGCAGAGCGGCGACACGAGTCGCGACACAGTCTCGTAAGCCCTGGCAAGCTGACCCTACACCCCGAGTCCCCTTCAAGGGACGCCACACTTGCGAAAGGACAAGGTACACTGATGGTGCGCACCGCCCACTGATGCCCAACTCTATGCCCGACATCGGCACTCTCTATCTCGACGAAGTTTTTCGCAGCCTGCGTGGCCACAAGCGCCTGGCCGACGATGCCATCGCCCAACTCAGCGACCAGCAGTTCTTCGCGGTCATTGATCGCGAATCCAACAGCGTCGCCATCGTCGTGAAGCACATGGCCGGCAATATGCGTTCGCGCTTCAGCGATTTTCTTACCACCGACGGCGAGAAGCCCGACCGCAATCGCGACCGCGAATTTCTCATGCACAACGATGCCAAACGCGAGGAAATTCTCGCCTCGTGGGAGCAGAATTGGCAGCTCGTCTTCGAGGCCGTCAACTCGCTTCATCCCGCCGACCTCGAACGCACGGTCACCATCCGCGGCGAGCCGCACTCCGTGCTGCAGGCCCTTAACCGCGCCGTCGCCCATTGTGCCTACCACGCCGGGCAAATCACGTTTCTGGCGAAACACTGGAAGGGCGCGGAGTGGAAGTCGCTCAGCGTCCCCAAGGGCCAGAGCGAACAGTTCAACGCCCAGATGTTGCAGAAGTACAAGAGCCGCGCCTGAGTCAGACTAGCCGCAACGCGGCGGGATGAAGTTAGCCGGGGGCGTAAGCCCCCGGGAAAGTGGGAAATGGTAGTGAGCCGCAGAGCGGCGACACCACTCGCCACACAGTCTCCTTAGCCCCTGCAAGAAATCTGCTCTCCGGGGCTGAAGCCCAGCTTTGTCGTTGACTCCCCTTGTAGCATGGCCGGACAGGCCGCTCAAAAAGTCGGATTCGACATGCTTTGAAGGGGCACACCTTTAGGTGCGCCGTCCTAGGCCTTTATTCTTGCCATTCCGAGCGGGCTTCAGCCCGCGAGGAATCTGCTTTCCCAGTTTTTCAGCAAACTGTTTAACCCGGCGCCGTTTTCAAGCTGCGGTCCCGCCGCTTACTTCTTCAGCGACGCCATATCGATAACGAATCGATATTTCACGTCGCTCTTCAGCAGGCGCTCATAGGCCTGATTGATCTGCTGGATATCGATTTTCTCGATGTCGGCCGTGATGCCGTGCTCGGCACAGAAATCCAGCATCTCTTGCGTTTCCCGAATCCCGCCGATGCCCGATCCCGCCAGCTGCCGCCGTTTGAATATCAGCTGAAACCCCACCACCGGAGCCGGCTCAGGAGGCGCTCCTACCAGGGTCATCGTTCCGTCCCGCTTCAGCAGATTGAGGTAGGCATTCAAATCGTGAGTGGCGGAAACCGTGTCAAGAATGAAGTCGAAGCTGGCAACATGTTTTTCCATGGCCGCGGCATCTTTGGAAAGCACCACTTCATCGGCGCCCAGCCGCAGTCCGTCGTCGATTTTATTCGCCGAGGTCGTGAACAGTACCACGTGCGCGCCAAATGCGTGGGCGAACTTCACTCCCATGTGGCCCAGGCCGCCGAGTCCCACCACGCCAACCTTCTGTCCCTTTTGCACCTTCCAATGCCGCAGTGGAGAGTACGTGGTAATGCCCGCGCACAGTAACGGAGCGGTCCCAGCCGGATCGAGCTTGTCGGATACGCGCAGCACGAAAGCCTCATCAACCACAATGCTGTCGGAATAACCGCCATAGGTCACGCCGCCCAGTACCTTGTCTTCGCTGTTGTAGGTGAAGGTCGCCATGCTGTCGCAGTATTGCTCCAGGCCCTCCTTGCAGCTGGGACACACCCGGTCCGAATCCACCATGCAGCCCACGGCCGCCATGTCGCCTTCTTTGAACTTCTTCACCGCGCTGCCGACTTTCACCACGCGGCCAACAATCTCATGGCCCGGCACGCAGGGATACACCGTGGGCATNNAGAATTTCAATTTGCACATCCTGCGGGCGGGGAGCGCGGCGCTGAATGCTTCCCGGCGCAAGTGGGGAGGTCGGGCTGGCCGCCTGATAGGCTCTGGTGGTAAGAGTTCTTGTCGCCTGTTTCTTTTCCTGAAGAGCAGTGGTTGCAGTCTGACTCATTAATGATTTCTCCTCGTCGACTCTATTCCTCGCCGTTTCCGGCCGTACTAGCACGACACGTCAATGGGCTGGCAAAACCTGCCAACCCTCGGAACCGCCAGGAAGCTATGCCGTAACCAGCAGCGATACGGTCCTCAACCGCTGGCTTCGGCTTTGGTGTTTTCGTTTTATGAATGCCTCGCGAAGTGCCTTCCTATAATCATCAACAACTGTCGCCGCGCACCTTCGTTCCGGCGGGATTTTTCTGCTGGTCATTCGATGATCGCAGGCTGTCGAAGGTCGCGATTTGCCACTCGATTATGCGTGATACACTTGTCAGTTTGCCCGATGCACGCGGCTCGTGCAATGGGGCGGAACGAAAACTGAGCCGAGTCATCTTTATTATGTCGAATACCATGATTGCTGTCGTTAAGCCGGGACCCGCGCCGGGCACCGAGATCCGCGAAGTTCCCAATCCCACCTTCGGACCCACCGACGTTCTGGTCAAAGTCAAGATGGCGTCCATCTGCGGCACCGACCTGCACATTTATCAGTGGGACCAGTGGGCCCAGCGCCGCATTCATCCTCCGCTCATTCCCGGCCACGAGTTCTGCGGCAACGTTGAAGCCGTGGGCAGCGAAGTCACCAGCGTCAAAGAAGGCGACTTCGTGTCCGCTGAGATGCACGTGGCCTGCGGCAAGTGTCTGCAATGCCGCATCGGCGAGGCCCACATCTGTCAGCACGTAAAGATCATCGGCGTCGACGCCAACGGCGCCTTCGCCGAATACGTCGTCATTCCCGAAACCAACATCTGGAAGCTCGATTCTTCCATCCCGCTGGAGTACGCCTCCATCCTCGATCCGCTGGGCAACGCCGTGCACACCGTGCTGGCCGGCGATATTGCCGCCAAGAGCGTCGCCATCACCGGCTGCGGTCCCATCGGGCTGTTCTCCATCGCGGTGGCCCGCGCCTGCGGAGCTACCCAGATCTTCGCCCTCGAAGTCAACCAGCATCGCCGCAAAATCGCTAAGCAGATGGGCCCCGACTTCGTGCTCGATCCCACCCAAGACGATGTCTACCAGATCGTGATGGACAACACCGGCGGCACCGGCGTCGACGTCGTGCTGGAGATGGCGGGACGCACCGACGCCATTCGAACAGGATTTAAGGTCCTGCGTCTCGGCGGCCGCATGTCCCTCCTCGGAATTCCCTCCAAACCAGTCGAACTCAACCTCGCCGAAGAAGTCATCTTTAAAGGCGCAACCGTGCAGGGCATCAACGGCCGTCGTATGTACCAGACCTGGTATCAGATGACCGCGCTGCTCAAAGCCAACAAGCTCGACCTCCATCCCGTAATCACCAACCGCATCGCCATGAAGGATTTCGCCTCCGCCATGGAGCTCCTCAAAACCGGTGAGGCCAGCAAAATTTTGGTCTATCCCAACGGGACGAGGTAGGCGAGAAACGGAACGATCCGCCGGAGTTTTAGTCGTAGGCTGCGGCCAACCCCCGGTTGCCGAGGCTAGAAACTATCTCACAAATTGGGTTTGAAAGCGCACGGCTTCACAGGCTGCTGAAAAAGTCGGATTCGACATGTTTTGAAGGGGGCACACCTTCAGGTGCGCCGTCCTAAGCCCCTTGATTTTGTCATTCCTCGCGGGTTTCAGAGACTGTGTCGCAACCGCAACTGCAATTTTC
>PMWW01000059.1 GCA_003165795.1 Acidobacteriaceae bacterium
GGACGGCAGGCGGGTTGAGCACACGATGCCAGTCGCATTAGTGCGTGACTTTCCCAAGGAAAAAGACGCATGGCGCGAGGTCGACAAGCTTGGGCTGCTGCTTCGCATCAATGATGATCCCGGCGATGTTCGCATCCGTTTCAACGCCCTTGCAGAGCACTACTTGAAGGCCGACTTCGGCGACCATGCCGTGCGTCCGAAGTCGGAAAACACCATCATCATCACCAAGCACATCGTCCGCGATTATCTCGTTTCCCGATGGGGCAACGAGATCGCCGAGGACATCAAACCTCTCGACATTCAGTGCTGGTTAAGGTCGCTTCATGTCGACTCTGGACTTGCCTGGACGACGATCTCTAAGATGCGCGGTGTCATGAGCCGCATCTACAAGGTCGGGATGCTGCACGACAGGGTCAGCAAGAATCCTGTGCTGAATGTCGAGACACGGGCCAAGACCAACTACAGACCCATTGTTATTACGCCCGCTCAAACGTTCGGGATTCTCAAATCTTTAGCGAACCTCCTTCATTTCACGCTTGTCCTCACCTGCGCAGCAACGGCACTCCGGTCCTCGGAGATTCTGGCGCTGCGCTGGGCAGACATTCTCTGGAATGAAGAAAGGATTCGGGTGTCAAAACGATGGTCTGATGGGAGAGAAGGCCCAACCAAGACAGACGCATCGGACGGTTACGTTCCGCTGCATCCGCTCCTTGCCCGTCATCTGCAGGACTGGCGAGAGCGAACGCCATACGCCTCAGCCACGGATTTCGTTTTCCCGTCTTTCCGCAGGGGTGGGCGTGCCCCTCTCTCGGCTTCGATATTCGTTGCTGATCACCTGCGACCCGCAGCAATCGCAGCTGGCGTCTCTATTCAGCCGTCACAGCGGTTCGGGCTTCACAACCTGCGTCACTCGCTCAGCACCTTTCTGGTAAACACCGCCAAGGTCCAGGCGAAAACGGTGCAGGGCATCCTGCGCCATTCGAGGATTCAAACGACCCTCGATCTCTACACGCATGGAGACAGCGATGAAACACGGGCCGCGCAAGGGGAGTTCCTGAAGGCCCTCGGCATGCCATCAGGAGCAGTGCAATGAAATTGTGGGTTGGATTGTGGGTCGAGGTTTTTCGACTGTTCGCTGCTAAACCATTGAAAGAAATGGTAGGCACGAGGAGACTCGAACTCCTGACCTCTNNCCAACTGAGCTACGCGCCTACAGCAACTTGCAAGTTTATCAGGGAACGTTTGGGAACGGAAGCAGTCGCCGCCCGCACTGTAGATGCTCCAAGATAATGTCACCCCTTAACTGCAACGAGACTTTGCCACCCTATTTCGTCACCCCGTCAGGATGGTGACGATGATCAGAAAGAGTTCCAACGGGCGAAAGTGATTGGGAATGCAGCGGCCGGGAGGCTGAGCGTACGCGAAGCCGCGCGTCCTGCAACTGACTGAACGGCAGGTGCAACGGCGATTGCCGTGCTGTACCCAGGCGATGGAATCGGGCCGGTAGCGCCGCTTCAGCCGCGGCAGCGGGCGAGATCGAAGCGCAGGGGCAGGGAGCGGAAGTCGCGCCTGGCGTCGGCGGCGAGGCGGGGCAAAGCGCGGGTTGTAGTCGGCGCAGAAACGGGCGAGCACGGGGTTGGCTTGCGGCTCGTTGAAGCCCTGATACTTGCCGCGGGCCAGGCTCAAGATCAACTGCTTCTGGGCAAGAGTGATGGCTTGAGCCAGGCGGAGTTCGCTGACCAGACGGTCCTGGCAAGGGAGCCAGGCGCGTCGATGCGGCCCTTGGCTTGAGGAGAGTAGGCGGGAATCTGGTGGATGCGGAGTTCGTTTTTCCGCCCGCTGAGAAACTATCAGCGCGTCGTCGCAGCCCACCACACAGTCACCTTTGGGCGCCCATTCTATCGCCCTGCCACCTTTGCCCGGTCATCGCGGCTATGCCCGAGAAACCGTCGAACGCTCGCATCAACTGGATGGCACACTACGCGTTTATCGCGCAGACCACCTTTTTCGCGCGCTGCCTCTGGCGCTCGAAGAACACGCCCAACCCCACCCTGCGTCCATCACCACCGCGCAGAAAAGAAAAACCAAGAGGCCCCGCATCTACAACCTCTCCGGCCGCCCCGCTTTAGCGGCCGTTACTTAAACGATAAGGGGTGACATAATCTCGTTGCACTTAGTACAACATTTTCTGGTTGCAACTACACCTTTGGCTACCCTCGCTTTACATTTCTCGCCGCTGTCGGTAAGAATAGTTATCACCCGGCGTATGCCGCTTGGGCGAGGAATTGTGTGAAACTCCGAGGATGGCTACTAATGTTGGTGTTCGTGCACGTCATGCTGCACCCCTGGGTGCATGCGATGGGCACGGCCAGGACAGCCAGTAGCCTGGCATCGATATCGACCAGTTCGACGCAATCCGACAGTCTTGCCTCCAGCGATCAATGCGAGCTTTGCCGCGTGGGACACAACGCCACCGTCACCCCTCGGCTGCCAAAGACAGATCTGCTGAATCCCCGCTGGATTCGTACTACTCTTCAGGCCGTCAACTACGCCTCTCTGCAGGCTGACCGTAGCCTGCCTTCCCGCGCACCTCCAAGCCTCTAATCCAACTCGTCGTAGGGTCGCGTCTTCCCGACGCGCATGGATTGGATGGCTCTTTCTGCCGCACCTTGTTTCGCTACTTGCGCTTTGGTTTAGCGCAACCGGCGTTGCCGTGGAGCAGGCGAAAATTGGAGGATCGATGTTCCGCACGTTGCAGTCACAGTCCCAGCCGAGAATACAGAATTCAACCGTAGAAGATCTAATTGCACGGGCAGGTGAACCCCGCACTATCGCGCAGCGCCATTTTCTTTCGCGCGCATTTCACGGTCACGCCAGAGCCCGCAGTTCATCTTGGATGCTTGGCTTATTGGCGTTCGCTCTGTTGCTTTCGCCTGTCTTCGCCCATGCCGAGGCGGGTGGAGCTTCCTCCTCGATCACCGGAACGGTGGCCGACTCCACCGGTGCGGTAATTCCGGGCGCAACCGTCGAAATCCGCAACCCGGTAAGCCACCTCACCCGATCGACAATCACTGACGGCTCCGGGAAATTCGCCTTCCCCAACGTGCCGCTGAATCCCTATCACTTGACCGTAAACCTGACCGGCTTCACACCTTACGTTCAGGACGTCGATGTTCGCTCTGCGGTACCGCTGGTGCTTCAAATAACGCTTCAAATATCGTCTACCGCGGAGAACGTTACGGTGCAGGGCGAAGCCGGCGACCTGGTGGAGAACGATCCGACATTCCACACCGACGTGGACCGCGCGCTTTTCGACAAGCTTCCCCTGGAGAGCACGTCGTCACAACTCAGCTCGCTGGTGACGTTGGCATCGCCGGGGGTTGCCGCCGATTCCAACGGCCTGTTTCACGGTATGGGCGATCACGCGGAGAATTCGTTCTCGCTCGATGGCCAGCCCATCACCGATCAGCAAAGCAAAGTATTCTCCAACCAGATTCCACTCGACGCGGTGCAGTCGATGCAAGTGATCTCCGGCGCTCCGCCGGCGGAGTATGGAGACAAGACCAGCCTCGTCATCGACGTGACCACGCGTACCGGGCTGGGTTCTACGACGCCGCATGGCGACCTGACCGCGTCTTACGGTAGCTTTGGCTCGTCGAATCTGGACGGCAACTTTTCTTATGGTGGCAAGAATTGGGGAAACTTTATCGCGGCCAACGGGCTCGATACCGGACGCTTCCTCGATCCCCCGGAGTTCCAGGTCGTCCACGCTCGGGGCAATGAGGAAAACGTTTTCGACCGTTTCGACTACCAGTTTTCAACCGCGGACACGCTTCATCTGAATTTTGGCTACACGCGCTCTTGGTTTCAAAATCCCAATTCCTACGATCAGCAGACCCATGACTTCAGTGGCACGTTGGTCGTGAATCCGGTGAGCGGCGCGCCTCTGGGGCCGACCGACCAGCGCGCCCAAATCCAGACCTTCAACCTCGCGCCTACGTGGTCGCACACCATCAGCCCGAACGCGGTCCTGAATGTTACCGGGTTCGTACGGCGCGACGCTTTCAACTATTATCCCAGCGACGATCCTTTCGCCGATCTTGGGCCGCCGACTCTGCAGCGGGAAACCGTGGGCCAGCAGCGCACGCTTCTCAATGCCGGGGCCCTTGCCAACGTTACTTATACCAAAGGCATTCACAACATCAAGGCTGGCATCAGCTATACGCAGACATTCCTCAACGAGAACGACCAGCTCGGCATCGTCGATCCCACGCTCAATGCGCCCTGCTTGAATGGAAGCGCCGTCCCGGTCAACGGTTTTATGAATCCATCGCAGTGCGCCGGAGCTGGATTTCAGCCGAACGTCGCGTCAAATCCGAACGCGCCCAACTCCGCTCTGTATCCCTTGTTCAACCCCGTCCTGCTGCCCTATGACCTGACGCGAGGCGGGACCCTGTTCCCATTTGTTGGCCACACCGATGTGAAAGAGCTCTCGATGTACGTGCAGGACACGATCAACAAGAAAAATTGGACCTTCAATCTCGGCATACGAGGTGATCTGTACAACGGACTCACCACTGGCAGCCAAGCCGAGCCGCGCGTAGGAATTTCCTACAACATCCAGAAAACCAATACTGTGCTCCGCATCTCCTATGCGCGGACCTTGGAGACGCCCTTCAACGAGAACCTGGTGCTCTCCAGCGTCGGATGCAGCTCGCCCGTCCTCAATCCACTGCTCGGCTGCATATCAAATTCGCTGACCCCAATCACCCCCGGCTTTCGCAATGAATTCCATGCCGGCCTGCAGCAGGCCGTCGGGCGCTTTCTGGTCATCGATGGCGAATATATCTGGAAGTACACGCACAACGCCTACGACTTCAGTGTCCTGGGCAACACGCCGATCACGTTTCCGATTGCATGGGAGAGCTCGAAGATTCCGGGATTCGCCCTGCGCGCCAGCATGCCGGTCTATCACGGCTTCAGCGCACTGGTGGTGATGTCGAGCGTCGCGGCCCGTTTCTTCACTCCGCAGCTCTCGGGAGCCGGAGCCAATCCGCTGGCGCCCGAAGGCGTCTTCCGCATCGACCACGACGAAGCCTACAACATGACCGCGCACCTGCAATACCAGATTCCCTGGAAGCAGCGCGGGCCGTGGGTCGGCTTCAATTGGCGCTATGACAGCGGACTCGTCGCCGGCTCCGTGCCTTGTTATGGAATCGGCCCCGCCAACGATTGCCCGCAATCGACCATGCTCGACGGGCAACCGGCCATCACCATGACCAACCCGCTCGGTGTTCCGCTGACCGCCGATCAGGAGTTTCAGGCGGGATTCACTTGCAACGGTGTGCACGCAACTGCGACGACTCCGCTACCATTTACCTGTCTGGCCTCGCAGTTCGGCTCTACGCTGACCCAAGTACCAACACCGGGAACCGAAAATGACGATCACAATCCACCTCGCATCGCCTCACGCAACTTGTTCGACTTAGCGCTGGGCATCGACAACCTCTTCCAGGGGGACAGGTATAAATGGAGTTTGCAATTGACGGCGATTAACTTGTCCAACGACTATGCGCTGTACAACTTCCTGTCCACGTTCAGCGGCACCCACTACGTATCTCCGCGGGCGTTGACAGCACAGATCGGATTTCACTTCTAGCGCTGACGGGAGGCTCGGTAGAGCAAGCCTTTAGGCTGGCGTCGAAAGATCGGCTTTCGCGAAACTTGGGCTGGAGTGGTCATTGCGCATGACCACTCCAGCCCCTGCATTTTCTAAGGTTGCGAACGCGGCGCTGAAGCGCCGCTCTACCTACACCAATAGAACGCTGGTACGGCGCGGCTAAAGCTGCGCCCCCTTCAAAACGCCGGCGCAACCGGCTTTTTCGCGCGACAGAGAAGCCGTACTCGTCTACGCCGCCATTGATGCCAGGTGCTCGTCAAGACGAACGAAGCTCAGCGACATGCCTTCCTTCATTCCGCTCTTGAGCGCCGCGTCGCGCGCTTCCATCGACGGATAAAGAATGGTAAGTGTCACCGTCGTGTTGCCGTTCTCTTCAGTGAGGACAAGCGTGTTGAGCGTCTCGGGCCAGTTGCCACCCCACGACTCGGTCGAGACAAGCCGCTCGGGCGGTGTTACCTCGCGATAGGTGCCGCGCATCTCCATGTCTTTGCCGTCGGCGTGATGCCATCCGAAGTGCCATGTTCCGCCCGGGCGAAGGTCAAGCTCGCACCGCGGCATGGTCCAGCCGGGCGGACCCAACATCCAGTGCGGCAGGTGCTTGGGATTGGTCCAGGCCTCCCACACGAGCCTGCGTGGCGCGTCGAAGCTTCGTGTGATGACAAGCTCTCGCTCGGTTGGCGTGGTGACTTGCAATGTTTCGGTGTTCTTCATCGGCGATCTCCTTGTTTGCGGCGTAGGTGCTGTTTTTTCTCCTCGGTCTTCAACTCTTCCAACAGAGCATCGAGGCGCTGGCAGTTGCCCTCCCAGAACTGGCGATAGCCTTCCAGCCATCCGCTGGCTTCCGCGAGCGGCTTGGCTTCCAGCCGTCGCGGCCGTCGCTGGGCGTCGCGGCCGCGCGAGATCAGGCCCGCGCGTTCCAGTACCTTCAGGTGCTTGGAGATCGCGGGCTGAGTCATGGCGAAGGGCTCGGCCAATTCGTTTACCGACGCCTCCCCTTTCGCCAGTCGGGCCAAAATGGCGCGTCGGGTGGGATCGGCGAGGGCCGCGAACGTGGCGTCGAGGTGGTCGGGGGACAGCCCATAACTATTTGGTTCCATAACTTACAGGTAATATAGAATGACCGCAATTAGGTTGTCAAGCGCCAAGAAGTTCGGTTTCACGGATTCGCGTTAGCCAGTGACGGAGGCCGGAATCCGCAATCAGAGTTGAAGCGTTGAGTAGCTGTGAGCACTATTGTCCGCAGAGGTATCCGCACAAAAAGGCGGACAAGAATCTACTACCGGGAGCAGCTGTTAGGGAATAGCATCGGGATTATGGCCGCCACACCGCCTGACATATATGCTCGCCTGGTACAGTCTCGCAAGGAATGTCGCCTGTGCGAATCTCTTGGTTTGACAAACCCAGCGGCGTGCGAAGGCGGAATCTATGATTCCGACAACCTTGGACCGTGGTCATCGTGGCACGGAAAGCTCAATCCAAGACTAATGATTATCGGGCAGGATTGGGGTGACACGAAATGCTATAGAAAGCAACGGGGAATAGAAGACCCGAACAGCGCAACTAACAAAAAACTAACCTATCTTGTGGGCCTGATCGGGTTGGATATGGATTCAGTATTCTTAACCAATGCGGTGCTCTGCTTGAAGGAGGGCGGCGCTCAGGCACCTGTCAGGCAGGAGTGGTTTCGTAACTGTGGGGAACAGTTTCTCAAGCGGACCATTGAGATAGTCAATCCGAGGGTTTTGGTGACGCTTGGTGAGTGTTCATTTTGGTCTCTGAGAGAGCTTTTTCAGCTCCCGCGCATTTCATTTCGGAAAGCTGTAGATAAGGTCGATGGCTTTAACCTTCCGGATCGTAAGCGGCTTTTTCCTGTGTACCATTGCAGCTGCCGCATCTTGAACACCCACCGACCTCTCGCCCAACAGGAGAAGGACTGGGCGCGAATCAAACGGGCGGTGTCAGATTAGCAAATCAGTCTTAGCTTTCTTCCACCTTCGCTCTCCCGGCCTTGACACTGCCGTTCCAGCACTTTATCCTTGTTCTTTGCCTTAAGCACGATCCCGCCCGTCTGTACCTGCCAGTGTTTCCCGTCAGGAGCTTGGCCTGCCAAAACGGGCCTCAACCCGTGCCGCTTCTGCACGGAGTGGGGGAGATGAGACCCGGTTCCGCCGGAGCCTCTGGGTATGTCGGGCGTTTCGTGCGTAGGCTGAGGCCGGTGCTGCTATGCTGATCCGTGTTCGGGAACTGGAACTCCAGAAAGTGGAGTTCGACGAGACCTATCAGCCCGGCGCCATAGAGTTCGGTCCCGATTTCCGCCAGGCTGGCCCGCTGCATGGCCAGGGCCATGCCGAGCTGATCGTGGAACATCGCGGGCACCACCAGAATGTCGAAGACATCCGCATGGTGGGCAAGGTGGTGGCGAACCTGGAGTTCAGCTGCGCTCGCTGCCTGGAAGCGGTGGGTCACGACGTGAACTGGGCGTTCGACCTGATCTACCGGCCGCTGGGCGTGGATCGCCGGGCCGACGAAGTTGCCATCAGCGAAGCCGAGACCGAGATCGGCTATTATCAGGGCGAAGGCCTTCTGCTGGAAGACGTGCTGCGCGAGCAGGTGCTGCTGGCCACGCCGGTACGGGCTTTATGCCGCGAAGATTGCAAAGGTTTGTGTCCGCTGTGCGGCCGCAATTTGAATGTCGAGCAATGTCATTGTGAGCAGCATGTCAGCGATCCGCGCTGGGATGCGCTGAACGAAATCAAGAAAAAGCTGCAAAGCTAGAATTCCGGTCGCCGGCCCGGTGCGGCGACCCCGATTAATGTTACGAGGTAAGTCATGCCTAATCCGAAACGGCGCCACTCGCAGGCGCGCACCTCCAAGCGCCGCTCTCACGATCATCTGACGGCGGTGTCCCTATCTGAATGTCCCAATTGCCACGAGCGCAAACTGCCGCATCGTGCCTGCCCCAAATGCGGCTATTATAAGGGCCGGGAAGTCATCGCGATGAAAGAGGAAACCAGCTAGGTTGGTCGCTCCGCGACTCGCCTTCGCGAACTGTTTCCACGCTGCGCCAGTTCCGCCTTGCGCATGGGACGGCGAAATGGAATCGCCTCCTGGGTTCCACGGTTACGAAAGTTTGCAACTAACAGGCAAGCATGCCGACCATCATCGCGGTTGACGCCATGGGCGCCGACCGCGCTCCCAAACCCGAAGTCGAAGGCGCTATTCTCGCCGCACGCCACTATGACGTGGAAGTCGTGCTGGTGGGCAAAGAGGATGTGATTCGCGCCGAACTCGACCTGCACCGCTTCTGGCGCAGGCTTCCCATTAGCATGGTGAATGCCGCGCAAGTCATCGGCATGCAGGAAAAGGCCGCGCAGGCGGTCCGCAGCAAGCGCGAATCGTCCATGCGCGTCGGCCTTCGCTTGGTGCGCGACGGGCACGCCGATGGCTTCATCACCGCCGGCAATACCGGGGCCGCCATGGCCACCGCCAAGATGGTCCTGGGCGCAATTTCGGGCGTCGATCGTCCCGCCCTGGCTGCCGTCTTCCCCACTGC
This sequence comes from Acidobacteriaceae bacterium, assembly GCA_003165795.1. GTDB lineage: Bacteria > Acidobacteriota > Terriglobia > Terriglobales > Acidobacteriaceae > Bog-257. The sequence goes on from PMWW01000059.1 coordinate 9,234, forward strand.
ACAGGGCACGGCCACTATCCTGATCGACGTCGGCGCCAACGTCGATTCCAAGCCGCAAAACCTACAGCAGTTCGCCATCATGGGCGACATTTACTTCAGCTCCATTTTTTCTGGACGGTTCCCCAGCGCCGCACATCCGCGTGTGGGGTTGCTCTCCATTGGCGAAGAAGAGAGCAAGGGCAACGAACTTACCCGCGAAGCTTACAAGCTGATCAAAGAGTTGCCGATGAACTTCGTCGGCAACGTCGAAGGCCGCGATCTGTACAACGGCAAGGCCGACGTGCTGGTGTGCGACGGCTTCGTCGGCAACGTCGCGCTCAAGATTTCCGAGGGCATGGTGGAGACGGTGCGCTTCCTGCTGAAGCAATCGTTGCAGGCCACGCTCAGCAGCCAGGTTGGAATGTTGCTGTCGCGCAAAGCCTTCGCCGACTTCAAGAAGCGGCTCGACTACTCGGAATACGGCGGCGCGCCGCTGCTAGGCATCAAGGGAGTGTGCATCGTGAGCCACGGTTCGTCGAATGCCAACGCCATCAAGAACGCGGTACGGGTGGCAATGGAATTCGCCAACAGCAAACTGAATCGCACCATCGAAGAACGCATCGCCGCAGCCAGTCGGAATCGGAACAATCATGCCGCCGAATCCGCCCAGGCCGGGCCGGTGGGCACGGGATTGGTGTAGCAGGGGCGCCGCAATCCTAGCCGAGGGCCCGGCTTTTCCGTCAACCTGACAACTCATGACCTCACACTCTTCTCCCATCGCATTCCTCTTTCCCGGACAAGGTTCGCAGGCCGTCGGCATGGGCAAGGAACTTGCTGCCCTGTATCCGGTCGCGCGACAGACCTTCGACGAAGCCGACGCCGCGCTCGGTTACAAACTTTCGCAACTATGCTTCGAGGGGCCAGAAGACCAACTTCGCCTGACCGAAATCACGCAGCCGGCCATCCTGACCGTATCGGTCGCCGCGTGGCGCGTGTTGCAGTCGAAGGCGATCGCACCATCCTACGTTGCGGGACATAGCCTGGGCGAATATTCCGCGCACGTCGCGGCCGGAACGCTGTCGTTCACCGATGCCGTTCGCACGGTTCGCAATCGCGGCAAATATATGCAGGAGGCGGTGCCGGTGGGGGTGGGAGCTATGGCGGCCATCCTCGCCTTGGCCAGCGACCAGGTGCTGGCCCTATGCGAAGAGGCGGCGCAGAACGAAGTCTGCCAGGCAGCCAACCTTAACTCGCCGGACCAGACAGTCATCTCCGGCAACAAAGCAGCAGTCGGCCGTGCCGCCGAGTTGGCCAAGCATCGCGGAGCCAAGCGCGCCATCCTGCTTCCGGTCAGCGCTCCTTTCCATTGCGCCTTGATGCAACCGGCCCAGGACCGTCTCGCCGCCGACCTGGCCGCGCTCACCTTCCATGCGCCGGAAGTTCCGGTGGTGTGTAACGTTGACGCCGCGCTCATTACGACCGCCGATCAGGCCCGCGACGCGCTCATCCGCCAGGTCACCGGATCAGTGCAGTGGGACAAATCGGTGCGCGCGCTGATCGCGCTGGGGGTGAGGAACTTCGTCGAGGTCGGTCCCGGCAAGGTACTCTGCGGACTCATCCGCCAGATCGACCGCTCCTCTGCCTGCGTCAACGTAGAAGATGAAGCGTCCCTGCAAAAGACCGCAAATAACTTCAGCTCGGCGTCGCCCAAGCCGGACTGACCAAAGCCCATCGTCGGCTTGCCAGTTCGCTGAAAAACTCGGCCTTACGGTGATTTGAAAGGGCGCGGCTTCAACTGCGCCGTTGCAAGTTCTCTATTTTTTTCATCGCGAACGGGCCTCAGTCCGCAAGAACCTCCTTTTCTCGGCTTTTTCCGGAAGCTGTTCGGTTGCGCCATGAATGTGCGGAAGGAAAATCGGCTTCAGCTCTCAAACACGCTGTCCTCCGGGACGGCGTTTCTTCTTCCCGCCGACATCGCTTGCGGTTAGCATGGTCTGCTTGAGCCTATCCGTCGTCATCATCACGAAGAACGAGGAAGCCAACCTCGCGCGCACACTGCGAAGCGTCGCGTGGGCGGACGAAATCGTGGTCGTCGATTCCGGCTCGACCGATCGCACCCGCGAAATTGCCGAATCCTTCCACGCGAAGTTCTTCGTCGAGGAATGGAAGGGATTCGCGGCCCAGAAAAACTCGGGGCTGCAGAAGGCCAGCGGCGATTGGGTGCTATCGCTCGATGCCGATGAGGCAGTGGACCCCGTGCTGGCAGAAGAAATCCGGACCACCTTGGCATCGAATCCTCCCGCGTCAGGCTTTTGGATTCCCCGTAAGAACTTCTTCCTGGGCCGATGGATGCGTCACGGCGGCTTCTATCCCGACCCCAAGCTCCGGCTCTTCCGTCGTGGAGCGGGCAAGTTCGAACATCGATTGGTGCACGAAGACCTTCAGTTGAGTGGGCCAACTGGCAAGCTGAAAAACCATCTGCTGCATCACGCTTATCCCACACTCGAAAGCTATTTGGAACACATGAACCGCTATTCGTCGCTGGGTGCGGAGATGGCTGTCGCCGGCAATCGTCGGGTAGGCTTCAGCTTCCTCGACATCGTGGTGCGTCCGCGACTGACGTTCTTCTACAACTACGTCCTGCGCGGAGGCTTCCTCGACGGCCGCGAAGGCCTGCTGCTGCACCTCTACCACGCCGAATACGTGAGCTGGAAGTATGCCAAGGCGTGGGAACGAAGTATCGGTCGGCATCGGTAGGAGTGCCCCATACTCCAACCCGAGAGTCGCATAGTCGCGCCTTGCTCCCATCCCCTCGCATCTACTAGCATGGAAGGTTCGTCTTATTGTGGGGTAGCTCATGGCCAACAGCCGCAAGTCCAACGGGAAAGTTCTATCCGAATCGCCGGTCACCGATCTGTTTGAAGCAGGCCGTCATCCCTCCGAATCCGAGAAACAGTGGGCCGACAAGACGCTCGCCCCTACGCTGGAGAAAGCTCCGGAGAAGCCCATCGGCGCGCACACCGGCATTAACGTCGACGAGTACGGCGACGCCCGCTACACTACCATCTCGGGCCTGCCGATCCGTCGCCTCTACACCCCTGCCGATCTGCCCGAAGACTGGCAGTACGATGAGTACCTCAACTATCCCGGCCAGCCGCCCTACACGCGCGGCATCCACGCCTCGGGCTATCGCGGCAAGATGTGGACCATGCGCCAGTTCTCCGGCTTCGCCTCGCCTGAGGAGACCAACCAGCGTTACAAATATCTTCTCGCCAGCGGCAGTCAGGGCCTGTCCGTCGCCTTCGATCTGCCCACGCTGATGGGCTACGACAGCGATCATCCTTTCAGCGAAGGTGAGGTGGGCAAATGCGGTGTCGCCATCGATTCGCTCGAAGACATGGAAATCCTCTTCGATGGCATCGATCTGGAAAAGACCACGGTCTCGATGACCATCAACTCGCC
>PMWW01000026.1 GCA_003165795.1 Acidobacteriaceae bacterium
CAAGCGGTCGAAGCACTAGTTCCTTCGTGGGCATACTGATTGGTCCTTTCGCACTTTCCACCGAGGCTGACAAGCCGGGCAGCAGCTTTCAAACTTCGATCGGTTAGCATCCGCCCCAGATGCGATTCCGGCACTAGATATCTGCGTGGCCGGGCGTTCTATTTCAAGTCTGCCTTGGATTCGTCAAGTAACGGGCCATAATTTCGAACTACTTCACTAGCTCTTTGCGGATCGATTGCAATTCCAGTCGCCGCTTCTCCGTGGTCTTGGGATATGCCATCTTGAGACCCTTGAGTGTATCAAGGACAATTTGGGAAACAATCAGTCGGGCGTTCTCCTTATCATCGGCCGGAACGGCGTACCAGGGCGCGTGATGCGTGCTGGTCGCGTTCAGGCAATCCTCATAGGCCTTCTTGTAATGCTTCCAATATTTCCTCTCGTGAATGTCGGAGAGACTGAATTTCCAGTTCTTGTCAGGCTCATCCAGACGCTCGAGGAACCGCTTTCGCTGCTCTTCTTGCGAAAGGTGGAGAAATATTTTGATGGTCCGGGTCCCGTTGCGATAAAGGTGTCTCTCCAGGTCCACCATGGAACGATAGCGCTCCTCCCAGATCGTCTTCTCGTCGCGCAATTCTTCCGATAAACCCTGGTTGCGAAGGATCTCTGGATGCACCCGAACGACCAGTACTTCCTCATAATAAGAACGATTGAAGATCCCGATCCGCCCTCGTTCGGGAAGGCGGCAGGTGGTACGCCACAGGAAATCGTGTTCCAACTCCTCGGCGCTCGGCTGTTTGAAGCTGAAAACCTCGCAGCCTTGCGGATTGACCCCGGACATGACATGCCGGATGGCGCCATCCTTCCCGGCCGAGTCCATTCCCTGAAAAATCAGTAGCACCGCATAGCGGTTGGTGGCGTAGTGAAGTTGTTGCAACCAGCTCAATTCCCGAACGTGTTCCTCCAGCAGTTTTTGATACTCCTTCTTCGACCTGTAAATGGGCTTCACGATTGTCGGCCACTCGCTGAGTTTGAGTTTTTTCCTCGGCGGTACCCGGAAATCCTCTGAATCGATCTTCATCTTTATCCCTTCAGCGCCCCAGAGTCCGTTAGGTTACGCTGGAGCACTCTTGGAGCTCGCGAGGACATCCACGAAGCTTTCCGACGTCCCGCCCGACCTTTCCGGATGTCGCGCTTCGCTTCAATCCAGTCTTGATCTTGCTGGCTTTCGCCCTGGACTCGCTCCTGATAGAGTTCGTAGGCCCTGGCGGCGATCTGCGGCGTTACATCGAGCGACTTCTCGGCTAACGGGGGGCCTCAGCAGGATCGAAAATTCGGTAGGCGAGAAGTTTCACGCGATCATTGACGAGGAACCAGGCCAGAGCATAGCCCAAAACGCGAAACCGGAGCAATTCGACCGGTCCTTCTTCAAGCTATATCCGATCGCCGGTGGAGAATGGTCACTCTTGCTCAGAACATTGGCGCCGCCATTGTTAAGGTTGAATCTGCAGGAACAAGAAAGCAAAGACAAATTATCTAAACGACAATCCCCGACTCGAACTGGCAGGTGCGAGTACCGACACCTCTCTAAGCGTTGTGAACTGCAGCCGGTGACGCGCGGATCGTGCTGGCGAAATACAATCAAGAACCGCCAGGAGGGCAAAGACAAATGTTAACGAATGCTGCGAATCTAAAAGGTCTTGTAATCCGAGCTACGGATGGGGAGATTGGAACTGTAGATCAGTTCTATTTCGATGACGAGGCATGGGCCATCCGCTATCTCACGCTAGACACCGGCGGCTGGCTTGGCGGCCGGCGAGTACTGATCTCGCCAATTTCCGTCGTCCATACGGACTGGCAAATGAAGCGGTTGGATGTGGCGCTGACGAAAAAGCAAGTGGAAAATAGCCCCAACATCGACATCCATAAGCCCGTCTCCCGGCAGCACGAAGCCGTATACCTAGGCTATTTCGCCTATCCCTATTATTGGGGCGGCACGAACATGTGGGGTCCAGCGTTATACCCGTCGGGTTTGCCCATTCCAGCAACCGTCATTAATGAGGCTTTGGCGGACAGGATTCGGAAAGAGTCGACAGATTCGCATCTCCGCAGTAACGAAGCCGTCACTGGCTATCACATTGATGCGGCTGATGGTGAAATCGGACATGTGGAAGGGTTTGTCATGGACGATCAGAGCTGGGCTATACGCTACATCGAGGTGGCAACGCGGAACTGGTGGCCGGGCAAGAAGGTACTCGTTGCACCCTCGTGGATTCAAAGAGTAAGTTGGATGGATTCCAAAGTTTACGTCGGCCTCTCCCGGGAAGCCATCAAAGAGGCCCCGGAGTTCCTTGAGTCCGTGCCGATCACGCGCAAGTATGAAGACCGACTCTACCTTCACTACGGCCAAGCGCCATATTGGCTGCGCGAAGCTGAATACGAGCCTTCTTTTTCGCTGTCCGGCGTTCCAGTTACGGATACGGGCGTCCGGTAAGAAAGGTAACCTTGATTTGTGCTGCCCCTACCAGATCCTATCTTTTGCTTGATCGCCGTGCCCAGCCTCTAACTTCCGTGAAGCTGACCAATCCAAGATGCAGCCGAACGCTTAACTCTTATTACCACCTGCAAGAGGAGGCGGAGCTAGAGCTCCGCCCATCCGTTGAGCTGCAACTGACCTCTGTGGACCGCGGCTACTTGTTCCTTCCTTCGGTCGTCGGCCGCTGCGCCTGCGCCTGAGCCCGCTGTTGCGGCTGGGCATGCTGCTGCGGTTGTGCCTGAGCCCGCTGCTGTGGCTGGGCATGCTGCTGCGGCTGCGCCTGAGCCCGCTGCGGCTGGGCATGCTGTTGCGGCTGTGCCTGAGCCCGCTGCTGTGGCTGGGCATGCTGCTGCGGCTGCGCCTGAGCCCGCTGCTGCTGNNGCCCGCTGCTGCTGGGCATGCTGTTGTGGCTGCGTCTGAGCCCGCGGCTGCTGCTGTGACCGTTGCTGGTGAACGTTGCGAGCAACATTCACCGGAGCGATCGGTCTGCCCGACGCGATGGGCTTCGTCGCGGCAGAAATTGCCGGACGCCCGTGATTGACGGAGGCAAACTGCTCGCGGTTCTGTGCTGCCGCCTGCTGGTGCTGCAATTGCGTGGTCATGGGAGCAATGCGCTGCCCACGCATGCCAGCAGTTTCGGCCGGCGAAGCCTGGCGCGTGATGCCTCCCGGCCCGTTGTAGCTGGCGCGGTTATTCGTGGTGTTGTTGACGCTGCGGTTATACACGTTCACGTTGGAGATGTTCACGTTGTTGACGGAACGGTTGTAGTTGAAACGATTTCCGTTCCAGTACCCGCCCTGATAGCCGAGGCCGCCGTAGCCGAATCCATAGTTAATGCCGCCGTAGTAGCCAACATATTGGCCCCAGGTGCCATAGTTGTAGCGATACATACCTCCGAAGAATCCCCAATATCCCGGCGTCCACAGGACGCCTACTTGAGGCGGCCACGCCCAAACACCGGGCACCCAGTAGTAGCCCTGAGAAGCGTAGCTCCAATATCCGGGCGTCCACAGATAGCCATTGCCGGGGCAAGGCGGCTGCGAATATTCCGGCAGCGGTGGTGGGGGTTGTTGTGCCTGGAGCACTGGCTGGCCGTAACTGGCTTCCTGATAGCCGGCGCTGGAATCGCTATCGGAATAGTTCTGGTCCGGGGAGGCCTGCTGCACCGCTGGAGCTGAAGAAGTCTGCTGCGCGGGCGCCGGCTGCTGATAGTTCTGTTGCGGTGCCTGGGTTGCGGGCTGTTGCTGATAGTTTGCGCCACTCGCTTGGGTTCCGTCTGTAGGGGCCAAGTTATCCGTTTGCGCCGGTTGAGCCTGCGCGCTAGTGTCTTGGACATTGCTCTTATTGCATGCCGCAACTCCAAACGTCATAGCGATGGATGCGGTTGCGAGAATGATAAGATTAGATATTTTGCTGGGCATTTGACCCCTCCTGGCGGAGACCAACTCTTGATTCACGGACCTGCGGGTATTAAGGCCCAGACGCTTTTTGGTTCCTTTTAGCGTTGGACGTTGAGAGGCGCCGAATCAGAGGTCGGAATTACTAAGACTTAAAGACAATTCAGATGGGCTGACTTAGCTCAGAGAACCTGAACGAAGAGGAAGTGGTACCACTTCACTACGAACGATATCTGGATACCCGAGAACAAGTCTGGTCAAAACCGCTCATTGGTTCGCCACTCCCGTCGCGCCGAGATTTGAGCACTTCTGCACAGTATTTTGAATGGAAACGAGCAAGTCTATGAATGGCTTAAAAGGGCGGTTAGGAGGAGCTTGGATGAGTCAAAGAGTGTTCTTGCTTGCAATGTGGAGTCTAGGCACGCTGTGTGTCTTCTGCCACGGGTGGTGCGAACAACAGACGAGTCCGGTGTAGCATCCGCTACTGCCTTTACAGACAGAACATCTTAGCCAGGAGTACGTGGAATGACATTGCGATCGGCAATTATTGTCTCGCTGATATGTGTGTTCGCTATCTCACTTGCAGGTGCTCGCAACGTTGCCTTGCAGCAGGGAAGGAACAACGACGCATCGCCCGACGTGTGGGGCGGAATGCACGTCTCTCTGGAAATGAATGCGGGGGGAGCTATCTTGGAGTTCGATTGCGCGCACGGGACCATACTGCAGCCCATCAAAGTCGATGCTAAAGGCGAGTTTAGCGTCTCTGGAACTTATACCACGGAATTGGGTGGTCCTGTCCAAAGGAACAATCCTCCGCGCGACCTTCCTGCCGTTTACAAAGGTCGTGTTGAAGGCGACACGATGCACCTGGAAATCATTCTTGCCGACAAAGAGCGGATGCCGGATCCGCTCACCTTGACCCGTGGCAAAACCGGACGGCTGGTAAGATGTCAATAAATTCTGACGTTGCGGGAGTTTCTTTCCCGAAGTTCAGATTTAGGCACTTTGCGAGCGGTTAACCCTAGCTCACACACGTTTGTATCGCTGTTAAGTAGCAGGCAATCGGGATGGCTTACCTGTGTAGGAACTTAGGGCGTGATCTCCCAGACGACACCGCAGCCGGCATAGCAGCTGCCCGCGCCACCCTCCCAAGTGGTGCCGTAGAGATTACCATTTGCGTCGATTGTGGGTAGTGGGTCAATCCTGCATTCCTCTGATCCGCCTGCCTGGGTTGTGCCATAGATATTTCCTGCTTGGTCAAAAAGCAGGTTGCCGCTGGGGCCAGCTCCAGCAGCGTTTCCTGTGAATGCATAGAGCACAGTCTCGTTCCATCTGCAAAGGGCGGTTTCGCAAGGATTCGGATAAGGCGCCAGCCGGAAGATGACGCCATAGCCGCTACTTCCGCCTTCTAACGTGGTGCCGTAGAGAGCGCCGTCCGGCCCGAAGATCACTCCGGCCTGCGGTCTCTCCCCACCATTACCAGACTGAAAATCGTACAGCGGGGTCAGGACCCAGCCGGAATCTTTCGACGCCAGTCTAAAGGCTTAGCCGCATGTGCCGGGCGGCGGAGGTGGCGACCCGCAACTCTCATAGCCCTCGGTAGTGCCATAGAGATTTCCCGCCCGATCCAAGGTGATGCCTTCAGGGAAAGACCCATCGGCTCCCGCCGTGAAATCATGTAGCACGGTGAAGGTCTGGGCACGCGCCGATTGCATTGCAACTATTGTCAGCGTGCAAAGCAGAGCCAGTGCGCAGGCTGTTGCCCGCAGGTTGCTGCGCAAAATTGACGTGGAGTGTTGTGCCGGGTTCGACATGACGGCCTCCTCTACAAATGCAACCGAAGGCGGCTGCTGACCTTGACGTGGGAACTTTACACCCGAATGGTGAGACGGGAATCGGCGTAGTCTGCTACCAGAACAATACGTTTACGTTCCTGTCCGTCGACGCTGCCGGTTTTCTGCAACTCGTGAGAGCACATTAGAGGCATAATGAGGCTTAGCCGAGGCGACAGAGGGCGTGGCGGGCCACTCCACCAGCTTGCCTCTTTCTCGGGGTAAGTACTATGGCAACGATTCGTATAAGAAACTCATACAGGCTTTTGGTGTGCACTAAACCCCTCTGAATTGTGGCCCGCTTCCTCCCTACGGTGATGGCAAAGACTTCCATGCGATATTGCCCATCGCAAAATAGAAAATTCTCGGAACCAAGATGCGGATTGAAGTGATGGTCACAGGCCACACCAGTAGGGGTCACTACAGAATTTGCACAATATAGCACGCTAAGGATTCGGCAACTATTGCGGCATCAGGATTCTTGGACGGCAATAAGAGACGATGCCAAGTCAAGCGGCTTCCGGATATTGCGGAACACGCCGCAGCGGCCGCAGGCTGGCTTCGATGCCGCCTGGGAGCGTTTTCCAGATATAGGCCAGTGGAGGTCGACGAACAGGGGTCGGAAGTTCGGGAACGATTGCTGGGTTCTTTGGAGATCGGGCGACTCAATCAGCGCCCCAATCCACCTGTCGTACTGCTCGATGGCGGCCGGAAGGTCGCCCTTCTACCCGTGGCTAAAGAAAGAAGATGTTAGTAACGGGCTGCGTCGTGACCTCTTCAATCAACCTCGGAGTAAATTTGCCATCAGCCTCAGACCGTTCGACACCGTCAGCGTCAAACGCTAGTTACTGAATGCCGGTATCTCCAATCGTGTGAAATCCCATTGCGCCTGTCTGTAAAACGACATCCGCTCAGGACGGTCGCCGCACATACGCAGGACTATCAGGCTAAGCCCTCTCAATCATCAAGTCGTCGAGAGAACGGCGAGTCACGTGCTTCCGCTCTGACAGCCCCTCGGCGAGCGCTTCCTGGGCTTATTCCGGTGGCCAACCGACATCCCACCAACCTTCGGAAAGCGCCTTCCGGAATGTCGCGTCATCTGGAATTCGATGGTGTTTTAAATCATTAATCCACGTCTGTCGTAGTTCCTTTCTGGCTCGAAGCGAAGGGTCACGAGAGGCCCAGCTTACGAAGTATTTGCCCTTCACCACCTCCCGCGCCGTGCCCCCTTTGCGAAAGAATTCCGCTCACCGTACTTCATCCACCGCCGCAGCGGCATGCTGCATGATGTGGAACTTGTCATACACGATCCGGCACTGCGGCAACCCCTGCTCGATGCTCTGCCGGAACGGCTCCCACATGTCCACACCGGCCGCCCGGACCGCGCCCCGTTGAAAGGCGCTCAACTGCTACTGGAAGAACTCGTCCAGCGTCTCCTTTCTTCCGTTCCCGCCCGAACCACAACGGCCCTCGTCGCTCAATCCAGCCCCGACTGCTGCTTGCCCTGTCCTCGAAAGAAGAAACAAGCAACGACAACAACAAAACCAACCCCACAGATGTGCAGCGGTTGACGGGGTCACTCCATATCAGGGAAGCTCTGACTAAGTCTGGGCCTTCGTAGGGGACGGCCTTCAGGCCGTCCGTAAATGCCCGTTAGAAAGGCTGGGCTTTAGCCCCTGACTGAACGGATTTCTCTTCGTCTGCCCGAGCAAAAGAAAGACAGCAGCCGATGTCTCTCCTCGGATATACAATTTCAATCTGAATCGGATGGCTGCTGACTGATCATCGGCTGCGACGAGGCGGGGCGGCCTTCCCGTGCCGGCACGGGAAGGTCACGGAATGGTGACACAGTGTCCGCACAGGCGACTGATCCCGAATCTCATTTGGATCCAGAAATCCTGCAAATCATAACTCTAGGCTAGGTGCGTGCGAGACCATTAGTCGGTAGTTCGGATATATTCCACCAATTGAAGAAACGTTAACGATACGCCCCCAATGGCGTTGGCGCATCTCAGGAATGACGGCACGGCAAAATCGGCGCATGGCAGACAACTTCGTCGCGGTCATCTCTTCCCATTCCGCCTCAGAGGCAGCCATGATGCCGCCCGCACAAGCTCGTCCAGCGTTGTTGACCATGATATCGACTCTGCCGAAACGCTCCATGGCGGATGCAACCACGCGATCTGGTTCGCCCAGATTACCCACATCGGCTGCAAAGGGCAGCACTTCGACCCCGAATCGGTAGCCAATTTCCTTGGCCGTTACGGACAGCCGGTCGGCATCACGGGCAACAAGGACGAGATTCACGCCATTTTGAGCAAACTCCGTTGCGATGGCACGTCCGATCCCAGCACTCGCCCCGGTGACAATGGCTGTCTTGGCTGCAATGCCTAAGTCCATATCAGTTGGTCTCCATCAGGCTCTTGGTCTAAATTAATGTTTGCTCAGCGGTATACTTCACTACCGCTCGCGCTGCAATCGTGGTACAGATCACGGTATAGTCAGCATGGGGTGAGACCGGGAAGCGTGCGCATTAGCGAGACCGATGACTCCTACGGTCATAGCTCGCACGGGCTCGGTTTCCGCCAGGGGCGAGGTAGTGAAACTCGATAAGGTACACGTTCTGTCCTGAGCCGTGTTTAGCGGTCTTTAGAAGATCGATAACTCCCGCAAAACCCGACGCACGCGCCAGATCCGGAGTTATGTCGGAAATACACTCAATGGCCACACCGGTCAGGGATTATCATTTCATCCCTTGCCGTCATCAACGCCTGACGGCAAGGGGATCGTGGGCCTGGTTGAACGCGTAGGCGGGCAGGTTCTCACTTACACGCCAATCAATGTTAGGCCTGGCTACTCTACCTTGATCATGATCTGCGACCCGCTGTCCAGCTTTACTTCCTTTCCGGTGGAAGTCAGCACCGAGTTGTTGTCTAGTTGCAGGTTCTTGATTCCAATGACGCCGGTCGAGTGTGGGCCGAGCATCTTCCCTCCGCCTGGTTGTTGCGCTGCTTGCGGGCCAAGGCCGGAGCCTGGGGCTGCGGTTGAACCGTTGCCTGCGTTCAGGCTATTGCCTCCAGCCACTCCCGTATCCGGACCGGAGCCTGCGCTCGGATTGGGCCCGACGGCCTGCACCATGCCCTTGATCGGCATGTCCTTTCCGCCCGACAATTCGATCTTGTCGAAGACGATTCCCAGCGACGCTTCAGAATCACCCTTAGAACGCGCTTTTGCCGCTGTCACATGGCCAACCACGTTCGACCCGACGGGAATAACGACCCCACTGCCGCTGCGAAGCGCGGCCACGGTTGTTGTGGAAATTTCGTCACCTGCTTTCAATTTCTTGGAGTCGATGGACTTCGTCAGAGTCACAGGAATGACCCCGTGTACGGCGCTGGCGTCACTGGCGCTGTTGTCTGATTGCGTCGCCGCTGCGCTTTGACCAAGGCACACTGCAATTGCGAGTAGAAAAAAAATCATTACTGTCGCTGACCGATTCATACTGAACTCCTCAAACCGGAATCTCCTTTTTGACTTCAAGAACGCGGCCAATGATACAACTTTCCCGCCGTCCACAGCGAGCATTTCCAGCATTTCCTGGCGGAGAT
>PMWW01000175.1 GCA_003165795.1 Acidobacteriaceae bacterium
CTGCATAAGTTGTTCCATAGAGGTTACCAGCGCTGTCGGAGATCACGCCGCTTAAAGGACCTGATCCGTCAGGGCCGGAAAAGCTGTAAAGAACGCTCTCCGCGTAGCCGCCACCGGAAGGCGTCAGTTTGTAAACAACGCCATTTCCGTTACCCCCGGCGAACGTGGTGTTGTAGATGTTACCCGCTGGGTCTAAAAGGAGGTCACCAAATCCAGGATAAGCTCCGTCAGCACCTCCCGTGAAATTATAGAGCACGGTTTCCATCCAGGGGCAGATTGAGGTCTTGCAGACCGTCGGGAAGGGTCTCAGATTGAATACCGTGCCAGGTCCGTAAGTGCCGCCTTCTGCGGTCGTGCCGTAGAGAGTGCCGTTCCGGCCAAAGATTACTCTGGCTCTTGGAAGACCCCCGTCGCTTAAGTCAAAGCTGAACAGTGGGTCAAGCAGCCAGTTGGATCCCGAGCGCTTCAGCTTGTAGGCCGTGCCGTAACCGTCGCCGCCGATAGATGCCGTGCCGTAAAGGTTTCCTGCTCCATCCAACGTCACGCCGGCTTCAGGCGTTCCCCCGTCCTCTCCGCCGGAGAAGTTGTGAATTACGCTGTAGGTTTGCGCCTGCGCCGGTTGGGGTGCGACGGCAACCAGCAGAAACGCGATTGCCAGCGCGACCGTCGCCGCGCCGAAGCTTGAGTTGAAGATCAAACTTCTAAGTTGTCTTGGGTTTGCCATTTGAGGTTCTCCTTTCGAACATTGAGGGTTGGTTCGCCGCAGTCGCGTTGGACAAGTGTCCAAGCGAGAGCGAACTTCAGCGATGGGCTTGGGAGCGAATGGTCTGCGTTGGCCTTTCCCTTCGTGTTTATCGTTACTTTGCCTTTCGCCTTCCTGCCAGCATTCCCCAGGAACTGCACCTGTGAGCCGCCAGCGTAGGCGGTGCCGCAAGATTACCGGTCGCGTCGAATACCACATTGCTGATCGGGTTGGCCCAACCGAAGGGCGAACCTAGGGCACCTGACTCTCCAGCGCGGCATGGTGAAATTTCCCACCCAAGCAAAACCAGCTTGGGTGGGCGCACCGACACGAAGTCCCTTGAAACCAAGACTTCTATTCCAATCCCACCTTGCCGCCCACACCGATGCCGGTTAACGGCACCATCTGAGGACTGTTCGGAGCATTGTCGGTTATAGTGATATCCGCGTTCCGCGTTCCGGAAGCGGTAGGCGAGAAAACAACCGTGATGGAGCAATGGCCTCCCACCGGCAAGGTACTCGGGTTTATCGGGCAGGTATTGCTCTCGGAGAAGTCGCCGCCGTCAGCTCCTGTGATGGCAATGCTTGCGATAAGCAACGGTGCCACTCCAGTGTTGGTCAAGATAACCGTTAGGGGAGTGTTGGGTATATCGAAGCCCTGGGGACCGAAATTGAGGCTGGTGGGGGAAAGGCTAACGGCCGGGCCAAGCCCCACTTCCAGACTGAAGACCGTACCGGCGCTGAAGGCACCGCCTGAGAAGGTTGTTCCGTAGAAAAGCCCATTGGATTCCGCCAGCCAGCTAGGGCTGGAACCGTCAGCGCAATTGGGCAGCGCGCAAAAGCTGTAGACCGGGGTGAGCGTAAGCGACTCGGTGAGCTTGAAAATCCCGCCGCCGCTGTTGCCCCCGTCAAGAGCTGTTGACCCGTAAAAGTTCCTGTCCGTATCTTGCAGCAGCATTGCGGTGGGGAGAGAGCCAGTAGCGGGGGTGAGGCTCACCGTTGTCAGCGTGTACGGGGACTGTGGGCTGATTCTGAAGACAGTGCCACAGCCGCCAAAAAAGCAGTTGTTGTTGGCGCCGCCGCGTGCCGTTGTCCCGTAGAGGTTCAAGTCGCCGCCTTGAATCAGCGGGGCGCCAGGGAAAAAGCCGTCACTACCCTGGAAAACGTGCAAGGTGGTCACTGTGTACGGGGACTGCGGGATCATCTCGAAGACTGTGCCACAACCATAGCCACAGGTCTGCCCCGACGTGACGCCCTGTGAGGTTGTCCCATAAAAATTTCCGTTAGTAGCCTGCACCAATCCGGCTTCGGGGGTATAGCCGTCCGAAAAGTTAAAGCTATGCACTGTAGTTAGTGTGTATGGGGACTGTGGGCTGATTTTGAAGACAGTGCCACAGCCGCTGGGCTGAAAATCGGCACAGTTATTGCCGGCGCCGCCGTAGAAGGTCGTCCCGTAGAAGTCCCCATCGGTGGCTTGTATCAGCGTGCCCTCGGGGATAGAGCCGTCAGCATTAGTGAAGCTGTGCAGCACCGAGTACTGCGAGCCGTCTGGGCTGATTTTGAATACCGTTCCGCAGCCGTTTGTACAGTTATTGCTGGTGCCGCCGTTGACGGTTGTGCCATAGAAGAACCCGTCGGTCCCTTGCACCAAGCCAGCGTAAGGGAAAGAGCCGTCAGTCGGATATCCTAAAAAGGTGTGCAGCGTGGTCAGAGTATACGGGGACTGTGGGCTGATTTTGAAGACGGTCCCTTGATAGTTGCCGTTCGCCCCGCCTTGGTAGGTTGTGCCGTAGAGGTTCCCGTCGGTGCCCAGCACCAGCCCGGCGTAAGGGTTGTCACCATCGGGGCCGTTGAAACTTATCAGAGTGGTGAGGGTTTGTGCGGGCGAGGCAATTACTGCCACGGCTGAGAAAACACACACCAGAAAGCTTGTTTTCAACGCACGTAGGCTCGCGCCGAGTATCAAGCTCCGAAGTCGGATTAGGCTCGTCATAGTTCTCCTTCTAGCCGCGCAGTTCCGCTTTTTTCGGGCAGGACCGCCGGGATTTTGGCATGGCGTGTCAGCCACGATGGAGGCAGAGTGGGTCGGGCGCAAGTAGCATCGGCGGATGTTACGGTATCTTGCCTTCTAACTTCTTGACTTACTTTGGCTCTTGTCGGCTGGCCGGAGTGAGGCTATACTGCCAGCTATCCCAGGCACATCTGGCTGCCCACCGAAGTAACTTGCCTGAAAGTGGAGTGTCCATGCACGAACGGACCTTGACCAGCACGGCGATCTCATCGCAAGAGGTCGAAGCCGAGCTGGGGAGAATTCTGGCGTCGCCCACCTTCAGCAAGGCTGCCCGCCATAGCTGCTTCCTGGAGTTCGTCGTTCGCAAGACCCTCGCGGGATCCGCGGATCTCATCAAGGAATATTCGATCGGCTTAGAGGTGTTCGGCCGTCGTTCCGAAGACTACGATACGGGCCTCGATCCCGGGGTGCGGGTCGAGGCGGGACGGCTTCGTTCGCGGCTGGCCAATTACTACCAGACCGACGGCAAGCTTGACGAGGTCCGCATTCAGCTGCCCAAAGGCACCTACGTTCCGGTCTTCTATCGCAACGGGATTGAACCACCGTTGGAGGAGGCGGCAGCGGATACAGACTCAGCCCCGCCGGTGGCGAAACCGCGGGATGAAGTCACCGTTCGTCCCGCTCGCAAGACTTGGCGCCGATGGCTCGCCGCTGCAGCGGTCCTAGTGGTAGCCGCAATCGCGGTGAGCTATTTCGTCGCTCACCGGCCGCCCAAGTTCACCAATAAAGACAGCATCGTCCTCGCCGACTTCGATAACAATGCCGGCGACGCCGTCTTCGACGATACCCTGAAGCAAGGACTCTCGGTCCAGATTGAGCAATCGCCCTTTCTCTACCTGGTTTCCGACAGTAAGGTGAACGCAACCTTGAAGCTGATGGGGCGCGCCGCCGGCGACCGATTGACGCCGGCGGTCACACGCGAGGTGTGCTTGCGCATGGCCAGCACGGCCATGTTGACCGGCTCGATTGCCCGCTTGGGCAGCCAGTACCTGATTGGCTTGCAGGTAGTGGACTGCAACAACGGGGACGTATTGGCAGAAGCGCAGGAGCAAGCGGCAAACAAGGAAGCGGTGCTGAAGGCCCTGGACGCTGCGGCAATCAGCTTGCGCGGCAAGCTTGGAGAATCGCTTAGTTCGGTGGAGAAGTACTCCACTCCGCTGGCCCAGGCGACCACACCCTCGCTGGAAGCGCTGAAAGCCTACAGCCTGGGCCTAAAGACAAACCTTGCGAAAGGGGACACAGCGGCTCTGCCTCTCTTAAAGCGGGCGGTGGAACTGGACCCAAATTTCGCCGTTGCCTACAACGCGATTTCGGGGGCCTACAACAACCTCTACGAACCAGGACTGGCGCGGGACAATGCGCGCAAGGCTTATGAGTTGCGGGAGAAGTTGAGCGAACGGGAGCGGCTTTCCATCGAGGCATGGTACTACGTGACCGCAACCGGAGAGCTGGAAAAGGCGGCGCAGGCTTACGAACGATGGCAGCAGACCTACCCGAGAGACGCTTTGCCTTATACCGGTCTGGCATTTGTCTACTCTAATCTTGGAGATCTGGAGAAAGCGTTTAAGCAAGACCGCGACGCAATGCGTCTGGAACCAAACGACGAGATCAACTACACCAACCTGGGCAACGGCTACGTGACTCTCAACCGTCTGGGCGACGCGGAGGCGGTATACAAACAGGCTGAGGATCGCAAGCTTGAGGGCGAATTCCTCCTGGAGAATCGCTATCTACTGGCTTTTCTGAAGGGCGACACGGCCCGGATGGCGGAGTTGGTTTTGGCTGCCAAGGGCAAGCCGGGCACAGAAGACGTTTTGCTGGCTACGCAAGCCGACACAGAAGCTTGGTACGGGAAGTGGAAAGATGCAAGCGAGCTGATTCGGCGGGCGATGGATTCGGCCCAACGCAACGATGCAAAAGAGACCGCCGCAGGGTATCAGGTGGGGACGGCGCTGCGCGAGGTGGAATTGGGCAACCTAGAGCAGGCGCGGGCCGATGCCGAGGCAGCAGTGCAGCTGGCCCCGAACCGCGATGTGCGAGCAATGGCGGCGTTGGCTCTGGCCCGCGCAGGCGATACGGCAGAAGCAGAGAAGCTGGCGGCCGAACTCGACAAGGAATTTCCCCTAGACACGCTGGTCCAGAAATATCGGCTGCCAACTATAAGGGCGGCCATCGCCTTGCAACGCAACGACCCGGGCCGGGCGGTCGAACTCCTGCAGGTTTCGAGCGGGATCGAGCTGGGTGATGCAGGCTATCTGCTCCCAGTCTATTTGCGGGGAGACGCCTATCTCATGCTGCGCAACGGCAACGCGGCAGCGACGGAATTTCAGAAGTTCATCGACCACTACGGTCTGGTGGCGAATTTTCCCTGGGGCACAGTAGCCCGCCTCGGCCTGGCTCGCGCCTACGCCCTCGACGCCGCCAAAGACTCCGGCGCACGTTATAAAGCCCATGCCGCTTATCAGAATTTTCTAACTCTCTGGAACGACGCCGATCCCGACCTTCCCGTCTATCAGCAGGCCAAAGTCGAGTACGCCAAGCTGAACTAGAGTCTTCTTCCCAGACCGCTCCACTCCCCTGATCGTAGTCGGCCAAGACGGGTTTTGCTGGTTGACAATTCCTATACCTCGGCGACGAAACCGGGAGAACCTGACCATGTCGCACCACCGTCCAGCGCTTGCTTTTGGTTGGTCCTGGAGAGCGACGGCTGCCAAGTGCGGCAAGCTCAGGACGATTCGGAAACGCCAACCTCAAACCGTCAGTCCAAATCATCCCGTGTATAATTTTTGCAGTGCGCCCGTAGCTCAGCTGGATAGAGCGAACGCCTCCGGAGCGTTAGGTCGGGAGTTCGAATCTCTCCGGGCGCACCATAGTTCTTACTCCCTTCTTGCCATCTCCCTTATGTTTTGGCCTAGGATTATTGCCGCCTTGCTCTGCTCCGCAACTATGCTGGCGGCGCAGGACCTTCCCACCGGAACGGCGCTTCCCGTCATGCTGAGCTCCACTCTCAACTCCAAGGACAATAAGCCGGGTGAAAAGATCGAAGGGAAGCTCATGCAAGAGGTTCTCTTGCCGTCCGGCGCGAAAATCAAATCCGGATCGCACCTAACCGGACATGTGATTCTAGCTGAGGTGACCGGATCGGTCTCGCGCATTACCTTGACCTTCGACACTCTGGAGAATCAGGGACACACGATTCCGCTGAACGTCAGCCTGCGCGCGATGGCTGCCACGGAAAGCGTTTTTCAGGCAAAGACTCCCATCGATGCCGCCTCGACCTACGAGTCTTCCTATGGGTGGACCACGAAACAGGTGGGCGGCGATGTGGTATTTCGCGGTCGTGGATACATCGCCTCGCCCCAAGGGAAGGTCGGGCGTTGGAACGGTACGGGGGCTTGGGGAAAGTTGACGCCCGCCGGCGATTGCGTGACCACGAATAGCAACGATCAAGAGCAGGCCCTGGGGGTGTTTTCGACGACGGCCTGCGGCATCTATGGATTTGAGAACCTGAAACTCACTCACCCGGGAAGCACGGCGCCCCTCGGACAGATCACCTTGGAATCGACCACGGACCTCCTCATTCGCGGCGGTAGCGGTTGGCTTCTGCTGGTCAATACCGCCTCCGGCAATTCCGCAAACCCCAAATAGGCCGCTCCTCGTGCCCCGGGATGCGGCCATCGCCGCCCGCACCCCTGTCGCTTAGGGAGGCTCCGATCAAGTCCGCTGTGTCGAAGGGGACGGCGTTCAGAGACTGTGTCGCGACTGCGGCAGAAATCTTGCAGTCGAACAAATGGCTGGAAAATTTATCAGACCAGCCGCGCAGCGGCGGCTATGAAGTTAGCCCGGCGCAGCGCGCCGGGTAAGGTGGGAAGTAATCCTGAGCCGCGCAGCGGCGGCACGGTTGCGACATAGTCTCTTCAGGCCGTCCCTAATCAGGACTTCCTTAGAATGTCTACTTGCGCAATTCGGCGATTCCGCATACAACAGCAGAACGCTGCCGTTGCTCTAAACTATTTCGCGGCGCGCACGGCGCGGCCCTTGAGGTGGACCATGCAAAGCTGGAAAAAAGCAGTCATATTCGGATCGATTGGCGCGGGTGCGGTGCTCGTCCTTACCGGGCGCCGGCCAATAGGGATGGCGGTCGCCGCCGCCGGTTTCGCCGTACTGGCTTCCGAGTATCCCGAGAAGTTCGAGGCGGTGTGGGAGAACGCTCCCGACTACCTGCAAAAGGGAATACAGATTTTCTCCACCCTGCAAAAGCTGGGGGAAGGCTTCGCCGAGCAAGCCGAGCGGCGCAGCGTCAAAGCATGGCGTGACGTTCGCTCGGAGTATGGCTCGTAGCGACGACCTTGCTGCGACAGCGCTGACGGAATTGGTAGCCGCATCGGCGCTCCGCATTCCCTAAGCGGCGACTCCCTACTCAATCCCCAATTGTTTGCGCGCGTCAGAACTAAGCCGCTCCGGCGTCCACTGCGGGTACCACACAATGCTGACCGTGGCATTCTTCACGCCCGGCATGCGCAGCAATCGCTGTTTCACGTCTTCGCTGATCGATCCTTGCGACGGGCAGCCCTGCGCGGTCAGTGTCATTTCAACCTCGATGTCGTCACCCTCAAGGGTGGCCACTTCGGTGGGCCTCACGCGAACTTCGTAGATCAATCCCAGATCGACGATGTTCACCGGAATTTCTGGGTCGTAACATTCTTTTAGTGCCGAGATGACTTCTTCCTGGGTAACAGCCATTCAATCCTCACTGCTCCTAGTCTAAAGGAAGATGGCAGGCACGGGGCGGCGGGTCGGGACGGTCGGATGGCAATTCGTCGGCGCCCGCCGGCAACCTGTCTCAACAGGTATACTTTTTGCAACGTGCCCACCAAGTTGGAAGAAATCGTCGCCGCCACTCGCCGCCAGGTTGCCACCGCCAAAGCGTCGGCCGATCTTGGTGCGATGGGCGTGGCCGCTGAGACTCACCAGCCAAGGGGGTTTCGCCACTCTCTGCTGTCGGCGGCACAGGCAGGCGTCGCCGTAATCGCGGAACTCAAGAAGGCGTCCCCATCCAAAGGGCTGATTCGCGCCGATTTTCCCGTGGCCAAGCTGGCGCGGGAGTTGGAAACGGCTGGCGCTGCGGCACTTTCGGTACTCACCGACGAGCAGTATTTCCAAGGCTCTCTGCAAAATCTGAAGATCGCCTCAGAAGCGACCCGTCTGCCTTGCCTGCGAAAAGACTTTATCGTCGACCCGTTCCAGCTGATGGAAGCCAGGGCGCACGGCGGCGACGCGATCTTGCTCATTGTCGCCGTCCTCAGCCAAGCCGACCTGGCATCGCTGGGCAAACGCGCCCGCGAACTAGAACTCGACGTCCTCTGCGAAGTGCATGATGACGCGGAGCTACAGCGCGCGCTCGATGCCGGTTGCCAGACCATCGGCGTCAACAACCGCAACCTGCACACCTTGCAAGTCGATCTGAATACTTCTTTGCGGTTGGCTGAGCTGATTCCCGCCGGGGTATTGAAGGTCGCAGAAAGCGGTATCGAGAGTGCTGACGACGTTGCCCGATTGCGGCAGGCCGGGTTCGACGCTTTCCTGATTGGCGAGTCACTGATGCGGGCCAGGTGTCCGGGTGACGCGCTGCGCGACTTGTTGGCGCAGTCGGTGGCCGCCCGCTGATGCCGGCCGGAGCGTGGTCGCCATGACTTGGATAAAGTTTTGCGGGACCACCAACCTGCATGACGCGCAAATGAGCATTGCCTCCGGAGCCAATGCTCTGGGGTTCATTTTTGCGCCCAGTCCGCGGCAAGTTGAAATCGCGCGGGCGGCAGAGATCGTCGCCGCACTGCCGGATGGAGTGGAGAAAATCGGAATCTTTGTGAACGAATCGCCGGCGCGCGTGGCTGAGATTGTTACGCTAGTCAGATTGACCGGAGTGCAATTGCACGGAAACGAACCGGCGGAACAGTTGCCGCAGTTTCGGCACGCGCTGGGCAGTCGCAGGATCATCAAGACCCTGCTAGCCAGCGAACTGTTGAGCGGGAAGGACATGGTTGCAGGATACTTAGGATCGTGCGATAGCATTGATGCCGTCTTGCTCGATTCGGGATCGGCTGCAAAGCCGGGCGGAACCGGCATTCCCTTCGCTTGGGAAGACGCCGTGCCGCTGGCGGCGGAGATTCAGGCAGTTGTCCCAGTGATTATCGCCGGCGGCCTGAACCCACGGAATGTCGGCGAGGCGCTCCGATTGTTTTGTCCTTGGGGCGTCGATGTAGTCTCAGGCGTGGAGCGTGAGCCAGGCAGGAAAGATGAAACGAGGTTGGGAGATTTTGTAGCCGCAGTGCGCCGGGCGCAGGTAAGCGTGAGGTAAATCGCGATTATGGAAGAAACCCGCAGCACGCAGAGTTCACCGCCGGCGGTAATGCCGGCCACGGAAGGCCAGCCGCCGAAACGCGCCGTCGCCGGACGCTTCGGTGCCTACGGAGGGCGCTATGTGCCCGAGACCCTGATGGCAGCCTTGCAGGAGCTTGAAGCTGCCTATGCCGAAGCGCGCAAGGACAAGTCGTTCCGCGACGACTACCGTCGTTTGCTGGCCGACTTCGCGGGACGTCCCACTCCGCTGTTTCTCGCCGAGCGGCTGACGGAAGAGTTGGGCGGCGCCAAGATCTATCTGAAGCGTGAAGATCTGCTGCACACCGGCGCGCACAAAATCAACAACTGTATCGGGCAAGCGCTGCTGG
This sequence comes from Acidobacteriaceae bacterium, assembly GCA_003165795.1. Classification (GTDB taxonomy): domain Bacteria; phylum Acidobacteriota; class Terriglobia; order Terriglobales; family Acidobacteriaceae; genus Bog-257. Next base: position 9,541 of record PMWW01000175.1, read on the forward strand.
CGCGGCGCATGGGCAAGCATCGCATTATCGCCGAGACCGGCGCCGGCCAACACGGTGTCGCCACCGCAACCGTCTGTGCGCTGTTTGGCATGGAGTGCGTGGTGTACATGGGCACCGAAGACATGCGGCGGCAGGAGCTGAATGTCTTTCGCATGAAGCTGCTGGGCGCCGAAGTGCGCGGCGTGGAGTCAGGTTCGCGTACTCTAAAGGACGCTATCAACGAGGCCATGCGCGATTGGGTCACCAACGTTCGGACAACCCATTACCTGCTGGGCAGCGTGTTGGGAGCGCATCCTTACCCTACGATGGTGCGCGACTTTCATCGCGTCATCGGCCAGGAGGCACGCAAGCAGATCCTGAAGGCCGAAGGCCGGCTGCCCTCGGCGGTGATTGCCTGCGTGGGCGGTGGTTCCAATGCCATTGGCGTGTTCTATGAATTCATCAAGGACGCCGAGGTCAAGCTGATCGGCGTTGAGGCCGGCGGGCGCGGCCACTCCCTGGGTGAACATGCGGCGCGCTTCGACGGCGGCGCTCCCGGCGTGTTGCAAGGTACTTATTCCTACGTGCTGCAAGACAAGGCGGGGCAAATTGCGTTGACCCACTCGGTTTCTGCCGGACTCGACTATCCCGCGATCGGTCCCGAGCACGCGTTGCTGCACGATCAAGGCCGGGCGGAGTATGTCTCGGCGAGCGATCAGGAGGCGCTCGATGCCTGCCTGAAGTTGGCGCGAATGGAAGGCATCATTCCCGCGCTGGAGTCGGCGCATGCCGTGGCCGAGTGCCTGAAGCGTGCTCCCACAATGTCGCAGTCTGACATTGTGATAGTTAACGTCTCCGGTCGTGGCGACAAAGACATCGGAATTTTGCGGGAGAACCTGCAGTTCTAAGTATCGTGGCCTCGGGAGAACCATGTCAATTCGATTCAATAGGCAGCCGGGACTGGTGGCGTATATCTCCTGCGGCGATCCCAGTTTGGACACGTCGCGTGATGTGGCGCTGGCGGCCATCCAAGCCGGCGCTGACGTGATCGAATTAGGCGTGCCGTTCAGCGATCCGGTGGCCGACGGACCGGTCATCCAGCGGGCCAGCGAACGTGCGCTGGAGCATGGCACCAATCTGGCCGGCGTGATCGAGGTAGCTCGCCAGATCCGAGAACAGTCCGATGCCGGCCTTATCATGTTTTCTTACTTGAATCCCATTCTGCAGTTTGGGCTGCAGAAGTTTTGCTCCGCCGCCGCCGACGCCGGAATCGATGGAGCGCTGGTGACTGATCTTCCACTAGAGGAAGCGGTCGAGTATCTGCGCGCGATGAAGGCGCACAAACTCGCGCCCGTTTTTCTGGCCGCTCCCACCAGCACCGAGCAGCGGCTGCGCGCCATCGCCAAACACTCACGCGGCTTTGTGTATGCCATCTCGCGTACCGGCATTACAGGAACACGACAGGAGCTGGCGGGCGATGCGCGCTCCCTGGTCGAGCGCCTGCGAGCGTACACCAAATTGCCGATCGCAGTCGGCTTTGGTATCTCGACGCCAGAGCAGTTCGTTGAGGTTGGCAGCTTCGCGGATGCGGCCGTGGTCGGCAGTGCAATCGTACAGACGGTCGAACAAAACCCGGGACAGGAAGCTGCGGCTGTGTCAGAATTCTTAGCTTCCCTCACCGGAACAACGCAATCCACTGCGGCCGGAAGTTAGGCTGCCGCAGTCACACCACCAAGAGGCGGATAGAACATGGATATCGCGGACTGGCGCAAGAAGATTGACGATCTGGACCGCCGATTGGTGCAGTTATTGAATGAGCGGGCGCAATGCGCGCACGAGATCGGCAAGCTGAAGCGCAATTCCTCCATGCCCATCTACGAGCCGAATCGCGAAAAGATCATCTACGAAAACATCGCGCGCAATAATCCGGGACCGCTTTCGGACAGGCAGCTCCGCCAGGTGTATGAACGCTTGATTGACGTGATGAGGCAGATTCAGCGCGACGAGATGGCGCCGGAGGCTGGAAATGAAAAAGAGCCCACCGAATTGGAAGCCAACGATTAAACGGCAGTGCTTAGGGCTAAGGGCTAGCTAAAGGTCAAGAGCGGGCTGGCTACCGGCTAAACACGAAAGGCGAAGAGCGGAAATCATGATTGTGGCGATGTGGGAGAGCGCGACCGACGACCAGATCCAGGAGGTCACCAACCATCTGGTCAAGATGGGCTTTGCGGTGCATCGCACAACCGGTGCGCGACAAAGCGTACTGGCGGCGGTGGGCAAGCGCATCGACTTCGACATTCGTGAACTCGAGGTGCTTCCCGGCGTACAGGGAGTGCACCGCATCAGTGCTCCCTACAAGTTGGTAGGACGCGAATTTCGGCACGAAGGCACGATCGTGCGATTGCCGAATGGGGTAGAGATCGGCGGTAAGCAAGTGGTCGTCATGGCTGGCCCCTGCTCAGTGGAGTCGCGCGAGCAGCTCTTTGCTGCCGCTGAGATCGTGGGCCGGGCTGGCGCGAAAGTCTTGCGGGGCGGCGCTTTCAAGCCGCGCAGCTCCCCTTACACATTCCAGGGACTCGGCCTGGACGCGCTCAAGCTGCTGCGCGAAGCCGGCGATTGCTACGGGCTGATGGTGATCAGCGAGGTGATGGAAATCTCGCAGATCGAGCTCATGCTGCCCTACATCGACATTTTCCAGGTGGGCGCGCGCAACATGCAAAACTTCAACCTATTGCGCGAGCTGGGCAAGGTGCGCAAACCGGTATTGATGAAGCGCGGTATCGCAGCCACCATCGAAGAGATGTTGTTGTCCGCCGAGTACATCATGTCCGGCGGCAATTATCAGGTCATCCTGTGCGAGCGCGGTATTCGCACCTTCGAGACCTACACCCGCAACACGCTCGACATCTCGGCCATTCCCGTCGTGCACAAGCTGTCGCACTTGCCGATCACTTCCGACCCCTCGCACGGAACCGGATTGCGTGACAAGGTTGCTCCCATGGCGTGCGCCTCCGTTGCCGCCGGTGCGGATGCGCTGCTCATCGAGGTACATCCTTCGCCCGACGAGGCGCTCTCCGATGGAGCGCAGTCGCTCTTTCCCGAGCAGTTCGCCGAGCTGATGGATCAGTTGCGGATGATCGCTCCCGCCGTCGGTCGCACGATTTAAACTTCCTTCAGGAGAGCATGGCGATTCGACAGATCACGATTGTGGGCACGGGGCTGATCGGCGGATCGCTCGGCCTGGCGCTTCGTCAAACGGGATTCGCCGGAACCATCGTGGGCTGCGACAAGCCGGAAGTGCTTGACGCGGCGATCACCCGCGGAGCCATCGACCGTGGCGCATCCGATCCGCGAGAAGCGGCACTGGATTCGGACATTGTGGTACTGGCGACTCCGGTGGGCGCTATTCTTTCGCTGCTCGAACGGCTTGCACCGGCGATTCCGGCAGGCACGCTTATTACCGATACCGGCAGCACGAAGGAACAGCTCGTCGAACGCGCGCGCCTGGTGCTGGGCGACAACGCCGCAGCGCGAATACTGCCCGGCCATCCCATGGCTGGCAAAGAGCATGGCGGAATCGAACATGCCGACTCGAATTTGTTCCGCGATGCGGTGTGGCTGGTCACACCCATCGACCCGGAGAAGTCCTACACAACGCAGCAGCAGGAATATATGGAATTGTTGCGCTCGATTGGCGCGCGCGTCATCGCCATCGATCCGCAGCGGCACGATCGGCTGTGCGCGTGGATCAGCCATCTGCCGCAGATGATGGCCACGGCGCTGGCATCCATGCTGCGCGAGGAACTGGGCGATGACGAAACGGTGGCACAGATCGGCGGCCGCGCCCTGCGCGAAATGACGCGAATCGCGCACAGTCCATATTCGATGTGGCGCGATATTGCGCTCACTAACAGCGAAAACATCGACGAGGCGCTGCAACGCTTCGAGCAGGAGTTGGCGCATCTGCGGGAAAACTTGCGCGGACCAGGATTGCGGGAGATGTTCGAGAGCGCGAATCGGTTTGGCGAAGGCAGGGGCTAAGAGTTATTGCGCAACTTGATGTTTTGTCGAGAGGGAAACCTTTGCACCTCAGGTCCCTCCGCTCCGGTCGGGATGACAAACATCCCGGGAACACATGTAACTCACCACAATAGTTGTTGGATGCCGTAACGGGATGCATTGTCCATCGCCAGCGCGGCAGGTAGAATCGTCAGTCCTTAAGAATCCACTATGCCAATGAACAAGGTAGTTGCGAACGCCGACGAGGCCGTCCACGACATTCATGACGGCGCAACCCTGATGGTCGGGGGCTTCGGCCTGTGCGGCATCCCGGAGAACCTCATCGGCGCGCTGGTGAAGAAAGGCGTCAAGGACCTTCACACTATCAGCAACAACGTCGGCGTGGATGACTTCGGCCTCGGGCTGATGCTGGCCGCCGGACAGATCACCTCGCACAAGGGCAGTTACGTTGGCGAGAACCGTTTGCTGGAGGAGATGGTGCTGACTGGCCGCATCGATCTCGAACTGGTTCCCCAAGGCACGTTGGCTGAACGCATACGCGCCGGCGGCGCGGGAATTCCAGCGTTCTACACGCCCACCGGGTTCGGCACGGTCGTGGCCGAAGGCAAGGAGTCGCGCCAGTTTGACGGACGTCCTTATGTGCTGGAGCGCGCGCTGAAAGCCGACTTCGCACTGATCAAGGCATGGAAGGGCGATCGCTGGGGAAATCTGGTGTATCGCAAGACCGCGCAAAACTTCAATCCAATGATGGCAACGGCGGCGAAGATTACCATTGCCGAGGTCGAGCACCTGGTCGAACCCGGCGAGATCGAACCGGAGCAGGTGCATACGCCCAGCGTCTACGTACAGCGGATTTTTCAGGGGGCGGGGTACGAGAAGCGCATCGAGCGGCGGACGCTGCGCAAGGCGTAATCGCCCAATTCGCGAGGCGGGAGAAGTCGATGGCAAGTGAAAAAGTTGGCAAGCAGAAGGACACGGAGAAACGCGATCGCATTGTGCGCCGCGTGGCTCGTGAGTTGCGTGACGGCTTCTACGTCAACCTCGGGATTGGCATGCCGACGTTGGTAGCTAACTGCGTGCCTCCGGGCATCGAAGTTGTGCTGCAGAGCGAGAACGGCATGTTGGGAGTCGGCCCTTATCCGCTCGCCGGCGAGGAAGATGGCGACCTGATCAATGCGGGGAAAGAAACCGTGAGCGAACTGCCGGGCACCGCCTATTTCTCCAGCGCCGAATCGTTCGCCATGATTCGCGGCGGTCACATCGACCTCAGCGTGCTGGGCGCTATGGAAGTGGACGAAGATGGCAATCTGGCCAACTGGATGATCCCCGGCAAGATGGTCAAGGGCATGGGCGGCGCCATGGACTTGGTAGCGAGCGCCAGGCGCGTCATCGTGGCCATGGAGCACACCACCCGCGACGGCGCTCCCAAGATCCTGAAACGTTGCACGCTGCCCATTACCGGTTTACGCGTGGTGCACAACATCGTCACCGAGATGGCCTACATCCGGGTCACGCAGACCGGCCTGGTGCTGGAGGAGATGGCGCCTGGGCTGACTATGGAGGACGTGCAGCGAGCGACTGAAGCGCCGCTGATTGTCAGCCCCGAATTAAAGACGATGGAATTCTGAAACAGGACTTCGCGGTTGCAGGCCATGCAAAGGGCGCATCCTGTGCGCCCTTGTTTCTTTGCTCGAGCCTCGCCTACACGGTCACGGTCTGCTTTACCGGAACCGGTGTCATCCAGTTGAAACGGTCTTCGGCGGTGCCGTTCACGATGCCATAGAACTGGCGGCGAACCGCCTTGGTGATGGGACCAGCGATACCGTGGCCGACCGTGATCTTGTCTACCGAACGAATGGGCGTGATCTCGGCGGCCGTCCCGCTAAAGAACAGCTCGTCGGCGATGTAGAGCATCTCACGCGGGATGATCTGCTCGATCACGGGAATATCCAGCTCCTGGGCGATGTGGATGACCGAATTGCGAGTAATGCCCGGGAGGACGCTGTTGCCTAGCGGCGGGGTGTAGATGCGGTCTTTGTGCACGATAAAGATGTTCTCGCCCGAGCCCTCGCTGACGTAGCCGTTGACGTCGAGTGCGATGCCTTCGCTGTAGCCGTTGACGATAGCTTCCATCTTGATGAGCTGCGAGTTCATGTAGTTGGCGCCGGCTTTGGCCATGGTCGGCATGGTATTGGGCGCCAGACGCGTCCATGAGGAAACGCAAACATCCACGCCATCGTCGGAGTCGGCGCTGCCCAGGTACTTACCCCACTCGTAGTTGGCGATGTACACCTCGATGGGCGAGTTAAAGGGGTTGACGCCAACTTGCCCGTAACCCCGCAACACGATAGGGCGGATGTAGCAGGGCGACACCTTGTTGGCGGTCACCAGCTCAACCGTGGCCTGGCACAGCTCGTCCAGCGTAAAGTCCAGGTCAATGCGGTAAATCTTGCAGGACTGGAGCAGGCGGAGGGTGTGGTCCCGCAACCGAAAAATGGCGGGACCTTTGGGCGTCTGATAGCAGCGAATTCCCTCGAATACCGATGAGCCGTAGTTCACCACGTGAGCCATCACATGGATCTTGGCGTCATCCCAGGGAACCAGGTGACCATTGTTCCAGACGAAGTCACTTGCCTTGATGGCCATTGCGATCTCCTTCAATAGCGGAGTAGTACAGATTTGTCAGCTGCGGGCCCGAAGAACCTGCCGGCCGGAGTTCGTTCACACGCTGCGGCGATCGGTAGAATTTCACTATTGGGGATTCAGCTTAACCCGAGATTATATCTGACCAGGGCGACCGCAAGGCTACCCATTTGAGGCTTTTCCCGCGCCTGTGACTGTCCCCACCCTAGTGGATGCGTAACCCAGGCCGACGGGTACGAAAATCGTGCGAAAACTCAGGACCGGGTGGAGATGTAATTTCGGCGTCTACACGGCATTTGCAATAGGAGTAACGCCCCTCATCCCGAAGACACCTGCATCCGCACCTACAACTTTGCATCGTGGGCTTCGGCAATGTCGGCAGGACCTGGGCGGCGCTCTTGCAGACAAAGCGGCCCGAACTCAACCGCCGTCACGGGATTGGGTGGCGCGTGCCGGGCGTGGCGTCTCGCCGACTGGATTGACTGACCGCCGGAGGGATTCGGCCTCGAGAAGATCTTCTTTTCGCCAACCCTCACCCTCATGCGCCAACTGCCGCTAGCCAACCCGTCCCCTTACATTTATAATCCGTGCTCCCGCGGAGGATGACCATTCATGCGCGGCGTGCCTCGCTGGTTGGCAGTGGTGGCTGTGCTCGCGATAGCGACGGCGGTGTGCGCGTTCACCGTGCACCGCGCGCTGACCCCCGCGTCGTTGGTCTGGCGGCTCTCCGCTGCTACGATTCCCGCCGACGGTTTCACCTCCTCCGAACTGACGATCCGCTCCTCGAATGGCCGCGGTCTACGTGGCTTGCACGTGGAAGTGGAAACTCCACATGGTGCCGCGGTCGAGTCCTTGAGCATCGCGGGCGTCTCGGCAACCGCGTCGCTGAGAGCGGGAGTGCTGCCCGGCGGCAGTAAGGTGCGAATCACCGCCCCCGGCTTTACGCCGCAGGAAATCACGCTGCGGACGACGCCCGATAACGGCGACACCGTGGGCGACGGCACGCCGGATTTCCTGCGGCTGCACGACCCCGCCGACCGGCTGGCTTTCCGCCATTGGTTCACGCTGCTGGCGGAATCGCAGTATTACCGAGACAACTCACTGCCGCCGGAGATTGGCGATTGCGCCGCGCTACTGCGTTTCGCCTATCGGGAAGCATTGCGCGAGCACGACGCGGCGTGGACGCGGACCGTGGCGCTGGCTGGGCCGGCTTCGGCCAGCGACATTCAGCAGTATCAATATCCCTATACGCCGGTAGCGGCCGCGCTGTTTCGCGTGCGTGGCGGAACGTTTACGGCCAGTGACCCGCGCGATGGCGGGTTCGCGCAGTTCGCCGATGTGGAGACGCTGTGGCGGCACAACACGTTTTCTGTCGGGCGAGACCTGGCGCGCGCTCGTCCCGGCGATTTGTTGTTCTTTCGCCATGACGGTGGGAAGATGCCGTTCCACGCCATGATTTTCCTGGGCCACAGTCAGGTAAGGCCGGACAGCGAGCAATTCCTGATCTACCACACCGGTCCGAGCGGGAGTACGCCGGGTGAAATCCGTCGTCTCTCGGTCGCGCAACTCCTGAACTATCCCGACGCGCGCTGGCGGCCGATTGCGTCAAACCCCGGGTTCCTCGGTGTCTATCGCTGGAACATCCTGCGGGGGGCCGAGTGATGCGAGGGCGTCGCTATGAACCGCAAGCAGAGGGCTCAAGTCGATTCATCGAATCTGCCCGGACAATTGCCTCCGGTTTGCGAACACGGGTGAAAACGAAGTTGCGGGTAGAGCGGACCTTCAGGTCCGCGTCACAGCCTCTGTCCGAGATGGAGCCGGCTTCAGCCGGCGAAACAAACGTGCTGCCGAACCGCTGCCGCAGGCTGAAGCCTGCTCGCAAGAATTGGACTGGAATGGCTGAACCCAGACCTGAAGGTCCTCTCTACCCGAACAGCGCTTCAGATCAGATTTTGCGACGGCGTCTCGTCTTGTCGTTTCCGTTGCGCCACATGGTTGTTGTCCTTTTACTTCAACTCTTCGTCCTGCCTTTGCTGGCGCAACCGGATGCCGATACCCAATCGTGGTTCTCGCTCACCAGCCAGCGCACCTACTTGCCCGGCGAGAAGCCGGAGATCTCGATCAACGCTCACAACGTGAATCAACTGGAGTTCCGCGTCTACCGGGTAAACAATCCAGTGAAGTTCTTTAGCCAGATGCAGGAGCTGCACAACTTCGGCGGGCAGGGACCGGCCATGCCCAAGCAAGCGCACACCTGGCTGGAAAAATTTCATGCGTGGAAGCATCGCATCTGGACCTGGATTCGCGACTTCATCCGCGGCCAGTTCTCGCCCGATTCGCGGCACCGGATTCGCCTGTGGGAGTTGGGCGGCGGCGAGAAGAAGCAGGGGCCAAGAATCGAGACCTTCGCGCAAGTGCCCGTGCTCAATCAGCAACAAGTGGTATCGGTTTGGAAGTGGTCGGTCCCGGCGCACGAGCAATGGGAGAGCATGACCGTCGCCGTCCCGGTGAGCGACAAGGGTGTGTATCTGGTCGAAGCCACCGATGGCAAACTGCGCGCCTACACCATCGTCGTGATTACCGAGGTGGCAATCATCACCAAGGCCGGGCCGGGACGGCTGATGAGCTTCGTGGTCGATCGACGCAGCGGCGATCCCATCGCCGGCATGACAGTGCGGGTGTGGATCGATCAGAAGGAAGTCGCTTCGAAAACGACTGACCAGCAAGGCTTGGTCGACACTCCCATTAACGACGCCAAGCCGGAGAACGTCGCCGTGCTGGCGACCGGCGCCGATCAGTTCGCGATCAACACGCCGGGCGCGTGGAACCTGGGCAACGCGCCCGATCGCAACCTGAAGGGCTACACCTACACCGATCGCCCGGTCTATCGGCCCGGCGACACGGTGCACTTCAAGAGCATCGTACGCGCCCAAACTTCGAGCGCCTACACCGTCCCTCAAGGCCAGAATCTAAGCTTGGAGATGCGCGATCCGCAGACCTATGAGGTGATGTGGACGCAGACGGTGAAGCTCAGCGAAATGGGAACGGCGAATTGGAACTACACAATTCCCGCGGACGCCAAGCTGGGATCGTATTACCTGTCGATGCAGATGGGCGAGCGCTACGTCGAAGGCACCAGCTTCTCGGTTGAGGATTACAAGAAGCCCGAGTACGCGGTGAAGGTGACGGCGCAAACGCCGCGCGTACTGGAGGGGCAACCGATCGAGGCAACCATCGACGCGCGCTATTACTTTGGCGAGCCGGTGGCGAACGCAAAGGTGAAGTGGGTGGTACACACTTCGACCTATTGGCCGATGGGCCACGACGAAGATGAAGATCAGGCGGATGCCGGCGGCGAAGGCGATCAAAGCGACAACGCCGATGCCCAGAATGATGACTCCTACGGCGGCGATCAGGAGACCGAGCAGAGCGGCACGCTCGACGCTGACGGCAAACTGCAGATCACGGTGCCGACGCGCGTTGACAGCAAGAAGCAGGACTTGGTGTATCGCATTGAAGCGCGCGTGACCGACGCCGGCAATCGCGAAATAGCCGGCCACGGTTTCGCGCTCGCCACTTACGGCAGCTTCTTCCTGACCGCCGAACCGAACTCCTACGTCTACATCAAGGGCAGCACCGCGACCGTGACCGTCGTTGCGCAAGACTACGACAAGAAGCCGGTGCAAGCGTCATTCCGCGTGGAGATGAATCGCTGGGACTGGCGCAAGGGCGCGGGGCCGTTAATCACTACCACTCAGGACCAAACCGATGCCAACGGAAAAGCGCAGATTAAGCTGACGATTCCCGACTCTGGCGAATTTCGCGTGCGCGTAATGGCAACAACGCCCGGGAAGCGCGACATCGAGACTACGGCATTCCTCTGGGCGCCGGGCGAAAGCCCGTGGTGGAGCGGCCCTGCGCAGGAGCGCGTACAAATCGTTCCTGACAAAAAGACGTATCATCCCGGCGATACCGCGCACGTGCTGATCGTGACCAGCCAAGAGCCAACGTACGTCCTAGTGACTGCCGAAGGCAACGGGCTTTATTCCGGACAAGTGATCAAGAGTAACGGCGGCAGCATCACGGTCGATGTCCCCATCAAGCCTGAGTACGCACCGAACTTCTATGTCGCCGCGGTCTTCATTCGCGGCAACAAGTTGTATCAGGGGTCCAAGAGCCTGAACGTTCCGCCGACGCAGCACCAGCTCAACGTGCAACTGGTGCCGTCGAAGCCTCAGTATCAGCCGGGCGAAGCCGCCAGTTACGCCATCAAGGCCAGCGACTCCGGCGGCAAGCCTATCGCAGCGGAGTTCAGCCTGGGCGTGGTCGATGAGGCGATCTACGCCATCAAACCGGAGACTGTTGGCAGCATCGTGAATGCCTTCTACGGTCGCGTGTATTCGCAGGTGAGCACGGACACTTCGCTGACCTACTACTTCAACGGCCAGGCGGGCAAACGCAAGATGCAGTTGGCCAACGTGCGCTCGTCCAAGGCGATGGCGCAACTGAAGCCCGAGCGACTGGTGCAGCCGAAGGTCCGCAAGGCCTTCCCCGACACCGCGTACTGGGTGGCCGACATTCGCACCGCCAGTAACGGTCAGGCAAGCGTGCACTTCGACTATCCCGACGCCATCACCTCGTGGCGCGCCACCACGCGCGGCGTCACCCAAGACACCAAGGTCGGCAGCGCGGTAACAAACACCATCGTCCGCAAGAACATTATGGTGCGGCTGGTGGTGCCCCGCTTCTTCCGCCGCGGCGATGAGATCACGCTCTCCACCATCGTGCAGAATTACCTGCCCGCCGACAAAGTCGCGCAAGTCTCGATGCAGTTCGATGGACTGCAGGTGCTCGACGGCGCACAACGCGACATCAACGTTCCCACGCGCGGGTTGGTGAAGGTCGACTATCGCGTGCGCGTGCTCAACGTGGATTCGGCCAAAGTCCTGGGCAAGGCACTTACCGATGTTGAGAGCGATGCCATGGAACTCACGCTCCCGGTGGTTCCGTTCGGCGTAAGGCTGGCGATTGCGAAGTCAGGCTCGATCGCCGGCGCGGGCACAACCGATACATCGCAGCCGTTAACGTTCCCTGCCGCTGCTGAAGCGGGCACGCGCAAGCTGACCATCAGCGTGACGCCCTCGATCGCCGGAAGCGTCTTTGCCGCGCTCGATTTCCTCACCTCTTATCCTTACGGCTGCACCGAGCAAACTATGTCGAGCTTCCTGCCCGACGTGTTGGTGGCGAATTCGCTGCAGAAGCTGGGGGTGAAGTCGAACATCGATCCGGGGACGCTGCACAAGCAAGTGCAGGCCGGCCTCGACCGCCTCTACACCTATCAGCATGACGATGGCGGCTGGGGTTGGTGGCAGACCGACGACAGCCATCCCTTCATGACTGCGTACGTGCTCGCCGGACTCAGCCAGGCCAAGGCTGCGGGCTTCGACGTCAAGCAGGACGCGATCGATCACGGCCGCGACTGGCTGCGAGCGCAGTTCGATCATTCTGAAAAGGTTCGTACCGATCTGCGCGCTTACATGGCCTACGCGCTGGTGCTCAGCGGCGTGCACGACGTCGCGGTGGTCGATTCCGTGTGGAACCAGCGATCAAATTTAACTGCCTATGGACAAGCAGTCCTCGGACTGGCGATGCTGGAATTGAGTGATGCCCGTGCGAAAGATCTGACAACCCAGCTCGAGGGCGAGGCAAAGCAGGACGACTCGCAAGCCTGGTGGCCAAGCGAGAACAATTATCTGATGGACTTTGCCGGCAACACGACGCCCGAGTCCACGGCCTACGCGTTGAAGCTGATCAATCGCACCGATGCCAACAGTCTGCTGCTGCAGAAGGCTGCGGTCTATCTCGTCAGTCATCGCGACGAAGGCTACTACTGGGACTCGACCGAGCAGACAGCCATGGTGATCTATGGCCTTACTGACTATCTTGAACGCACGCAGGAACTGAAGCCCAACTACAGCGCCGACGTGCAGGTCAACGGCAAGACGGTCGCGACCAAGAAGTTCACGCCAGCCGATGCGCTCGCTGCCGCGACAACAGTGACGCTCAACGAATCGCAACTCGCGCCGGAAGCCAATCAGGTCCGCATCGTGAAGTCGGGTGATGGACGCCTGTACTGGTCGATGCGCGGCGAGTACTACTCGAACGAGCCCAAGATGGTGAACACCGGCAGCTTCAAACTGAGCACGGCCCGCGAATACTACAAGCTAACGCCGCAACAGAAGGAGGGCCGCGTCGTCTATCACCTCGACAAACTCTCCGGGCCGGTGCAGGTGGGCGACACGCTGGCAGTACGAATCACCGTCGGCGGGAACGCGTGGAAGTATCTGATGATCGAAGATCCGATACCTTCGGGCACCGAGTCCATCGCGCGCGACGACCTGTACGAACTGGACCAGCGACCGGATTGGTGGGACCGCTGGTTCAGCGATCGCGAATTGCGCGACGATCGCACCACCTTCTTCAATATGTATTTCCCGCAAGGGCAGCATGAATATGTTTACCTGCTAAAGGTCGTCAACCCTGGCATCTTCCACGTGAGTCCGACCAGCGTACAGCCCATGTATCAGCCGGACTATCTCTCCACCAGCGATGCCCTAACGATGACGGTAACTGCGCAATGACCGCGAAACATGGTGGCGTGGCCAAGTTGTGGCTGCTGAACCTAATCGGCAATGCCGCGCTGCTGGCCGCAATCTACTTCTGGCTGCTGTTGCCCGATGCTCATGGCTGGCAGGTGGCTGGCTCGGGCGTGCTCGCGATCATCATCATCTTTTTTGGATTGTGGCTGCGTACCGGAACGTTCGCCTACTTCAGAGTTGCAGAGTTTCGCGACCATGCAACTGTATGGCGCGCCTTCCGCCATGCCCTGCGGCACATGATTGCACTGGCGCTGTGGGGCATTTTGTTCGCGGCAATAGCGTGGTCGCTGATTTCTCTTCGCAAGTATGCTCCGCAATTTGGAGTGTGGTTCTGGCAGAAGTCGCCGTCGTTCTTGCGCTTTGGCAGTCCGCGTCAAGTCTTCCACGCCGCTAACGGGCTGCTGTGGTTGCTCCTCTGGGTGCTGCTGCCCGCCGTGTGGTTGCCGATCGCAACCACCGTCGCTGCTGCTGGACTCCCTTTGAAGCGGATGGCGCGGTCCCTCCGCGTGCTGAAGCGGGCGATATATTGGCTGTGGTTCTGCGCTCTGATGCTGATCGGCGGCTATGTGCCTTTCAAGCTGGTCCGATGGGTCCCCGAGCTCAGCGATCTTCGCAAACAGGCCTGGAGCATGGGGCTGCGCTTCTTCGTCGCTTACGTAACCTTGATTACTGCCTTCGTCGCGCTTCTGCTGGTCGTCAGCTCGCACGTGGAAAAAGAAGATTCCGAGCCGATCACGTAAGACAACGCCCGTTCGGGCTCATCGTCCTCCGGAGCGCTGCGCAACCCCGCTTGCCGCCAGCTCGGCGGGCAAACCGTTCTGCACCCAATCCAGCAGAGCGTCTTTGCCGTTCTGCTGCGCCAGTTGCGCTACGCGCGCACGCGCTGCGGCGTAAGCGCTTCGCAACTCTTCCTCACTTTGCGGAGCGCGCAAGGCCTTCTCCAGGCTGGCCCCATCGTCAAGTCCTCTTCCGGCAGTTGCCGCGGAATTCGGTCCCGCGAGATACAGCACCAGGCCTTCGCGAAACCACTGCGGCGTTCCGGGGCGCGCGTACGACTCGATCAACATATGCAGCAACTCGTGGCGAATGGTGCTGTCGAGCGTGCCCGCGTCCCGCAGGACCTCGGGCGGTTGCATCTGGATGGTCCGTCCGCGAGTGGAAGCGGCCACCCATCCCGGCTCGCCGGTTGAGTTGCGAAAAGCTGCAACTGTCGCGTAGACCTTCAACTTCGGTGTGGCGCGATACACCAGCCCAGTGTTCTCTTCCGACTCATGCAACATTCGCGTGGCCAGCGGAAGCAGCGAGCGATCGCGGTCCGGTTGTGTGGTTAGCAATTCAATATCTTCATTGGCGAGCTGTTGCCAGGGAGTTCCCTGCGCAGCGACGCCGAGCTTGGTGCCAGGATAGTAGAAGCTAAGGATCTCGCGATAAGAATGGCCTTCCTCGCCCATTACCTCGGCGCCCACCTGGCACAGACCGACGCCATGCCCCGAGCCGCGGCCGTGAAAGACGATGCGATCGCCGTGATCGCTCATGTCATACAAGTTGCTTTTCAGGCGATCCCATCCAATGTGCCGTCCGACGGCTGAGCGAAATGCCAGCCCCGACACGCTAACGCTGCCGCTGCCGGCGACGCTAACAAACTCCACTCGCCCACTCGAGGTGCGGTGCAAGACCGAGACCGAACGCAGCTTTCCCGGGACATTGATGCCGTCGTCGGCAAGCGCCTGCTGCAGTTCACGCTTGGAAACTTCGCTGCGCCACTGCGTGCCGCCGTTGCGCACGCAATAGTGGTCGGAGTGTTGCGTCAAGTAAGGCGCGCGCGCCTCATCGTTTCCCAGAATGTAATGACCGTCTTCGGTGGTGCCTCCGCAATTCGCGTAGTAATAAGTGGCGGCCGGCTCGCCGTCATACCAAAGCACCTCACCGGCGGTGGACTCGGCGATGCGGCGCAGATGCGGATCGATGCCGGCGAGGCGCAGGTCCTGGCAATGCGTGGTGTCGCAGAATTCGAAGCCGTCCATCGCGTGGCGGCTGCCGAAGTGAATCGCAAAAGTACGCGCAGCCACCGCCATCGCCTTAAGCGCCTCATCAGACTTGAAGTTGCCGGTCTCTCCCGCCAGCACTCCAGCGATGTACTCTTCCATGGGCATGAGTGCGGTGACTAGAAGATGGCCGTCGTTGGCCCGCAGCTCGATGGGGAAGTCGGCATGGATCGGCGGATCGCCGGCCGCGTTCATCTGATACGCGCCGGTGATGCGAAGCTCAGCTGTAGCGGATTTGTCGCCCTCAATCTGGATGGACGAACCAGAAGCATGCAGGGCCAGCGAAGCGATCGCTGTGTCTTTGCAGCTCGCACACTTGCGGAGCAGCGCCTGGCCGGCATCCGCACGCAGGTGCAGGTCATGCGGCGGATGCAGATACCACAATCTGACTCGGACCGTCTGGGGAAAACCGCTCCGCAACACTGACTTTGCAGTCGAACCGCTGTACGCGGAAGAGGCATTTCCCATGATCCACAAAGTCAGCAGGAGGCCCAGGGTCGCGAGTAATCGTCTCACGGTTGCGCTCCTGCGGTTCGCTGGGCAACTCCTGCATTCTGAGTGTCGGCGAATGCGGTAAAGATCTCGCGGGCGACGCCGGCAGCATCGCTTCCGCCATGACCTTTTTCCAGGAACACGACCAGCACGATCTCGGGATTTTCCGCTGGTGCATATCCGGCAAACCAGGCGTGCGTCCACGCACCCTCGTCAGCCGGGGCAGTCCCGGTCTTGCCCGCAACTTTCATGGACGCGGCGGGCTGCGCCATGCGTCCCATGCCGTAGCTAGTTGACTGCTGCAATCCATCGAAGAGCGGCGCGAGCTGTGCGTCATGATTCATCTGCCGCAGCGCGACATTGCGATAGGCGCTCGCCAACTCCAGCGGGGTAACGTCGATCCCCCACTCGCCAATAGCTTGCAGCTGCAACTGCTCGGTTGACCGGGCCAGCGCAACTTTGCCGGCGACTTCCTCCGGCGTCAGCCCCGTAAGCGATTGGAATCCGTCGCGCACCAGGCTGTCATGCAATTGCGCCGGGGTAAGCCGGGTGGCGACGCTGGTGAAATAGGAATTGCAAGAGTAGGCCAGAGCGGCCGCCGGATCCAACGGCTGCGCAGTTTGCGGATGAGTGCAGTCGAGCCTGTGTCCGTCAATCGAAACGGAACGCCGGCACACCAGCGCACTGTGCCCATCCACCTTGCCGCTTTCCAGCAGCGCCAGCAACGTAAACGTCTTGATGCTGGAGCCGGGATGGGCCACGCGACGCGCAGCCACCTCAAGATGGTAGCTGGCCAGCACTCGTCTTGAATGAACATCGAGAACTACCGCGGCCCCTCGACGTCCCGCCATGGCACGGACAACTGTGCTCTGAAACGTCGCGCTGGCTGGCTGGGCGATTGCCAGCGTGCTCACCGCGAGACACGCGAGCACCGTGGCAAAACACCGGCCGGCCAGTTCCAGGCGAAGCATGGTTCGATTGTAATGGCAACTATCAACTGGCAATGAGCGACTAGCTTAGGCCGAACCAAAACCTTATACTGCTGCGTTGCTTCTACGGTATGAGCACGATTTTCCCGTGCGCTCCCGAGTGCTTCATGATCTCGGCGTGCGCGCGCGCAGCTTCGGCCAGCGGGATCTTCTGGCCGACCACGGGCCGCAGCGTAGCATTCTCCAATCCAGCGACCAGTGCGGCGTGCATCGCGCGATACTCCTGCTCCGACGTGTTCATGAGGGTCACGCCGCGAATGTCGGCCTCGCGCGACATCGCATCGCGGGGATTGATCTCGATGCTTCCGCGACTGCCGATCACGGCCACGCGGCCTTTCTTCGCCAGTACCGAAAGGTCCTTCGCCAGGTTCTTGTTGGCCAACAACTCGACAATCACGTCCACGCCTCGCCCGTCTGTCAGCTTCATCAGCTCGTCGAGATATCCCTCTACCGAGTGGTTGAGCGCGTGGTGAGCGCCTTGCTCCTTCACCAACTTCATGCCGTCTTCGCTGCCCGCGGTTCCGATCACAGTCATGCCGGCCGCTCGCGCCAGTTGCACCGCCGCGGTTCCCACTCCTCCGCTGGCGCCGTGGACTAGCACGGTTTCCGCCGGCTTGGCCTCGGCGCGCTGAAACAATCCGCGATAGGCGGTGCCGTAAGCGACGCCCATCGCCGCGCCTTGCTCAAAAGTAACGTTGTCGGGCAGCGGTTGCAGCTGGGTCTCATTGCACAACGCCTGCTCGGCATAGGTGCCGGTGCTGGAGCCGGTGGTGTAGACGCGATCTCCTTTTTTCACCCGCTTGACGCCTGCCCCGACGGCCGCGACCACACCGCCCGCGTCGGTGCCCGGCGTGTAGGGAAGATTCGGTTTCGAGGCGTAGGTGCCGGTGCGGATGTAGGCGTCCACCGGATTCACTCCCGCAGCATGAATGCGAACCACAACCTGCACTGGCCCGGGCTGAGGATCGGGCACTTCTTCCAGCTTCATCACTTCGGGACCGCCGAATTGGTGTACACGTATGGCTTTCACGATTTCCTCCTATAGCTAGAAAGCTAGCAGATTTTCCCTGACCCAGGTGTGGCAAGAAGCGTTCCGGTGTTCTACTTGGTATCGGGCTCATGGTTGGCATCGTCGGCGCGGCCTTCTTCCTTTCTATGCTGCGGTTGCTGCCGTCGCCAGCTACGGAATCTGGACGCTGCGCGAGTGGGACGCATTTTGTCTATCGTGCTGGCGGTCATCTCCCTGCTGATCTCCTTGCCCGGCCTGCTGATGATGGGGCTACACTTGCACCTTTTCTTCGGTACCTATCGCCTCTTCCGAATCGCCATCAGCATCCTTATTATCTGGTATCTCATGCAGCCTCAGATCAAAGTGCTGTTTCAGCGAAGAACGCCACTGGCGCCTGCCGTCTAGGCACGACGTAGTAGTCGGGATCGAGCGCAACTTCCGGCCGCTTGGCCACCGCCAAGCCGGTCTCGCGCTGCCGCATGGTGAGGTAGAAGTTGATGCCCGCCTCCACGATGGCTACGAGCAAGAATTGGATGCGCAAACCCCGAACTGCCTATTGCGGCAGAGCTAGGCTCGCCAGCCACCTGGCCCAGAGGGTGGGGTCACTCCCCTGATTCCGTCCTCTTTACGTGCTTGTTAGTCCCTCCGTGGAACCTATAATCGAAGTGCTCTGGACCACGTCTCCACCGGACTGCCTCGCGATGCCGCTGTGACGCAATTGTGCCTGCGGCAGTTGGGTACCCGGAAACTTGTGCCGATGGCGATCCCCTTCTCCCAGAGAACCGGTGGAACCAGCCACGCGCGCCGCCTTTCCTCGCCTTATTTAAGCGACAGGCTAAGCTGGCTTCGAGTGCTCGGGGCTTTTGTCCTGCTTTCGCTCCTGGCCAGCGCAAGCCTCAACGCATCGCCGCCCAGCCCCAGCGCCCGCAAGGAGCAGGCCCGCGAGCAATTCGACAAAGCCGAACAAATGCGCGAGGCGCTCAACGGACGTCCCGCCGATCAGCGCTCACGCAAGGATTATCAGCGGGTGGCTGACGCCTACCGCAAGGTCTATTACGTGGCGCCCGCATCCAGCAAAGCCGACGCCAGCGTGGTCGCGGTCGCCGAAATCCTGGCCGATATGGGTCGCCAGTTCCAACCGGACGAGAAAGACCTGCGCGCCGCCATCAGCCAGTACGAGTTCTTGCGGCGCGAGTATCCCGGCAGCAAATATCGTTTCCAGGCTCTATTCACCGTCGGCCAGATCTATAAAGAGGACTTGGGCGATGACGATGCCGCTCGTGAGACGTTCGAAGATTTCCTGAAGCACTATCCGCGTAATTCGCTTGCACCGGAAGCGAAGCAGGCCTTGGCTGAACTGAACCAGCCGCAGCCCAGCAAGAAGCCGGTCGAGGAAGCCCATACCAACAAGGACCAACCGCCCGCTGCCGAGACCGCTTCCCTGTCCACGGCAAAGAAAAAATCCGCGCTGCCCATGGTGACTGGAATCCGGCACTGGTCGACGCCCGACTACACCCGCGTGGCCATCGACGTCGATAGCGAAGTCAAGTATGAAGCGGGACGCGTTCCCAATCCCGACCGCATTTTCTTCGACCTACCCGATACCAAGCTCGCCTCGGTGCTGGTGGGCAAGAGCTTCGAGGTGCAGGATGGCTTCCTGAAGAAAATCCGGGTCGCCCAATATCAACCGGGATCGACCCGGGTGGTGCTTGAGGTCGCGGACGTCTCCGACTACTCGGCATTTCTGCTTCCCAATCCATATCGGCTCATCATCGACATTCACGGGCGTCAGCCGCAGTCGCCAACCCAAGTGGCCCGGGCAAACGCTGCCGCGCCCCCTGGAAGTGGTGATAGGTCCGTGACCGCAGTGGAGAACGAGAAGCCATACCGCTCGGTGGAGAAGGCCAACGAGGCGGGAAAAGCAAACGCTACCTCCAACAGCGCCGGTGGTACGAAGAAGACGGCTTCTTTGCCGAACATAGTTGCCGCCAAGCCAGGGATTACGACACCACAACCTGCTCGTTCTGCTGCATCCACTTCCGCCAGTTCGTCCAAAGCAACGCCTCACAGAGTTGTTGTGGATGACGACGACGCCGATGACGCTAGTTCGGATGCGACCCCGCCTGCGCCGGCGAGTTCCAGAGCACTAAGCCCGAAGGCGAGTAAGCCGGTCGATGGAAGCTTTTCAACTTCGACAGCGTCGGCTGCGGACAACCCAACGGCACAAAAAGCGAGCAACAAGCCGAAGCCGACCACAACAGTAACGAACCCCAAGCCGCCTGATCCGTTGTTTTCCGGGCCGGGCGACAGCAGTGGTCCAGAGTTGAAGGCGACAACTCAGCCCACCACCGCGCCGACCGCGGTGGCCGTCGCTCCGCGTTCCACTCAGAAGAAGACTACGAAGACCGCCGCAGCAAACCTGCCGACGACTCATGAAGCCGAGCCCACTTCCTCCGGCGACCGCAGCCTGACGCGTGCGCTAGGCCTCAAGATCGGACGCATCGTGGTCGATGCCGGACATGGCGGTCACGACGCCGGCACCATCGGTCCCAATGGATTGCTGGAGAAGGACCTGGTGCTCGACGTAGCCCTGCGCCTCGGTCGCCTGCTGGAAACTCGATTGGGCGCCGATGTTATCTACACTCGCGACGACGATACTTTCATCCCGCTGGAGACCCGGACTGCCATCGCCAACGAGCACCAGGCTGACCTGTTTATCTCGGTACACGCCAACTCCAGTAGCGACCCGTCGGCTCGCGGCGTCGAGACCTACTACTTGAATTTCACTTCCAATCCCGATGCGCTGGAAGTGGCGGCGCGCGAAAACGCAGTGTCGGAAAAATCGATCTTCGAGCTTCAGGACCTGGTGAAGAAGATCACGCTCAAAGACAAGATCGACGAATCGCGCGAGCTGGCGACCGACGTTCAGACGTGCCTGTACAACGGACTGGCTACCCGGCATTCCACCCTGCGCGACCGAGGCGTCAAGAAAGCACCGTTCGTGGTTCTGATCGGCGCCAACATGCCCAGCATCCTGGCCGAGATCTCCTTCGTATCTAATCCCACCGACGAAGCCAGACTGGAAACGCCTGAGTATCGCGAGAAGATCGCCGAGTCGCTCTACAAAGGCGTCGCCAAGTATGCCGACGGGCTCAGCGGCATCAAGGTCGCGGCAAGATTCAACAAGGAAGCCGGACAGTAGAGGGCTTTTCGCTTTTCGCCATTGGTTCCTAGCCCTGAGGCCTTAGCCGTTAGCCCCTAGCCCTGCCTTTTGTCATCCTGAGCGCCGGCGGCGCTTCGCCGCCAGAGTCGAAGGACCTGCTTTCCTCGCCCTGGCACGCATCCTCTACCATTGTGCACGCACACTTCCCGGAAACTTAATCCCTCTCGCAGTAGTCTAAAATCAGTAGGTAACCTGATCGCAGTGATGAAACGCATTCTTATCTTCGTTGTCTTCTGCCTGACGTGTGGTGCACTCTCGTTCGCGGCCGATGGTGGCGGCGTCCTTCCTAAGTCTTTTGCCGGCTGGACGCAGTCTGGTCAAGCGCAAACTTCCGCCAACCCCGCCCAGGCTGATCCTGCATATCCTGCCGTGCTGCAGGAGTATGGTTTCGCTGATTCGGAAACCGCCACCTACACCCGCGAAGACGGACGCAAGTTGACCATCAAGGCGGCCAAATTCAACGATGCAACCGGCGCCTATGGAGCGTTCACCTTCTATCGCCAGGCGGCCATGAGGACCGAGCAGATCGGCACCAAGGCTGCCTCGGCCAACGACCGCATTCTCTTCTTCCGCAGCAACCTGCTGGTGGACGCCAGCTTCGATCGCGTTACCGCCATGTCGGCTGCCGAGCTGCGGGAGTTGGCAGGGATGTTGCCGGCGGCATCCGGTTCCGCGGGAAATCTGCCCACTCTCCCTGAGTATTTGCCCAAGAACGATGTCGTGGAGAATTCGGCCAAGTACATTCTCGGACCGCAGGCACTTCTGGCGGTGAAGGCGCCGCTCACCGCCGAGCAGATTGACTTCAGCCACGATCCCGAGATTCTCATTCAGGAGTACTCCTCGAAGGACGGGCCTCTGACGTTGACTTTGCTCCAGTATCCGACGCCGCAAATCGCTGGTGCTCGTTTGCGTGCCTTGCAAAGTGCGCAGCAAGCAGCCCCGGGATCTCTGTTGGCCAGACGCAGCGGGCCACTGGTCGATGTGGTGACTGGCGCCACCAGCACGAACGCTGCGCAGACTCTGCTCAGCTCGGTGAACTACGAAGCCGAGGTCACGTGGAATGAAGCAACTTCAATCAGTAAACGCGATAACATCGGCAACTTGATCGTTGGAATATTCGCGCTGATTGGAATCATCCTACTGATCTCTCTCATCTTCGGCGTCTTCTTTGGAGGTGTTCGCATAGTTATGAAGCGTCTTTTCCCCGATCGAGTCTTTGACCGGCCGGAGGATGTGGAGATCATCCAGCTTCATCTAAGAGAGTAGGAATCCACCTTAAGTAGCTGAAAATAAATAGGTTTACTTGAAAATTGCCGAAACTGGGCAAATTTCAATCATTTACCGGCGGTTCCCTTAATCCATTGTAAACTATTGAAAATACAGCAATTTAAGTCCCAGAAATTGCTTGACACGCACTTTCCGGAACCCTAGTATTTGTCCAGAAAGTTTTGACGGTCTAGCCTCCGTTGGAACTATTCTCCCTTGAAGAGAAGGCCGCCCTGTTGCCGGGTGGCCTTTTCGTTTGCGCCGAAGCTGTGGGAAAGTCGAGCCCGTTGTGAAAAACAACCTCCTCTCGCTCGGCGAAAGACAACCACAAGGAATTCCGCGTCCTTACTCCAACTCACGCGATTCACACTTTTCTTCATTAGCAGAGTTACCGAACTTCAAACTCAAGCCATAACGCATGAGCGAATTGTCGCGCATCATCTTGCGGGCGATCGCACTGGCCCCTGCCCGAGTTATTTTCCCATCCTGCATCATTCCAGTAACGAAGTGCGACCTTCGCCACTCTGTTCCGAACCCAAACCGGGTTGTCGCGAATCCAAGTAACTTGCACTACATGGTGGGTCCCGGCCCCTCACAACCGGCAAAGAAAACCGAAATCTTCAAGGCGCTGCCGGAAATCTGGCAGCTGGTTCGTCCACGCCGCGCACTTCTCGCCCTGGGATTGGGGTTGATGGTGATCAATCGTGTGTCCGGGTTGGTGCTGCCGGCTTCCACCAAATACCTGGTTGACGACGTTATCGGCAAGCGGCATTTCAAACTTCTTTACCCGCTCGTGGGCATCGTACTTGCGGCAACCTTCATCCAAGGGCTGACCTCGTTTGCCCTGACGCAGACGCTTTCCAAGGCCGCGCAGAAGCTGATCGCGGAACTTCGCCGCCGCGTGCAGGAGCACGTTGGCCGGCTGTCCGTCGCCTACTATGACGCCAACAAGACCGGCATGCTGGTCTCGCGCATCATGAGCGACGTCGAGGGCGTGCGCAACCTTATCGGCACCGGACTGGTGGACTTCGCGGGTGGACTTCTGACTGCCGTCATCGCGTTTGTGGTGCTCATGGGCATCAGCCCGGTGATGACCGCCATTGCTTTCACGTTTCTGCTGGTATTCGGTATCGGTTTGCGCAAGGCCTTCCGGGTCATCCGTCCCATCTTCCGCGAACGCGCCAAGATCAACGCCGAGGTGACAGGACGCCTCACCGAATCGCTCGGGGGTGTGCGAGTGGTGAAGGGCTATCACGCCGAGTCGCGCGAGCACGAAGTGTTCAGCGGGGGAGTCGAGCGCCTGCTGCAAAACGTGTTCAAGACCCTGACCGCAACCTCGGTGATGAGTTTGTCGTCATCAACCCTGATGGGGGTCATCGGCGCCATCGTCATGTTCATGGGGACGCGACAGATTCTCGCCGGTAAGCTCACCCTTGGCGGATTCTTCACCTACACCATGTTCCTGGGATATCTGGCGGCACCGCTCATCCAGGTGGTCGGCATCGGCACCCAGATCACAGAAGCCATCGCCGGACTGGAGCGTACCCGCGAAGTGCTGGACGAAACGCCGGAGAACGAAGATCCCGCCCGCACTGTCGCGCTAGGCGAGATCCGCGGCGACGTTGCCTTCCGGAACGTTACCTTCGCTTACGAGCAACAAAAAACGGTCCTGGACGACGTCTCGTTTCACGCCCGTCCGGGAACGGTTACAGCGATGGTCGGATCGTCCGGCTCGGGCAAGTCGACCATCATTGGATTGATCGCCGCTTTCCACAAGCCCAACCAAGGCCAAGTTGTGGTTGATGGCATCGATCTCTCCACGGTGCGTCTGGAGTCGTATCGCACCCAGTTGGGAATGGTGCTGCAAGATTCGTTTCTCTTTGACGGCAGCATTCGCGAGAACGTGGCCTTCTCCAAGCCGGACGCCACCGCGGAGGAGATTCTTCGCGCCTGCGCCATCGCGCGGGTGGACGAGTTCGCGGAAAAGTACGATCTGCAGTACGACACCATCATCGGCGAACGTGGCGTGAAGTTGTCGGGCGGTCAGCGGCAACGGCTGTCCATCGCGCGAGCGATTCTGGCCAATCCTCGAATCTTGATCCTAGACGAAGCGACCTCCAGCCTGGACTCCGAATCCGAGTCCATGATTCAGGAAGGCCTTTCGTACCTGATGCAGGGACGAACTACATTCGTCATCGCCCACCGTCTATCGACCATTCGCCGAGCCGACCAGATTCTGGTGGTGGAAGGCGGGCGCATCGTGGAACACGGAACTCATCGAAGTTTGTTCGATCTTGGCGGACGCTACTACGAGCTTTACACCAAACAGCACGGCGTCGAAGAGAATCTCTTCCTGGCGCCGGGAGAAGGCGACACGGTGGAAGAAACCGATACCGTCGGGCCCGCCGCTGCTCCCGACCCCAGCGCTCTGCTGCGATAACATTTGAAATCGAGGACGCTTTCGAAATAGTCTTGGGTTCGCCGATTTCCCGTATACACTCGATCAGTCCGCGGAGGACACGTCAGTGCCGGCCAGCGCCTCAGCTTCAACCAAGACCGCCAAACCCGCTCACCGGAAATTGCCGCATCACTTTACGGCGTTGCTGCTTGCCGAGCTGGCGTTCATCCTTGGCTATCCCTTCGTGATCGAGACGGCGGCCCACGACGAACTGTTTCGGCTGCTGGCGGTGCTCATATTTTGCGCTTCCCTTTACGCTGTCTTGGGAAGAGGCCGCATCACCCTGGCCGCGTTCCTTCTGGGCATCCCCGCCATCGTGATCCACCTGGCCAACGTGTTTGGCTATCTGCTGTCATGGGAAGTGGCGACCTTGGCTTTAGGAGTTCTTTTTCTGGGCTATGTCACCACCATTTTTATCTGGGCGATTGTGCAGAACCCGAGTGTAACGACCGATACACTGGCGGGCGCAGTTTCGGCCTACATGCTGGTTGGGATCACCTATGGCTTGGCCTACGGAATGATTGAACAACTGCAGCCAGGGTCGTTCCGGGACACGGTCCAACCGGGAAAGCATTTCATGCCGTCGGAATTGATCTTCTTCAGCTTTGTGACATTGACCACAGTGGGATACGGCGACATCATTCCCTGGGGGCCGCATGCCAGATCGCTGGCGATCCTTGAGGCGGTCACCGGAATCATGTATCCCGCAGTGCTGATTGGGCGGCTGGTTGGATTGCACGGCCGTAAGCGAGAGGAGTCGTAACTCCAAGGCCTGCTGTCCTGGTCCGCATAACTTGCCGCAGCCTGGACAGGATGCTCACCCGCGCGCCCGTGGGATAAACGACAGCCCAACTACTTCCCCCAAATGCGATTGCCATATAGCATCGTTGTAGAGGTATGCCAATTGCACCGTTTGTTCCGAGTGCCATTTTTTTCTATTCTGCTAACCACGCTTTGGCTAGCCGCAATCGCTCAACCGGTTTGGGCCCACGCGGTCTTGATGCAGTCAACACCCAAGCTCAACTCCACCGTCAAAGGGCCTGACGTGCCCATCTGGCTGCGCTTTAACGTCAGGGTCGACGGCGGCCGTTCGCGACTACACCTACTCGGCCCTGATGGCGCGCCGCAGAAACTGGAAAGCGTAAGGCAGCCCACTCCCGATACTCTCACCGTGCAGGCCACCGGTTTGAAGCCTGGAAACTACAAGCTGCAGTGGCAGGTACTCGCGTCCGACGGGCATATCAGCCAAGGCGAAGTTCTGTTCAGGGTGAACTAGCCACCCATGATGCTCAAGCTGGTCGACATCTTTGGTTATCTGTCGGTACTGTTGCGGGCGGGAACACTCGTCTTCCAGTCGTTACTGCTGGGAGGCTGGCTGTTTCTCTTCTGCATCGCACGTCCTAGTCGCGAAATCGCCGATAGCAACGGCTTTGAACGGGTGCGTTCGGCATCGCTGCGCATGTTTCGCGCGGCCGCAATCGCACTTGTGATCGTGCAGGTGCTCTACCTGTACGTGAATTCGTCAGTGCTGATGGCGACCGCCGAAATCCGGATATCAGGCGTTGCCGGAGCCAACTTCTTCATCGCCGGAAGTGTGATTCTGGTCGCCGCGCTGACGATAGCGGCGACGGCGAGTTTGCCAGGAAAGCTCGCCGGCTGGTGGCTGGCGCTAGGGCAGAGCCGGTCTCGGAAATCTGCACAGGACGATAAGTGGAATTTCTGCCTGACGGCGGGCACGCTGTGGCCTGCGAATCAGGAGAGACCATGCCAAGACGACCGCGCCGGAACCACACACCGGCCTTTAAGGCGAAGGTTGCGATTGCGGCGATCAAGGGCGATCGAACTCTGGCTGAACTTGCAGAGCAGTTCGACGTCCACCCCAATCAGATCACAACGTGGAAGGCGCAGCTTGAGGGCGGAGCTGCCGATGTTTTCGGCCCCGGCAACGGAGCGGCGCAACCGGCCGTCGACGTGAAGTCACTGCACGCGAAGATCGGCGAACTGACGCTGGAAAACGATTTTTTAGAAGGCGCGCTCACCAAGGCGGGNNCGCAAAGCGATGATCGACCGTGAGCATGATCTGCCGATCACCAAGCAGGCGGACGTTCTGTGCATCAGCCGTGGCAGCGTCTATTACCTGCCGCGCCCAGTGCCGGAAGCCGATCTCGCAATCATGCGGCGTCTCGACCGGCTGCACCTGGAGTTCCCTTTCGCCGGCTCGCGGATGCTGAGAGGCCTGCTGGCTGCCGATGGGTGCAAGATCGGCCGTCGGCATGTCAAAACGCTGATGAAGCGGATGGGGCTAGAAG
>PMWW01000083.1 GCA_003165795.1 Acidobacteriaceae bacterium
CCGGTGCAGTCGGCAATGACGCCAGGGTTGCGGGCGTCGTCTTCCTTGATCTTGAAGACAATCTTCATCAAGTCGGCACCGATATCGGCGATCTTGGTAAAGATGCCGCCGGCGATACGCAGCGCGGCCGCGCCCAGCGACTCGCCGATGGCGAAGCCGATGAAGCACTGGCCGGCGTAGTCAGCCGGAATGAACAGCAGAATGCAAAGCATGATGAGCAGCTCGACCGAGATCAGCANNCCAGGCCACGCCGTAGCTGCCCACAATACCGATGACACTGAACAGGAGAATGACGGGAAGAGTGACCGCGACCGGCTTGCCGGGAACCGGGGCCAGCCATCCGAAGTAGGCCAGAATGACGACGGCGATGAAGGCCCACAAGATCATCAGGAATTTGCCCTGGGTGATGAGGTAGGTCTTGCAGGTTTCATAGATCAAGTCGGAGATTTCGCCCATCGAGCGATGCACCGGAAGGTTCTTGAGCTGCAGGCAAATCCCCAGTCCGAAGAGCAAGCCGAAGGCACAGAAGATAAGTCCAATCGCCAATATGTTGTGACCATTCATGCCCAGAAAGCTGACCGACGAAAGATCGGGGAGTTGCAAATTGGCTTCGCCCGCGGCCCCGCTGGGCTGCGCGAAGGCGGCAGAAGCGTTCAGCATGAGAATGCTCAGCGCGGCGACGAAAAACTTCGCCGGGTTATTGCGTGGTATGAACGACAGCCGCCGCAAGACGGCGAGCCAGGTGTGCATATGATTCCTCCGATGGGGCCGCGCCGTTTGCGGGCGAGCAGCACCCATGTTAATGACAGTACGGTTGTATCGCTCTGCCGCGGATGTCCGCGGACATCGTTTCCTAGAGGTCCTTGACCACCCAACAGGCCGGGCGCGCACGGAACTCGGGCCTGCGGGTGCGCAGACCGCCAAACGAGCACCATGCATAGACCTGCTGGAATCCCGGAAACGCGCTTCCACTTCAGACAGAAGTGCATGAGGTTTGGCCGCGTCGGGAACACTTGCACCAGTTTATGTGCACTTTTGGGCACACTACCGGGCAGCACAAAGGGCGTGTTTTTATAACATTTCCGGGTGGGCCCGGTCAATGACATGCCCACATGGATCGCGCTGGCCTATCCCCGCGGACCAGGTCTGGCAACAAGTAGTACTCCCCAAAAGACACGGTCCAGGTTTTGATGGAGCGCAGGGTGTCGGCGCCCAGCGGATCTTGCCGGTCGATTTTGCCGATCTGGCCCGTTTGATTATTAATTTCTAACAATCCTCAACAGGCAACCTCAATCCTGCCAACGCCTTCGCGCGTTATCCTCCAAAGGGTTTGGCCTAAGGTTTGCACTGGCTCTTGTGTTAACACTCATGGGCGCATCGCGCCACCGCAATCATCGGAGAATCTATGTCAGTCAAGGATAAGGTAACTGGACTTACCAGACGAGACTTCGTAAAGAGCGTAGGAGTAGGAATTGGCGCAGTGCAACTGGCCGCGTGCGGGGTCAACCCGGGACCGCAGCCCGCCCCGCAACCTGCGCAAATTGTATCCTGGCCGATTGCCAAGAAGGTTTACACCACCGCGCAGCAGCAGGTCCTCCCCGTGGCGATAAACCCGTCTGCGCCACAGATCGATCCCGGAGAGGTGGCGCTCTATGAGCAATATGGTTACAGCGCCTGGACGATAGGCGGCCCCTTGCTTCACACTCTGAGGACCGAGCTTGCTCCCAGCTATCAGGGTGCGCCCAATGTGGCGCGACTGTTGTCGTTCTTTTCCATCTCCGACATCCACATTGCCGACAAGGAATCCCCGGCCCAGCCGCTCTATATCGGCTGGAGTGCACCCTATGGTCCAAACTCTTCCGGTTTGTCGTCGTGCTATTCGCCGATTTTGCTTTCGACGCCCCATGTCCTCGATGCCGCCGTGCAGACCATCAACGCGCTGCACAAAATTACCCGGTTCGATTTCGGCATGTCTCTGGGCGATGCCGCCAACAACACCCAGTACAACGAGCTGCGATGGTTTGTTGATGTAATCGACGGCAAGATCATTACCCCTAGTTCCGGCGCCCATGTCGGGGCTTACACCATCGATTATCAGAAGCCGTTCCAGGCGGCCGGAATCAACCCAGAGATTCCCTGGTATCAGGTCATCGGTAATCACGATCAGTCGTGGATGGGCTCGGCCTGCGAGGACACAAAAACCAGAAATGCCCATGTGTCCAACGTCATTATCAACATGGAAGACAATTCGGATCCGTCGTCGGATGCCGTAGATCGAACCGGCGCCTATATGGGCGTGCTCGACGGCACGACGGTTTACGGCGAGCTCATTGGAGCCGGGCCAGAGGCTGACTTTCCCGTGCCCCCCATGGTCGTTCCCGACTCCAATCGCCGCTCCTTGGCGACGCCTCTTTCTTGCCGGCAGAATTGGATGAACGAGTTTTTTTCCACCACGTCGAACCCGGTCGGTCACGGCTTCAGCCAGAGCAACATCCAGCAGGACTTCGCCTGTTATAGCTTCGTACCGAAGTCTGACATACCTATTAAGATTATCGTTCTCGACGATACGGTCACCGGACCCGGCCAGCAGGATTATGCCGCCGGTGGTCTGGATCAACAGCGGTTCGAGTGGCTTACCGGAGAACTTCAGGACGGCCAGAACGCCAACCAGCTGATGATTATCGCGGCCCACGTCCCGGTCATGCCTCAGAACAGCCTTACCGACACCGCTCCCTACCCCATGTGGCCGGGTCCGGAATATACCGACGATTACATGCTTAGCGTGCTGCACGGCTATCCCAATCTCATCCTGTGGATGGCGGGACACCGTCATGTAAACGTGGTTACGCTGCAATCGGCTCCCAGCGGCGATCCGACGCTTGGCTTCTGGGAAGTCGAGACGTCTTCTCTGCGGGACCACCCGCAGCAATTCCGCACCTGGGACATCCGCCGCAACAGCGACAATACGATTTCCATCATCATCACCAATGTCGATCCGGCGGTGAGTCCGGGTTCGCCGGCAGCCAAGTCGCGGGGCTACGCTCTTGGCGCCTTTCGCATCTTTGGCGCCACCCCCGCGATCATCGCCGATACCACTTCTCACTCTTACAATGCCGAGCTGGTGGTACAACTGACGCCCCAAATGCAGGCGATAATCGCCAATGTAGGATCGGCGTTTTAGGGTCAGCAACCAAGTAGGCCGGCAATCGCCGTCTACGCAGGGCACTGGAGTCGGCGCTTCCGCCCCGACCGACTTTTCCCCGGTAAGAGGGAGGTATTTGAGCTTTGAAGGCGGCGGAAGGACTGGAGCGGCTGGTGTGCACTTTGAGGCGCATTGCTGGCGCAACCCAAAATGTGAGTTCCGTGACAGTTTCGCGTGAGCGGGGTCAGTCACACTTCAGATAGGAAGTGCAGCTCCGAGTTTCCCTAACTGGGTTGCGGCCGCTCCACCTTGCACCGTCAGAGGATCTCGGCCTGCAGGGGCCCGGCCTTCGGCTGGCGCTTGGGTCCGGGTCGCAACTGCTTGCTGCTGAAGGAGTCGCCGCAAGTGCTGCAGCTCCACTGCACATGTGCGATTGCCAGCGCACTGGCAGCCCGCTGCGGCTGCCAAACCCGCGACAGTTCCCCCTTGCAGTTCGGGCAGGTCATGGAAGTTCGGTCCGGCTGCTGCTCACCGGAAGAATAGTCGCGCGCGATTCCAGGCCGCTATCGTCGGCGATGCCCAGCACTTTCTTGGCGTGGTTCTTCGCCTTTTCTTCGGTACGGAAGCGCTTCGGCACAAGCCGGCTCGAAGGCCCCGCCTGAAATTCAACTTGGTAATAAGTCATGCTCCTATTGTCTCACCTTGTGGGGGGAAAAGCGCATAATTCGGCTTGGCGTTGAAGACCCCAGATGGCCAAGGTTATCAAGGCGTTATCGGGAGCTAATCGAGAAACGCACGACCAACCGGTCAACCTATGGTCACTGCGACGCGGCGGCCACGGGATGTTGCTGGAATGCGTAATCGCCGGGTTCGAATCGGAACGGCAGATTGTTGCCCGCGAACTGAAGTGCTCGCTCGGGATGACAAATATATGCAAGAGACTTGTAACTCAGGGCGCTAGTGGCTAGTTGCCAGTCGCTAATTGCTAATTGCTCTCTTTTACTCCATCCCCAGTTGCCAGAAGAGGAAGGAATAGATGTCGGTCCATTCTTCCACCAGTTTGGAAATAGGCTTGCCTGCTCCGTGTCCGGCTTTGGGTTCAATGCGCAGCAGAATCGGATTTGTCCCGCCGTTCGCCGCCTGCAATTCAGCCGTCATCTTCTTGGCGTGCATGGGATCGACGCGAGTGTCGCTGTCAGCGGTCATGAACAGCACCGCGGGATAAGCGGTTCCAGCTTTCACGTGATGATACGGCGAGTAGGCGTAGAGCCACGCGAACTGCTTCGAATCTTCGGACGATCCGTACTCCGGAATCCACAGCTTGGCGATCTGGAAGTCTTGATAGCGCAGCATGTCGAGCAGCGGCACCTGACAGATGACCGCGCGAAACAGCTCGGGCCTTTGCGTCAGCGCCGCTCCCATCAGCAGTCCGCCATTGCTGCCGCCGCGAATGGCCAGGTGGTCCTGGTCGGTGTAGCCTTCTTTCTGCAGATACTCGGCTGCGGCAAAGAAGTCGTCGAAGACATTCTGCTTTTTGTCCATCATGCCCGCGCGATGCCAGTCTTCCCCAAACTCGCTGCCGCCGCGCAGGTTCGCCATGGCGAAAATGCCATCGCGATCGAGCCAGGGAAACAGCACCTTGTTGAATTCAGGCGTCAAGCTGACGTTGAAGCCGCCATAAGCGGTGAGCAGCGCAGGATTGTGTCCGGTGAGCTTGAGGCCTTTGCGCATCACCAGAAACATGGGAACCCGGGTGCCATCTTTCGAGGTGTACCAGACCTGCCTCGTCTCATACTTGCTGGTATCGATGCCGGTCTCGACGGAGTCCCACACCGTATTCTTCGCCGAATGAATATCGAAGCGGTAGATCGTCGTCGGAACGGTAAAGGAAGAGAAAAGATAGAACGCGCTGGGACTGTCGTACTCGCCGCCGATAGAGGAGATGGTGCCCAGCGTCGGCAGTTGCACCTCGCCCAGCGGCTTGCCGTCAGTGTCGAAGCGCTTGAGCAGCGAGTGCGCGTTCAGCTCGTAGCGGGCGAAGAGTTGTCCGCCAATGATTTGCAGCGAGGTAAGAACGGCGTCGGATTGCGGAATGATCTCGCGCCAGTTCTCGCGCGAAGGCATTGTCACCAGGGTCTTAAAGACGCGATAGCGCGGCCCGTCCTCGTTGGTCAGGATGTAGAGGTCGCCATTGTAAGGTTGGGCGTAATAGAGGAAGTCTTTGCCGGTCGTGATGCGCATCGGCGACTGGTTCGTCCGCACATCCTTGAGATAGACCTCGTTCTTGGTCCAGCCTTGTTCGACCATGATGCTGAGCCAACGGCCATCATTCGACAATGCGACGTTGGGCCAGTCCTGCGCATCGCGGCCTTGGCCGAAGATGAGCGGATCACTTGCCGCATCGCCGCCCAGCGCATGATAAAAGACATGCCGGTTGTACATCTCCTGGCCGGCAGCGACGTCGCCCGGTTTGGGATATCGCGTGTAGTAAAAGCCGCTGTCGTCGGGCTTCCACGCCAGGCTCGCCGCGCGGGTGCGCGCAATCGTGTCGGGCAGCAGCGTGTGGGTTGCGGTCTCAATGATGTGCAGCGTGCTCATCTCCGAGCCGCTCTCCGAGATGCCGTATGCGACGAACTTGCCGTCGTGCGAAACGTACCACCAGTCGAGTGCGTCCGTACCGTCCTTGGAGAGTTGGTTGGCATCGACCAGGATTTCGTCGTGACCGTCGACGCCTTTGCGCACGTAGAGCACGGGCTGGTTCTGCTTACCGTCGCGACGAGTGTGAAAGTAATAGTCGCCGCCGACTTGGGTGTCGCCCAGATTGCCGATCTCGAGCAAGTGCTCAATGCGATCATGCAACTGCTGGCGGCCACGCAGTTTGTCGAGAATGCGGCGCGTGTAGGCCAACTGTTCCGCGACCCACTGCTGCGTCTGGGGAGAGCTGCCGTCTTCCAGCCAGCGATAAGGATCGACAATCTTGTGGCCGAAGTAGTCGTCGGTAACAGGCTGCTGCTGGGTTGCGGGCGGCTTGGGAATGTTCATCGTCGAAGCAGTGCCAGAGTTGCGATTCTGCGCCCCTGCAGTCGAGATCAGCAGGATTGCGGGGCCCAATGCCGTGAGCGAGAGGTGCGAGAAAACGTTAAAGGCCATGACAATGTGTGGTGCCGCGCGTTCGGCGATCTAGGCGTGCGACGCTTGTCAGCAAGAGCGTAGCAGCTTTGCCGCAGGCGGGCCAGACGCGGTCGAGCGTCAAGCGTGGGACCATAATGACGTTGCGCCGAATTGGAACGAGATCCTGCGTGCCGGAGGCTTACGGCTTTGACGCAATCCGTACCGGCCGCTACAATACAAGTACAATTTGCCAGCGCGGTTCGCAGCGCACCGATACTCCTCAGTAGCTCAATGGCAGAGCATCCGGCTGTTAACCGGAGGGTTGTAGGTTCGAGTCCTACCTGAGGAGCCATTCTTTTCTTGGACTTGCAGCAAATCCGCAAAAAGCATCTGGGTCAGATAAGGGTCACATAAGTTTACTAGGTGGGTACAGGCCCCTATTGAATGCGTGTGGCCTGCTGTTTGACGAAGTTCACTAGCTGCTGCTGAATCCGCCGCTTGGCTTCCATCCCAAGATCGCCGTAGACCTCGGATGTGGTAGCGAGGTTCTCGTGCCGCAGAAGAGTTTTGACCTCCTCCAGTTCGAGACCCGCCTCCTTGCCCCAGGCGCTCACCGTGTGTCGGAAGCTGTGCCAGCCGATGTTGGGAAGACCAAGCTCCAAGGCGACCGGCTTGATGTGCGTCTTCATCAATTGCGCTGGCCAGAACGGCCGATTGCCCTTGGTGTAAGGTGAGGCGAACACCCAGTCGCCGGGTGCGCCGTGAATGGTGACGGAGCGCCACAGGCGCAGCAACTCCAACACCTCTTCCGGTACCGGCAAATTGGTACGTGACGCCTCGGTCTTGAGCGGCGTGATCCGTCCCTGGACGCAGCCTTGGCGAAAAGTCACCACGCCGAGATCCAAGTCGAGGTCCTGCCACTTCAATCCGAACGCTTCGCTGATGCGCGGCCCCAGCCAGCCCGCAAAGGCCACTGCCACTTTCTCGCAAGGGCCCAACCTGCTTAAGAGCAGGAAAAATCCGGCCGCCGTCAACTGCACCGGTTGTTTTTGTCGTTTGGTTGAGCCGCGAGGCAGTTCGACTCGCTTCTCTCCCATTGGGTTCTCGTTGAGGTAGCCCCACTTGACTGCGAACTTGAACGCGAGCTTCATCACGTTCCAAATAGAGCGAACCATTTTGGGTGCGAGCCCGTTGGGGTTCTTGGGCGAGCGCCATAAGGAACGCAGCCATTCCTCGATGCTCGCCCGGACCGCAGGCTTGTTGAAGTCCTGCAGCCGGTAATCCTGCCAATGCGGCCGGACCCAGCGGTTCAGGGCCGACTGATAGGACTTCGCGCACTGGAAGGACATTGGCGCCGCGCTGTCCTGCACGCCGCCAAGAGGAACGTCGAGACAGGGACGGAGTATCTGCTCGATGTAGCGATCGATCAGGCCACCCATGGTCGGGCATTCCGGGTTGAAGGTTTCGGGATTGGCTGACAGCCGCAGATGCTCGCTCGCACGCTCGGCTGCCGCCCGGGTTGGGTATTGCTCTTGGGTTCCGACGATGGTCTTGCGGCGCCGTTTCCGCCCTGCTTCGAATTCGACGAAACGGTAAATCCATACGTCTGGCCCTCGGGAACGCTTTTCCAGTGTCAGCGTTCCGTACTGATACTTCGACCGCCGCTTCACTCGGTTCATTTTCGAACCTCCTGAGTGCGGCGCAGATGACACTGTGAATCTAGCACGAAATGCCCCACTCCCATCGCCAGAGCACAACCATTTCTGTCGCAACCAGGTCCTTCGCCGTTGGCGCTGCGATACTGGCGATGCGCTAAGAGGGACATACGCGTTAGGCGGTCTTGCCATTGAGCCATTCATTGAGAGCGGAGACACGGAAGCGCCACAATTTGCCGACGTGTACGCCACAGATCTCGCCATTTCGGGCCAGGCGCTGCAGCGTTTTGGGGTGGATCTTGAGCAAGGCTGCAGCCTCATCCGAGTCAAGGAGCGGCTCGAATGACAAGGGNNCGGATAGCCAAGATGTCGTTGCCAAGACCAGCTACATCAGTACCTGTTCGCTGATGGCGACAGCAACCGATGGCGGAGTGGCAGTCCGATTGCGTCGGAGCAATATTTCACCAATCGCACTTTGACTGGGGACAGAACGGCATCGCTCCCCGGGACATGCGCCACGTGCGGCCGGTTCCGCGAGTCACACCTCAATGGCTATCTCAAAGTCAATTGCCTCACCCACGCGCTGCCTGATGTCTCTGAGCCAAACTCGGGGATTGGTGCCGTGAATCACTCGGCCGAGAAAGCCCAGCCGTTC
>PMWW01000005.1 GCA_003165795.1 Acidobacteriaceae bacterium
CCGCCACTTGAAGATCGCGGGTCGGGTTACCATTTGGCGATTCTTTCACGTCACCAGCCACCATCCCGGAAAGTTGCAACACATCCGGTTAAGCTATTGGTATTCTTCGCAGCACGAATTCCAGATTGGCTGCGATGCCTGCTTTTTCCCGCTACTTGCACTATATTCTTCGGGATTAGCTGGTCAGCGATGCACTTGGAGACGTCTGACGCGGTCGGCATAGTGTCTCAGCGGAGCTTTCCCGCGTTGGTCGGACTCATTACCTTCGTCTTTTTGAGGTTCGGAAATCTTATCCCGGGATTGATTCAACCCATTCTCAACAAGAGAGACGTGATTCCGTTTCCAGCGCGTGCGCTATTAACGATCGCGATCCCATTTTTTCTGTCGCTCGTAATGAATTATCAAGCATCGGTGACAAACTCGGCAGAGAAAGAGCAAGAAATAGTTTTACTGTCTATGGTTCTGGCTTACTTGGCGCTGGTGCCAAATCGGTTACAAGCTGGACGGCTGCAGACAATTGCGAATTCGGTTCGGAAATAGGTAACGATTCGGATGAACGACAACGGAACGGCTATAACCCGAGGCGCTCATTATCCTAAAATCCCGGCCTGGCAGGTCGTCTTTGGTGTTTGCCTTGCGGGAACTTCGGGGGCGGCGATCCTTGCCCACGTCTTCGGCCCCCTTCCGATGATGTTTACGGTTCCCTTCATCGTCATGCCTTCGGTATTTTTTCTTCTTCTGATCATTGGTGTTCGGAGTCGCTTGAACTGGCGTTTCCAAGCAGCCGCACGCCTTCTCGTAGTCGGCGCGGTTGCG
Source organism: Acidobacteriaceae bacterium (assembly GCA_003165795.1). Lineage (GTDB taxonomy): Bacteria > Acidobacteriota > Terriglobia > Terriglobales > Acidobacteriaceae > Bog-257. The sequence goes on from PMWW01000005.1 coordinate 817, forward strand.
GGTTTTCTGGGGACGATTTGCTATGACTTGAGTAGGCCGCTGGTTAGGCTGATGTTCAGCTTTCGGTTCAATCCGTTCGGAGCCATGCCAATTTTCGGCAGCTTGATGACCGGCCTTCCTGTGACGAGCCATATCGCGATCATAGTTGGCTGGATCTATCACTTCTGGAATGGCATAAGCTTCGGCATGATGTTTGCGCTTGTGCGCCCTCGCGGAGGCGCGCTGCCCGGATTCATCTGGGGGCTCGGCCTTCAGACGCTGATGTTTATTACCTATCCCCGTTTCCTCGAAGTCAGGCTCAATGACCCCGGATTTGTCGCAATGGGCCTGATCGGTCACTCGATTTGGGGTATCGTGCTCGGAATCGGTGTTCGGAGGTGGGGACAACATGTGTAACCGGCGAAAGATTCTGGCATTGTGCTGGTTCGTCCTCTTCTTTGCAGGAATTGCCTTTGCGGGTGATTGCTCCGAACCTTCCGACTGCGAAGCGACCACAGGCTATCTGACGACAATCAGCGTCCTGGGTGGATTAACCGCCCTTGGCGCCGGGCTTTTTCTCCAGCCTCAGCCCGGCACACCTGCTTGGGACATCCTTTATCCTCCGGCGCCACCTCCGTCGGCTCAGGATGCTGGCGGGGCGCAGCCGGCCCCTAGTTCCCCGCTCATAGACCGGGCATGGCCTGGTGCACCATCCCCGCTGCCTGCAACGAACAGTGAGATCCAAAGGCCAGTGGGCAATCTGACTCTAGACGCGCAGTACCCCCCGCCTCCGTTCGACGGTGTGCCCCAACGACCTGTGGGCAACGTCACACTGGATACGCCTCCGTCGGAGCTTAGCAATGCGCTCAATCAGATCTCAGATTCAGAAGGCATCATGGATGAGATCCAAAAACTGCTCCAAGTACTTCCTAAAGACGAAGTTTCTCCATTCACTATAGTGGGTACGGGAGCCGACATATGGAACGAGGCGGTCACCCACAATCTGACCAATACGGAAGCCATACTTGAAAGTCTAGCCGCCATAGAAACAAAACTCGCCGTGTCGGGGCTTCCGATTGTTGGGGAAGCAGCAGCGATTCTCGATCCGGTTCTTCACGCATACGAGTTGCCTGGCATTGGTGACATCGCGGGTCAGGTTGGCAGAGCGTTTGTCTCTGACGCTTCCTCAGAACTCCCCAATACTTGGCAGGCTCTTCAACAAATTCTTTCAATCCGTCCGGGTTCGTCCCGGTAATCTCGGAATGTGTGGTTTGCCGGTGCAGAATCCAAGAGACTCGGAGGGTGGATTGATTCTGAGGACTGTTGTGGCTAGAAGTAGCAGTTGTGTCTTGGCACTCTGCCGAATAGGTCTCAGCGGGGCGCAGATTTGCTGCGATTTGTATGGAACGACTGCGATCGATTCGCATTGTTCGTGTGTGGTCGCGGTCGGACTAAAGGGAGGGTCAAATTAACGCACTCCTTTCTCACGAACCCTGGTTTCTTTCTCTGGCTGCTCTTGAATGGCTGCGAGAGAGCGGGCATGTAACCGCTTCGGCCAACTCGCCCTTGGCATTTCTAATGTCACATCAGCTTAGAACGGCTCCAGAAGAGCGCTCTTTGGCGCGCTTGTTACTTCTTGGCAAAGGCCTCGCGAAGCAGTCTTTTGCTGGACGCGATATGGAGCTGGAACAAGGATTTCGCGACTCAATGAGGACGCTCGCACAGCCTGAATTAGGACTGCGCCTTTCCGTTTCTACTCCCGGCCATAAGTCCGTTTCGGTGCCGTTGTATGCCGCGGGGGAAACGGTAGCTCTGGGATCTTTCGAACAGCTTCTTTTCTGTGTAGGACCGCCGCTGAAAATATCTGATTTTGTTGCTGCCCTTACCCAAGACCTTCAGAATACAGACTCGAGTCAAGGCACAAGACGGATTGGCCTGCTGCCCTTTCAAGTTCGATCGAGCACCATCATATGGCGAGCTTACAACAAGCGTGCGACAGACAAGATACGTACCAGCGACGCGGTATCTGCGCTAAGTCGAGCCAGCCTCAATCCCGAACAGGCTTCCGTCGTCATCAGTTGCCTCCTCAAAACTGGATTTCTTGAGGAGTCGGATGGCTGGCTCGTTTTGAAGAGTGTCTATCGTGAATGTATGGATTTAATCTGGTCAGGATACCTAATTGAGATCGAACAAACAACTTTTTCGGGCAGCGTCACACCGGACGAGCCAAGGAACGCTACAAAGCGCTTTCTGTTTGTCGGTCCTCCGGGTCGTCGCCTCTTATGTACTCATCTGACCTTCTATACTCAAAAGCAAAAGTCCGCGTCGACAAAGAGTGGACAGCCTGCGGATTCCCGTTCGGAACAGCTGGTCGCGTTTATACGTGTCTCGAACGCTGCCCTGGAACGATGGATCAACGGTCTCATTAGAGGAACAACAGGCCTAGCTCAGGCACAAGGCCAGTTCCCCGACAGCGAACCGACCAACGAGCCTAGAGTGCCGACCCCAAGAACAGTCGCGGAAAGTGCCGGAGATTCAACAGTCGTTCCGCTTCGGCGGGAGACACGCTGCCCGAAATGCTCCGCGATTTCCGAGCCTGGTAGTCTCTTCTGCTCGGAGTGCGGTGGGGATTTGAGCGCATCTATCCGGGCCAAATCGACGCTCCCCCCGACCCCACGGTGTCCCAAATGCGCTGAACCGGTTGAGTCAGCTAGCACCTTTTGCGGCAATTGCGGACAAAGACTCGCGGCTTCCACTAACGAAAATGATGCCTGCCGAGAATGCGGCACTTCTCTCAGTGATGATGATATGTTTTGCCCTAATTGTGGACGAAGGGTGCGAGAAGAGGAAGCCACTCAGCAGTAAGTCGAACGCCCAGAGGCCGAGAATGCTCTGCAGCAACTGCCATAGCGAAATAGGGGTCGGCAAGAGATTCTGCCCGAAGTGCGGTGCAAGGCTGCTGGATGAGTTGACCCCTGAGAAAACAAAGCCCACTACTACCTCAAAAAGGGCTCAAGTAGGTCAGGTTCGCCCAGCAAGGGAACACCACAAATTACTGATGATTGGCGGCATTATTTTTCTGAGTTCCGCGACTGTTGCCTTGTTTCTGATCGGACGTGACACGGATTGGCATCGACTAGCACGTTCTTGGCTATTAGGAACGCCCAGCGCACAGTTACTGCAGCCCGCCGCTCCCATAGTGAAGATACCGCCTTCCGTCGTTTTTCGTGGGGATCCCACCGACCCACAGTCGGCCGCTTCAAGTGTAGGCCAGGTACCCTCAACGGCCACGGCGCTGAAAAGCGCCACAAAACCGACCCAGAAAACCCATCATGTTGCTCGGGCTCAAACTTTTCAGTTGATGGAAATAAGGCCCCCAATACAAATGCAGGTCATCCAACCCGCGCCCACATATAGGATCGAACCTGTACCCCAGGCTACGTTGACTTACTCGGTACCCAAAATCGCGACGGTCCCGGTCGAGTCGTACCAACTCGAACATGAATCCGGCGTCCACTACCACCCGGGGACGCTGTACATTTCTCAGGACTCTATTCGATGGGAAGAATCCGGGCAAGGCGCGCACCCGGAAGACAACTTCTCGGTCTCATGCGCGGAGATAAGGAAGGCAGGAAAAGCCGGAGGATTCATGGGGCTCGATCCTTTCTTTACGATTCATTTGGCTCATCGCAGCTACAATTTTCCGGCCCCAAATCACGACGGCTCGTATGTCAAGATCTTGAGCAGCGCGGTATCCCGCGCTTGCGGTAAATAGCGCTTTTGGCAGTCAAACCCACATTTTTCTGAAGGGCGGAGTAAAAGTAGACATACTTGTTCATGCTATTGATGACAAGGTCGATAGTTTTGTCCAGGATAGGGAGAACAAGTAGGTTAACAACTTGGGTGGCCGATCATGAACGATTCATTATCTACAGTAAGTTACAAGTGCATCACAACCAGCTTCTTGACTCTGTTGTTTTACAGGATTGATCAACGAACCTGGGTCTTACATTGCGTGACGAGCGACTCAGCTTCAGACCAATCTGCATCATTCACCTGCAAACGCTGTCGTAATTGTTGCCATTGCATCGCGTTCAATCCTGCCGTCTCCATCAAGATCGCAAGTTGGACGGCCATGCCGGCCGGCAATCAATTCTGTCCGGCGATGCAGGCCAATACCGGACCAGGTTCGCTGATAGCTACGGATAGAGCCACGTTTTGTGGCGGTGGCTTAAGGGCAGCGAGATAACCGTCAAATGCATAGGTTACAGGTTCCGAATCAGAAAGGGTAATAGGGCCCGGAATGTAACGCTCACCGACGGTTTCGCGGCCAATAACCTTAGTAACCACCAAATCACTATACTGACCGCTGCTACTCGCCAAAATGGAGCCGGGCGGAAAAGATAGCTCCAGAACGCCCGATCCAGCTTGGGCCGTCTTCTTCAATTGCACACGAATGTTATTCGCTGTAATCTGCCCGACCGCTTCTACCGCGCCGCTCTTGACCGCAGCCTGCAAGGTCATCGTTTTTTTACCGCTTAGTCGGGCAATGGCGTTCTGGATTGAACGCATCAGTTCTGTCCAGGCAATGAGTCCAGTGGTCTGGCGATCTGGCCTGCTTGCGGCTTCAACTGCCGCTTGAATGGACGGTAGAAGTTCCGGTTTCAATGCAGCCGCCGCTTTTAGCTCCCTTTGCGCGCCAGAGAGGTCATTCTGCGCAAGCATCAGGCCGCCTAAGTTGTTATGTGCCTCAGCAAGAGTAGGTTGGGCCTCAATGGCACGTTGATAATACGGCGCCGCTTGTGCCGGCTGCCCCAGTTGCTGGTAAGCAACCCCGGCGTTGTATAGCGCGGCGGGATCGCTGCCGAGTTTCAAGGCGGCTTGAAAAGAGGCCAGGCCCTGCTGGGTTCTCCCCTTCGCCAGATCTATGACGCCCTGGATAACAAGCGCCGCCATCTGAATTGCCTTCAGGACCTGCGCCTCCTTGTCCTGTTTGACCACAGGCTCTGTACCTTGGTTTGATGGTTCGGAATCCTTTTTCAGCACCTTGGCGACCTGATCCTGTGCTGTGTCGTAATCTCGTTTTTGTATCGCTGCGCTCGCCTTCAGTAAACGAGCTTCAGCAAAATCTGGGTTTTGTGCAATTATGCGGTCAGCTTCCTTCTCCGCCTCATCAGTTTTGCCCTGCTGGAAAAGGCTACGGCCGTAGTTATAGCCGATATCTGGGTCATCCGGCTTCAAACGATGAGCTTCCGACAGCAGCGCATGCCCCCGGGCGCTGTTACCGTACGCGTCAAGGAGACATCCTAGGTCATTAAGTGACCGCGGATCGGTCGGTTGACGAGCAAGATCCCGCTCGGCTGCGTCGACGTCCTCTTGGGAAGCTCCCCTTGAGCTTCCATCGGGAGGACGAATTGCACCACGAAAAAGTACGGCTGGTGGAACCTGCACGATTGGACCAAGAGGTGCCAAACCTGATGTCTGGTTCTGGTTTCGCGAGTATTGGCGCACTATAACTAGCGCTCCCACTCCCACGGCTACAAAGAGGATCACAGCGGCACCAATCACTATTCGGCGGTTCTTTGCGTGAAAGAACTGGGGGGTCTGTGCTAGCGTGTGTTCTAGCGGTTTCCCACACGCCTTGCAAAAGTGCTGATCTGGAGTGCACGGTTTCCCGCACTTCGGACAGTGATCAAGTCCGGTAACCCTCCGCTCTGCAACAACGAGGTTCGGTCCATACTTATTATCGGTTTTCTGTCCTTTCAGCGCCAAGAAGACCGCCAGGGCGATGCCACCGAGAAACGCTGATATGGCTCCCACCAACTGGGGGTTCGTTTTGTTGGGCACGATGACCACCAGAGCGACGCCGCACAGAAATGGCACCAGAACTATCAGAAGCCACCAGGCACTCCGATTTGTGTCGTGAAGGCGGCGGACCGTCACGGCGAGAGACGGAACTAACGTTGCAAGGTAGTAGAGCAGGACACCCGCGAAGGCGATCTCTAGCTAGATGGCCAGTTGTTCTTGCCACCAAGCCAGACAGCAATCCAATTATATTGGCAGCAATAAAGTTGAAGAGAACGAACAGCCAGAATTCCTTGCGGCTTGATCTTCCCTTGAATGTCGCGTATTTCTTAAAGGCGAGTAAGTACCATTTCATAACGCCTCACAGATCGCCATAAAAACTGTTGAAGACTGCGAATTGTAAAACGAGAATGAGGGCCGCCAATGCGGCAATTCTGACGAGACGGCGCATGTCTCAACTCCGAATACTTGGACTGTGGTGAGTAACTTTATTCACACTTGCCGTTAGAGGTCTGTGATTGTAGTCGCAAGGGCGTGTGATCAGCCAGCGTGTACATGAGTAAAAACTCGCGGTCTATGGCGACCTCCGCGATTACGAATCGCCGGTTGATGCCAGTCAAGGCGTGCGGTAAGAACGAGATCAACCAAAACGGGGCTGGTCCCCCACCACGAACCAGTCCACTTGACCCACTTGCTCAATTAGGTAGCAGTCAGTTTGGTGGCAAATTGGTAGCAAATTCCGCCGTTTTTACCGGTTTTTACCGGCTCATCCGGCCTATAACCCTTTTCGAATCAGTGGCCGATTAGTATGATGCTGCCTTGACACGATAGATGTCGGCTGGGCCGATTTCCAGTTGCAAGATACTTCCGAGATCGCGCCGTAGCCGATGTCGGATTGATCACCACTTTTATCCACCGTTTGCACTTTGACTGGTCGCGCCCAGATGGTAATCGGCTGAGGTGCGAGGTTTGGCAGAGGTCTGGTACGGCAGAATGGATTGAAGTCTGAAGGACCAAAGCGCGATCCGCGAGGAATCCGTCGCGGAATCTGTTCACTCGCTGTTGATATAGGCCAAAAGAGCGCTTTCCGGATAACGTACCAGGCGCCCTATTTTCCGGAACGGAGGGCCCAATTGCTTGCCTCCGTTCTTTTTCATCCGCCATTTGCGCAGCTGGGAGAGCGAGACCTGCAGCATATCCGCAACTTGCTCCTCCGTGTACATGCGCAGAGATTGTACTCCGTGCCCGTTGCCAGCGTGCGATACCCTCACTGGCTGAGGCGGCAATGGCTTGCTCGGCTGTTCGGGCTCTACAAAAAACTGGCCGTCCAACTGATTTGCTGATCCGTTCGGCGGTGTCATCCTGATCGCATCGGTTGAGGCTCTCATGTTTAAGCTCCTTACACCTGAGGGTCACGGTTGTACTCCAGATTGCAAAATCCGTCAAAAGACGGAAGCGGCCCGAGCGAGGCGGTCTCTTCGGGCCGGGCATACGTGGACTAGGCGTTGTTCCCGCCTCCGCTCGGCCCAGCGGCGGAACTGCTCGGAATCGAATGTTGCGGCTCCGGATCTTGGCCGGTGTTATTGGACATTCCAGTTGCCTGGGTTGTTGATACCGGCAATTCGTGGCGGGCCGTTCGACCAGCCGACATCGCGGCGAAGGCGGCGCGCCTGGGTTGACGATAAGAGCGGCGGGAGCGGCGCGACTTCGGTCGTGACTCTAGGCGGGCGCGGCGCCGACTGGCCTCGCTTCGTTTGGCAGGCTCAATAGGCCTGCCTTCTGCGGTCGCCAGTAGGTCCTCCTGCTCCGACTCGATCAATTGCTTAGCGCGTTCCAGCGCACGCTGCTGAATGTGCACGTACTCCAGCGAGGTCTCGCGATCCATGTGCCCGAGTTGTGCCATCATGACCTCCACGGGTACTCCGGCTTCGGCACCCAGCGTGCGAAACGTGTGCCGCAGGTCGTGGAAACGAAAGCCTTGCATGCCGCAGGCCTCCATCAGTTTCCTCCACGATTTCACCCAGCTGGTCATGGGGTGGGTGATGTCCCACTTCGCTTTCGTCTGTCCGCTCAAATGCTTCGACTTCCTGAGATCCAGTGGCAGCAGATAGTGCTCAGGCTCAGTTGCTCCCAGAACTTCGGCACGCAACAGAAGATTCCTCAGCCCCCAATCCGCCAGTGCCATCAGGCGCGGCTCTCGTTGTGTGCGGTTTTTGGCGATCTCGCGACGAACCACAATCTTGCCTTCATCGAGTCGGATATCCTTCAGCTGCAGATTGCGGATCTCGCCGCCCCGGCAACCGGTACCCACCGCCACTGCTGCGCAGTACATGGCCAATTGCCAGTACTCGTTTCCTTTGGCCTTGTTGATGATGTCCATCAATTGCACTTTTTCGGCGACTTTACCGGCGCGCTTCTTGATCTGCCGCAGCGGGGTATAGCGCGCGGCCAAGCTGTCGGTCCAACAGTCGGCAAAGATCATCATGCCGCGCAACAGGTGCATTTCGTAATTGACCGTGCGTCCCGTTACCGGCTGCTTCATGGTCTTGCTGACGTGCAGGCGGCGCTGCTGCTGGTATTCGCGGATTAGGGGAAGGGTGATGGCGCTGACGCGCAGCTCCCTGGCGAGGAATTTCAGCACCGGGGCAAAGATCCGGCGCTCGCGTTCGATGGTGCGCGGCGAACTGCTGGCCGCCTTCCAGTTGAAGTAGAGCTCGGCCACGCGCTCCAGCGGCAGTTTGCCCATCTCATTCGCCTGCGCCTTGAAATCCTCGCGTTCGTGTTCCTGCTTCGCTAGGAACTTCAACTTGTTGGACAGCGCTTCGGCGGGATTGGCGGTTTCCGTGGATTGCTGATGCTGTTTGCCGCGGCTGTCGCGCCAGCTAAACCAGATGAACGGCGAGTTGGAGCGCCAGCGCAAACCGCGCGGCAGCTTGGGGCGTTTGATGCCTTTCATTGCTTGTGTTTTCTCACGGGTCACCAGTGCCGTCAAACGCCCGCTCTGCGCTCACCCTTGCAATACGAATCGCGGCAGACATACAGTCCAGGGCCGCGTTATTCCTGGGCATGTAGCGAGGTGGAACAGTGTTCCGCGGTGTGCGCGAAGCCAAAGTTACCACTAATTGTTACCGCTGGCCGTTTTTGGGGGAAGTCCGGAGAGGTAAGTGCTTGATAATAATGTGGCTGCCCCCCAGGGATTCGAACCCCGATATGCTGAGCCAGAGTCAGCTGTCCTGCCGTTGAACGAGGGGGCATCAAGTGCAGCTATACAATGCGCGTAAGCGCTAGATCGATTGTATGGTCACCACGAATGGAGCGTCAACCGCGCCCGGCCTACAACTAAGTTCATAAGGTCAGGATCGCGCCACGTGGTCGCTAGAGTTTTGTTTATTCGACCATGGCGGCCACTTGAGCAAAATGTGAGTTCCTGTCTATGCCGGCTCAAGGTTCAGCGCGCGCCGGAAAGACCCGTGGTCATTCTTGATCTTTTCCTGCAGCAGCATAATGGCGTAGATCAACTGCTCCGGACGCGGCGGACAGCCGGGGACATACACGTCCACGGGAATCCACTGATTGACGCCCTGCACCAGCGCATAGTTGTTGAACACGCCGCCCGAAGTTGCGCACGCGCCCATCGAGATGACCCACTTGGGCTCGGGCATCTGCATGTAGAGCTCGCGAATGACTGGCGCCATCTTTTGCGAGACGCGACCGGCAATAATCATCAGGTCCGACTGCCGCGGCGAGGGACGAAACACCTCGGCCCCGAAACGCGCGATATCGAAGCGCGACGCGCCCATCGACATCATCTC